>JAKJEN010000004.1:23803-50750 GCA_022705405.1 Planctomycetota bacterium | reverse complement strand
TGAGGGGTTCCTGAAGGTCTCATGTCCTTGTTATCGGACATTCAGTCCTGTTTCGTTTAACTTTTCAAAGATCAATAATATCCTTGACGTCAGCCAGCGGATTATGGAAGCATATTTTGTGATGACGATGGCGGTGGACATCAGCCGGGCGACTATTGATATGCCCCAGATTCAGCGGCAGCTGAATAAAATCGCCGGCGAGATGGATTTAAACATCACCCTTCAGAACGAAAATATCTTCAAGATGATGCACCGGGTGTAGGCAGGACAGAAAAAACGGTTGTGAGGATTGATCGGACAAAATGACCCCAGCGCATTTTTCCGGTTTGTCCAGAATCTGGCCGGCGCCAGCCGCACATCAAAACAATAGCGTCAGAAACGGGTTGTTCAGCGAGCGACCAGTGTGGAAACGGCTTTTTTCATCCCATCAGCCGAAGCAGTCACGCGGATTCGGCCGCTTTGGCCCGACTCGCTGCGCACGATCAGCATCGCCTTGCCATAAAAAAGTTTTCGGTAGTTGGCCTGGAACGGCTCCTGTGACATCGGATTGCCGTTGCCTACGCCGGCGATTCGACCCGGCCCCTGGACCTCAAAATGCACCAAATCCTCCGCCAGCGGGCACAGGTTGCCCTGCTTGTCGATTGCCTCAACGAGGATATACGACAAATCTTCCCCCGAAGCGGTCAGGCGGGTCCGGTCGGGCGTCAGCCGAAGCCGGTCGGGCGGTCCGGCTGTGCACACTTGCGCCTCTCCGATCGGCTTGCCGTCTTTGTAGGCCACCGCCTTCAGCCGGCCGGGCTCATAGACCACATCGTTCCATCGCAGGCGGTACTGATAGGTCGATCGATAATAATCGGATTCCACCGATTGCGGATATACGTCCAAGCTGCGAATCGACGCCCAGCAGTTATTCTGCAGATCCGTAAAGACGACCTTCACATAACGAGCCCGAACGTCTATATCCCAGAAGGCCTCCAGAGAGCCGCCGTAATGGGGCTTCCAGGTTGTCGATTTTTCGACCACCGTCTTCCAGTCCGCTCCATTGGAGGAGACCTCAATGCGATATCCGTAGTTTTTGGCCTCGCGTTCAAATTCAATCCGAATGCAGCGGATCGATTGCTCTTCCTCAAGATCCACGCGGAACCACTGGTTCTTTTCCGAGGAGGAGGCGCACCATCGAGTCTGCCAATTGTCGTCGACGGCATGGCTTGCCGGATGCCCTTCGGCTTCCTGAAAGGTACTTGCGCTTACTGGTTTGCCCAGTGCGAAGTTGGCCGGTTTTTCAGGAATTTGTCCTTTGATTCGCCGGCCAAGGGATTTTCCGTTGAGGAACAGTTCGGCCTGATCGCCGTTGGTATAAACAAACACCGGCACAGTTTTTCCGACTCGGTCCGGCCAGTTCCAGTGCGGCAGGATATGCACGGTAGTCTCCTGCGGCCGCCAATAACTGCGATAAAGATAAAAACGATCCTTGGGTATTCCGCAAAGATCCACAATCCCGAAATACGAGTTGACGGCCTCCTGATCAAAGGGGGTCGGCTCGCCTAAATAATCAAAGCCCGTCCAGACCATTTCGCCGGCGACAAAACGATCCTTTTCCATCAGGGCAAACTCGCGGTCGGGGATGTCGGACCAGGCGGCCGCGTTCAGATCGTAGGAATCGACCTGAAAGACATCCGAGTAATCGGTTTTTTCTGTCGGCAGGGGCAGCTCATAGAAGCCGCGGGTACTCAGGGCCGAAGCCGATTCGCTGTACACGATCGGTTTGTGCGGATACCGCTCCCGGAAGATGGAATACCGCCGGTTATAGTTCCAGCCGACCAGATCCAAGGCGTCGAGGATGGGCTCATTGGCCGTCTGCGGGATGCAGTCGGCTAAGCCGACCGGTCGGGTCGGATCATATCGGAGAACAAAGTCCCGCAGGAACGCGACGCGCGGTCCCGATTTGCCTTCGGGCGGATTGGGCTGGTTGCCGATTTCATTGCCGATCGACCAGACAACGACGCACGGATGATTGCGATCGCGCATGACCAGGTTGCGGATCTGTTTTTCTCCGTATTCCTCCAGCGGCGGGCTGCCGTCGACTCGTCCGGCTGTGTTATCCCATTTGTCGAAGCATTCGTCCCAGACAAGCAGCCCCATACGGTCGCACAGATCCAGCAGTTCCGGAGCCGGCGGATTGTGGCTGGTACGAATAAAGTTGACGCCGATTTCTTTCATGATTTCCAGCTGGCGTTCCATTGCCCGGGTATAAAAGGCCGCCCCGAGCGGGCCGTGATCGTGATGCAGATTGACGCCATAGATCTGCACGCGCCGACCGTTTAAGTGAAAGCCGTCATTGGCGGTAAATTCAAAGGTACGAATGCCGAAGGCGACAGTGTCTGTATCCACCGTCCGTCCGGCCGAGCGCACTGTAATAGCAAGAGTGTACAGATTCGGAGCCAGAATATCCCAGCGTATCGGATTGCTGATCTGGAAGGTTTGTGTGATTTCTTGTGTGCCCTCTGCGGGCAGGTTCAATTCCCGAACCTCTTCGACAACGGGTTTGTGAAACGGATCTGTAATCGCAAACGCCACGGTTGCCGGGATGCCGGATTGAAGATGGTTTTCAACAACCGTGCGGATTTGAACTGAGGCCTGGCTTTGATCGATCTGCGGAACGCTCACAAAGGTGGCCCAGTGTCCGATATGGATCGGATCGGATATTGTCAGGACGACCTTTCGATAGATGCCCGCTCCGGGATACCAGCGGGTTCCCTGCTTTCGGGTGTCGGCCCGGACGGCGACAACATTTTCCTGCCCAAAGCGGACATAAGGGGTCGCGTCGATCCGGAAAGAAATATAGCCGTAATCCCACTCTCCTGCCAGTTGACCGTTTATATATACTTCGGGGAAGGCCATAACCCCGTCAAAGTCCAGATACACTCGCTTTCCGCTGTCTTCTGCAGGCAGTGTGAATGTTTTGCGGTACCAGCCGACGCCCTTCCAGGGCAGTTTGGCCGAGTAGCCGTGTTCCTGCGGGTTGAACGGACCGAAAATAGCCCAGTCGTGCGGCAGCTGCACGGGTTCCCAGCTGGAATCATCAAAATCCATCTGTGAGGCCTGCGGCTGATCGCCCTTCATAAAACGCCAGTGACTGTTAAAATGGATCATCTTTCTTCCAATCTCCTGTTGGTGTTGAATGCCGCGGTTTTTTTGCTTGTGTCCTGCACATGAGCCAAGGACTATAACCGCCACAGTCAGACAGATGAGTTTTGCCGGATACTTCATAGTATGTTCCTTATTCTGCAGGTTCCTGTTCTCGTTCCGGAGGGCTCAGGGCCTTCGCAAACGGATAGATTATCTGGATTCCCGCCTTTTTGGACTCCAAATTTTCCGAGGCAGGCGTTTTCGGCGATAGTATACGGAAGAAAGATCGCCGTCTCAATGGAAAAGATATTTTTCGGAGATTGAAGGAAGGCCCTGTCGGGGATATAATGGCCCTCCATGAACGCAAAAGACCTCGAAAAATACAGTTCAGCGATTACGCTGTCGGATATGGAATGTTTTGTCTTTCCGGAACTGATGTATTCGCTGGTACTGGCCAATATCATGAGTCCGCTGATCTGGCGCTGGCGGGATGTTGAGGCGTTCCAAAAACTGGCGGGCAAAAATTCATGGCGTCAGCTGCTGCGTCTTCGCCAGTACATCATGGATGAATTTGAGTTCAATCTGGATCTGAACACCTGGGGACTGACAGACAAGGATGTCGAACTGAACCGATTCAAAGATTTCATCCCGCCCGAACAGATCGCCCGCAGCAATGCCCTGTTCGGATATACCGGCGATAAGTATTATTTTGACGTGGATATCCGTCGGCATTTCGGGCTGGATCAGTACGACGGCGACAGAATCCCTTACTGGAAGACCGAGACCGCCGAGGCCATGGCCGCCTTCAGCCGAAAAGAGGGATACCAAAGCGGCGCCGGGGAGTGTGTATCTCTTTCGGCTCTGTATGCGGCGGCGGCGTTTATCGTCTGCGGGGTACCGTTGGAGGATATCTTCATGATCCTGACCCCTCTGCACTCGCAGAACTTTATAGATATTCAGGACGGGATCATCACCAATAACCGGCGTCTTGTCACCAAGAGCATGTGGTTTAACGGCACGGAGATCTCCAAAAAGGCCCAGCGTGCCCTTCGCAATGAGCAAGTCACGCTGGTGGCCCACAGTACCGGCTGGATTCACTGCGTATATGAGCGGGCCACGGTGGACCCGCAGCAGTACCGGCGGCTTGATCGACTGCTTCGCGGCTATTTGCATATGGAGCTGGATCAGCTGAATTTCGCAAACTTTTTGCGGGCCAATCGGGACTATCAAAAGTATTTTCAATTTTGCCGGCATCGGCGGGGCGAGCGGATGTTTGTCAAGTCTGAGGTGCTGTTCGGATATGAGCACGGCAGCCGCTTTCGTATCTTTGACGCGACCTTTGAAAAACTGCTCGACGAGGTGGAAGAGGAGGATTTTACCCCGTATCAGGTCGAGGGCCGAATGTGCTGCGAACAGCTGCTGGCGTTTATCGAGTATGAAAAAATAGAGATCCAAAACTCACCGGATCGCGGCAAACTGGCTAAATTTCTGGCCCCGCTTGTGCCGGATTCGGAAGCGCTGGTCGAGGGTCTGGCCGAGTTTCTGCATATGGACCCGCGTCTTCCTTCGCCGGATAAGCGGTTTGAAACCGTTGAGCCGATCCGGATTGAAACGGGCTGGGACCGCAAGCAGATAATTGACTATCTGGAGTCGATGCGGTCAAAAAATCCGACGGCCGACCTTGCGTTTTATGCGTTTCGGGATATGACCCGCTGTCGATGGGAGCCGTTTGTCAAGGCGGCAGTCGAGCGATGTCCGGTGTCTCTTGAGCAATTCGACGGCCGCAGCGACCAGCAGGTGTACCAGCAGCTTGGCTTGCTTTCCAATGAGTCCATCTATGAAGGGCCGCGGCTGGCTCAGCCCGATGAAGCGGTCAACTACAAGACCGGCGACGGAATCGAAAAGGCGTTTACGCTGGCCAACGTTCTTTACAGCCGAAGACCGGATCAGCCCATCCAAATCGACATTCAAGATACATCCGTTTTGCTTCGGGCCGATAAAGACTATGCCTTTGAGTCAGCCAAGGGACTGGCGCAGCGAATCCGCATCGACTCTGACGGATATCAAGCGGATCGTCTCGGATAAAAGTCGCCTCCGGCAGGGCGAAAGGTCATGCCTGAGCCAGCGAATAGGTGTCGGCGGCGATGGCGGCCTCTTCGTTGGTGGCGATTACATACACCTTTACCCGCGACTTTTCCGAACTGATCAGACGTTCCTTTGGCTGGGCGGCGCGGTTGCGGTCTGAGTCGATCTGAATGCCGATCTGCGTAAGATCGGAACAGACCCCTTCGCGGACAGAAGGGCAGTTTTCGCCGATGCCGCCGGTGAAAATCACCCCGTCGAGCGAACCGAGCGCGGCGGTATAGGCGCCGATGTACTTGCGGATGCGATAGCAAAAGATGTCAATCGCCAGTTTGGCCCGCCGATTTCCCTTTTCCGCCAGTTCCATCAAATTGCGCATATCGTTGGAAACGCCGGAAACTCCGAGCAGGCCGCTTTTTT
Organism: Planctomycetota bacterium; assembly: GCA_022705405.1. Taxonomy (GTDB): domain Bacteria; phylum Planctomycetota; class Phycisphaerae; order Sedimentisphaerales; family Anaerohalosphaeraceae; genus JAHDQI01. Next base: position 45,119 of record JAKJEN010000004.1, on the reverse strand, counting down.
TGTTGCACAGATCATTCAATTGATCGATGGAATATCCTTTGCCGGACAGATAAAAGAGGATGGCCGGATCCAGATCGCCGCAGCGGGTGCCCATAAGCAACCCTTCCAGAGGAGTCAGACCCATGGAGGTATCTGCGCTTTTGCCGTTTTTAACGGCGGTGATGGATGAGCCGTTGCCCAGGTGGCAGGTGATCAGATTGACATCGTACTTGTCGCGGTTCATCAAAACGGCCGCGCGACGGGCGACATAGCGGTGGCTGATGCCGTGAAACCCATAGCGACGAACGCGGTATTTTTCATAGATTTCATACGGCAGGCCGTACAGATAGGCCGCCGGAGACAGAGAGGTGTGAAAGGCCGTATCAAAGCAGGCGACCTGAACGGCGTCGGGCAGGGCCTGTCGGGCGGCCTGAATGCCGGTCAGATTCGGCGGATTGTGAAGCGGGGCCAGATCGGCAACCCGCCGGATGGATTCCTGAACGTGCGAGTCGATCCGGATCGAGTCGGTAAACTCTTCGCCGCCGTGGACCACGCGATGGCCGACGGCCGAAATCTGGCGAATATCCTCGACAGTGCCGGTCTGCGGATCCGCCAGCGCTTGCAGGATGACGGAGATGCCCTCCTGATGGCTGCCGGCCTGCACGGGACGGCGGATATTGCTGTCGTTGCCGGTGTGAGAGAGGACCGCATCGGGCTGGCCGACCCGTTCAACAATCCCCCGAGCCAGCACGACCGACTGGGGCATCTCGAATAACTGATACTTGATCGACGAACTGCCGGCGTTAATCACGAGTATTTTCATGGTTTTTCCTTTGATTTTTCGGTTTCGGACAAAACAGGGATTATACTGATTGATTCCTGTTGGTCAACCGTCGGCCGACGGATTGCCTGAGAAAGAAGGCATACATCAATAATTTCTGAGGGCAAGAAAAGAATGAAGTTTGCGGAACAAAACCTCCGGCTTCTTGATCTGACACTCCCAGAGAACCAGAACCTCCCAGCCGAGAGATTTTAAATGCCCTGCAACCGTTTTGCAGTTGAAATATGTTGATATGGCAGTATATTCAAAATCTGAGACGGATAGGAGAAGATTATGTCTAAATCACGAAGAGACTGGACGAGAGAAGAATCAATTTTGGCATTCAATCTCTATTGCAAGATACCCTTCGGACAAATCAGCAGTCGAAATCCAAGAATAATCGAATTGTCAAAACACATCAACAGGACGCCATCCGCCTTATCCATGAAAATGGGGAATTTGGCAAGACTTGATCCGGCCCTTCAATCGAGGAATGTGCAGGGATTATCACACGGCAGTAAGTTAGATAAAGAAATCTGGGAGGAATTTTATAATAATTGGGAGGATTTGGCCTATCGAAGTGAATTGTTGATAGATAAATTTTCTATTCCGCGGGACTTGGATGAAATAAAAGAAATAAAGAAACCCGTTAAGACTGAGTCGCTCAAACAAGTCCGTATTCGGCTTATTCAAAGTTTTTTTCGTACGACTGTTTTATCGGGATATAATTACACTTGTGCCGTATGTCAGATCGGCACAAAGCAGCTGTTAAACGCGAGCCATATTATTCCGTGGTCGGTCAATAAAGAACATCGCGCCGATCCAAGAAACGGCATTTCATTATGTGCTTTACATGATCGTGCTTTTGATCGAGGGCTTATATCATTTGACGAACACTACAAAACAATTATCTCAAGACAATTATCTCAAAATTCTCTAAAGAAACACAATGAAATGTACCGAATAGCTTTCATCAAGATTGAGGGTAAAAAAATTTCACTTCCCAATAGATTCAAGCCGGACCCAAATGCATTGGAATACCATCGAAAAAATATATTTTGCGGTTAACGTTAGATATTAAACAATCTGATAAATCAAGTTCTATAAAGTCAGGTAGGTTTTAAAATGAATAAAAATGTGCAATATCTACCAATGAAAATTGAAGAGTACAAGACATTGTTGCCGTGCAAAAATTCTCGGCGAGATGGAACGATGAATTGGAAGCAGATTGAAAAGAAATTGCACACAGAATGTAAGTGGACGCCAGCAGGCGCACAAATTCTGTTAACGCTCGCGCGGCAATACGGTTCATTTGTCCTTAATAATGCGTTGGCTTTGTCGATTGCGCTGGGCATAGAGGATGGCGAACTTGGATTATAGAAAAATAACGATCCTTTCTATCCCGTCTTTTCTGTATCGTTATTTTCCTGCTCCATGAGCTGCTTTTCGATAGTGTCAATGATGTACTGATAATAATCAGCTATCGCAAGGGCTTCAAGCGGGCTGGAACATTCTTCAGTATAATCGGCAGATTGGGGATATCCGGTTTCAAGATATTCATTTGTAGCACGCCACACAAGCATGCGTTCATGGAGGCCATCAAGGATTTGCCCTACATCGATACGCTTTAAATATAAGGTTACAAAATCTTCCATATTCTTATCCTTTCAAAAAAAATCTATTTTGAAAATCATATAAGCCACGTCAACGGACTTTAAGTCACGGTCGATATGGCAGGGCAGCAAGGAGATCAGAATTCAGGACCTAATATACAGGTAAATATGGGCCGGAAATGCCGCTATTGTTTTTAGGAATTTTGAATTTTTGACAGAATGTCCTTGCAAAGAGTTCAAAAATCTGTATATTGCCTCTTTAATTGCCCTGCCGTATGGGGTCAAAACCATATAACAACGACCTGAAAACCAAAAAACACAGTTTTCAGCGTCAAAAACGGGGCTGACAGTCTCGCAGCATGGTCAGCTCAAGCCCTTGGCAGGGTCCGGTCGGTTCCGATGACCATCGGAATTCTGCGGCCATCAGAAAAAAACCACAGATTTTCGCGGATTAAAAAGGAAAATTGAAAAAGTGGAAATTGTGGATGAAAACGAAAGTAAAAAAGGAAACTCCTTAATTTTGTCTTTTGCATTATGAGTTTCTTTAACCACGGATTAACACGGATTTTCACGGATTAAAAGAAGTAAATAAAGGAAAGAGTGAAAAATAAGGAAGCAATAATTAAAAATAGAGAGTTCCTTAATTTTACCTTTTACCTTTTGAGTTTTGAATTTATTAACCACGGACAGGCGCGGATTATAAGTGTTTGGTAAGGCGGGTTTATGACGTCGGCATCATAAAAATACCCGGTGGTGTAATGGTAACACACGAGGTTTTGGTCCTCGTATTCCTGGTTCGAGTCCAGGCCGGGTAGTTGGGCCAAAAGGTCTAAATTAAGAAAAAATTAAGAATTTGATAATATGACCCAGACGGATGAATGCATTGCTGTAGTGTTGGCGGCCGGGCAGAGTACCCGGATGAATACCCGTCTGCCTAAGGTACTGCATGAGGTATGCGGACGGCCGATGCTCGAGTATGTGATCGAGGCCTGCCGAGCCGCCGGAACAAAACGCATTTTCGTCGTGGTCGGCTACGGCAAAGATCAGATCGTGCGCCGCTACAGCGGCCAGAGGGATCTGGTCTTCGTCGAGCAGGCCGAACAGCGCGGCACAGGCCATGCCGTTCTGTGCTGCCGGGAGCATTTGAAGGGTTTTGACGGTCATACGATGGTCCTTTGCGGCGATACTCCGCTGCTTCGCAAGGAAACTTTGCAAATTCTTTTGGACAAGCATAGAAAGGAGGCCTCGGCGGTGACCGTAGCCACGGCTGTGCTGGCCGATGCGTCCGGATATGGGCGGATTGTGCGGGATGAATGCGGCGCTCTGAAGGGGATCGTCGAGCACAACGACTGCACCGAACAGCAGCGGCAGATCCGCGAGATCAACACCGGCTATTTCTGCTATCAGACCCCTTTGCTTCTGGATGCACTGGGCAAGATCCGGCCCAACAATGTCAAGAATGAATACTACCTGACGGATGTGCTTCATGTATTGCTGGCCGAGGGATATAAGGCCGCGGCGGTGACGGCGGTGGCCGAAGAGGACGCTATGGGCGTCAACAGCAGGGCGCAGCTGGCTCAGGTGGGCAAGATTATGCAGCAGCGTATTCAGGGGCGTCTGATGAGCGAGGGCGTGACGATAGTGGACCCGCCGAATACCTGGATTGACGATCGCGCCCGGATCGGACAGGATACCATTATTGAACCATTTACCTGTATTCGGGGACCGGTACGGATCGGAACGGGTTGTCGAATCGGCCCGTTCGCCTATGTGCAGGATGATGCGAATCTGGGCGATGGGACTCAGGTTCCGGTATTTACCAAGGTACAGGGAAAGCAGGAGAACCAAAAGGCATGAATCACCATCCTTTAATTGTCTTCAGCGGCAGCAGCCATCCGGGATTGGCCGCGGCGATCTGCCGACATCTTGAAATGGAGCCGGGCCAGTCGAGAATCTGGCGTTTTCCGGACGGAGAAAAAAGCATAAAACTGGAATCCGACGTGCGGGGCCGGGACTGTTTTATCGTCCAGTCCACCTGCCATCCGGTAGATGAGAACCTGGTGGAATTGCTGATCTTTCTGGACTGTCTCAGGCGGGCCAGCGCCGCCCGCATTACGGCGGTTGTTCCGTATTTCGGCTATGCCCGTCAGGACCGCAAAGACGAAGGACGCGTGCCGATCACGGCCAAACTGGCGGCCAATCTGATTACCGCAGCCGGGGCCGATCGCCTGCTTTCGGTGGATCTGCACGCCAATCAATTGCAGGGCTTTTTTGATATCCCGGTCGATCATCTGACGGCCGAGCCGGTCATTGTGAAATATCTCCGAACCAAACAGATTAAAGACCTGACGGTGGTGGCCCCGGATGTGGGGAATATGAAGACCGCTTCTCGCTATGCCACGGCTCTGGGAGCAGACCTGGCGACTATCTACAAGCGTCGGATCAACGGCTGCGAGGTGGCCTGCGGAGAAATTATCGGCCAGGTCAAAGGCCGCAACATTGTGATGTGCGACGATATGATCACTACGGGCGGGACCATCTGCGGGGCGGTCGATCTGCTGCGGAAGCGCGGCGCCGGCCGGATTATCGCAGGGGCTACCCACGGCGTCCTGACCGAGCAGGGCATTGAGCGAATTCAAAAGGCCGATCTGGATGAGGTTATTGTGACCGATACAGTGCCGACTGCCGACAAGGCGGAGCGGCTGAACCATCTGAAAATCCTCAGCGTGGCGGACTTGCTGGGCGAGGCGATTCGGCGGATTCACCTGAACCAGTCCGTCAGCGGCATATTTAACGGAAAAAAATAAAGCAGTCCGCGGCGTCTGAGCGGGCCTAATCAAACGAGTACAGAGAGGACACTATGACAGAGTTGCTGGTATTACAGGCGGAACTTCGAGAAGAAAAAGGCAGTCGGCATGCGGCGCGGCTTCGGGATCCGAAAATCGGAAAACTGCCCGCCGTGGTGTATGGGCATGGAGAGAAGCCGGTGACGATCTCGCTGAATGCCCATGATTTTGTGGAGGGTCTGCATCGAGGACACCGGATCTTTGAGATTCAGCTGCCCACAGGAAAACATACCCTGCTGGTTAAAGATCTGCAGTACGATCATTTCGGCAAGAAACTGGTACATGCGGATCTGATGCGGGTGGATCTCAATGAGCGGATGACGGTTCAGGTGCCGATTGAACTTCGCGGCACAGCCAAGGGAAGTCAGGAAGGCGGCATTTTAGACCAGAATATGACCAATCTGGAGATTGAATGCGTGGTCAGCCGGATTCCCAAATCAATTACGGTATCGGTCAAGGATCTGGCAATCGGCGAGGCGATCCATGCCAAAGATCTGCAGTTGCCGCCCGGTTCGCTGCTGAAGACCGATCCGGAGGCGATTGTCTGCATCTGCCATATGCCGAAGGTCAAGGCAGAGGTCGAAGAAGCGGCCGCGGCGGAAGGCCCCAGCGAACCGGAAGTCATTACCGAACGGGCCGCCCCGGCGGAAGAACAATCCGCCTCGAAAGAGAAAGAAAAGAAGTAATCCGCCGGTCGGGAGAGCATCCAGGTGTCGGCAAACTGGAAGGATTTTCTGGGTCGGTTGGGTCGCTCGAGCGGGGCGGCCGAATCTGGCGGAGTGCGGTATCTGGTAGCGGGGCTGGGCAATCCCGGCAAACCGTACGAGGGCACCCGGCACAATGCAGGTTTTGAGGTCATTGACCGGCTGGCCGCGACGGTGGGGACCGAGGTGAAAAAAAAGAGGTTCGCTGCGCTGGTTGGCGAAGCACAGGTGCAGGGACGCACGCTGCTTCTGATAAAGCCGCAGGCGTATATGAACCGCAGCGGCCAGGCGGTAGCCGCTGCGATGGGTTTTTATCGGCTGCCGCTGGAGCGGCTGCTGGTGATAACCGACGATGCGGCGCTGGAGCCGGGTCGGCTTCGGCTTAGAGCGAAAGGTTCGGCCGGAGGCCATAACGGACTGGCCGACATCATTGAAAAGGTGAATAGTCAGGACTTTGCCCGTCTTCGGGTGGGGATCGGGCTATCCGGCGGCGGAGATATGGCCGACTATGTACTGAGCCGCCCGCCGGCAAAAGAACGGGAGATTCTGGATCGAGCGATCGAAACGGCCGTCCAGGCGGCGCTGTGCTGGATCACGGAAGGACTGGATGCGGCGATGAACCGCTATAATAAGGAAACAGCCGGCCCGGCGGAGCTGTCCGCGGGGTCTGAGCAAATATGAAAAAACGGACAATTAAACGGAAATAACGTCTTAATTTCGGGAGGTCTAAATTTGGAAACAGCGGTAAAACGGTTATATGAAGGATTGTTCCTGATCGATTCAGCCCTGGCGGCAGCCGACTGGGACCAGGTCCTGGAGATGCTCAAAAAGTTTCTGAATCGGGCCGGGGCGGAAATCGTCTCCATGAAAAAATGGGACGACCGCAAACTGGCCTATGACATCCGGGGCAAAAGCCGCGGCACTTACATTCTGATCTATTTCCACTGCGATCCGTCGCGCATTCAGGGGATCGAGCGGGATGTAAACCTGTCCGAACAGGTGATGCGCGCGATGATCCTGCGGACCGATCGGATAAGCCAGGAAGATATGAACAAGCCCACGCCGGCCGAACTCCATCCGGAAGGTTCCTATGAGGAAAACGATGTATCGGCAGAAGGGGATGCCCCCGATCTGTCGGCAGAGGAAAATGACGATCTGCCGGAAGAAGGCGTCTTTGGGCCGGAATAAAAACACCGCCGCCAACTGCGGAGCGGCTCGAGGATTGATTTGGGAGAACAAGTATGGCAAATTTGAACAAAGTACTGCTGATGGGCAATCTGACGCGGGAGCCGCAGTTGTCTTATCTGCCCAGCCAAACGCCTGTGGTGGAGTTTGGGCTGGCGATCAACCGGGTTTATCGAAAGCAGGACGGCACAGAGGGCAAAGAATCCTGCTTTGTCGATTGCCAAATGTTCGGCAAACGCGCCGAGGTCGTTAATAAGTATGTCAAAAAAGGCGATCCGCTTTTTGTGGAAGGCCGCCTCAAATTTGATCAGTGGCAGGCCCAGGACGGCTCTAAGCGAAGTCGACTTCGGGTCTTTGTTGAAAACTTCGAGTTTCTCAGCCGCGGCGGGGGGGGCGGGGCGGACCGTCCGGCTTCCGCGGATGCAGATCTGCCGGAACCTCCGGACGCCTTTGGGTCTCCGCCGGCGGATGATATCCCGTTTTAATAAATAACCGAAAGTACGATCCAAACGAACAGGACAAAACCTATGGCAAGAGAAGTACCACAAAACAAACGAAGAAAAAAAATTACGATCACGCTTCGGGAGCAGACCCAGTGTCGGTTCTGCCGGGAAGGCAAGCGGTATATTGACTACAAAGACATTGAGTCTCTGCAGAAACTGCTGACCAACCGGGGCAAGATCTTCTCCCGCAAACGAAGCGGGAATTGCGCTCACTGTCAGCGCAAGGTCAATCTGGCGATCAAGCGGGCCCGCTTTATGGGGCTTTTGCCGTACACCGCCTGATAACCGCAGACGGAAGCGGGGCGGAACGGCCCGTCCCTGCGCCGCAAAGGACAGATCAAAATCTCAGTAAGAAAAACGGGAGTAACGCGATGAAAGTTTTGCTATGCGAAGATGTGGAAAAACTCGGCTGGTTAGGCGATATTGTCGAGGTAAAAAACGGGTACGCCCGCAACTATCTGCTTCCCCAGGGGTTTGCGATGATCCCTTCGGAGGCCAATATTCGCTCGCTGGCGGAGGAAAAGGCCCGGCGCGCTGAAATTCGCCGGCTGGCTCGCCAGGAAAAGGAACGGCTGGCCCAGGCGGTCAATGGAGCGGAAGTGTCGCTGACAGCCAAGGCCAATCAGCAGGGCCGGTTGTTTGGTTCAATTACCGAGAAGGATATTGCCGAGGATCTGCGGCGACAGGGATTTGCCGTCGCCGACGAGATGATTCGGTTGGATGGGCCCATCAAGGAAGTGGGATCGCAGGATGTTGTGCTGAAGACAGCCGCCGACCTGACGGCCACCTTACGGGTTCATGTAGCCGCTGAGGATCAGCCCGTTGACTCCGAAGAAGAAGCCAACCGCGAATAATTCGCCTTTGCCGCAGGCCGCTCTGGAGCAGTCCCTGCAGGGGCGCAAAATCCCGGCCTCTCCCGAAGCGGAGGCCGCGGCGCTGGGATCGATGATCCTGGATCCGCTGTGTATCGGTCGTGTGATCGAGCAGCTTACGGCGGAGTCTTTTTCTCTGCCCGAGCATCAGATGATCTTTGAGGCCCTGGTCAAACTGTTTGAGGACCGCAACGAGATTGATCTGGTTTTGCTTCGCGATACGCTGGAAAAACAGGGTCGTCTGACGGCGGTGGGCGGCGTGGATTATCTGGTGCGGGTGGCCGAATCGGTTCCCACCTCGGCCAATATCGAACATTACACTGAAATTGTCAAGCAGAAGGCGATGCTGCGGGATCTGGCCTATGTCTGCCAGGAGATCCTGCAGGATGCCTGCGATGAAACGGGGGAAGAGGAAGAGAAGCTGGATGAGGCCGAACGGAAGATCTTCCGCGTTACGGAACGGAAAATCAGCGGGACGGCCGAACCAATCAAGAATCTGATTCATGAGGCATTTGAGAATATCGACGCTCGCAAGGGAGGCACCGGCATAACCGGCATCCCGACTGGATATCGGGGCCTGAATGAAAAACTGGGCGGACTTCAGCAGGGCGATTTGATTATTATCGCCGGCCGTCCGAGTATGGGAAAAACCTCGCTGGCCCTCAATATCGCCGAGCATATCGGAGCTGAAGAAGACCTTCCTGTAGCGATCTTCTCGCTGGAAATGAGCAAGCAGCAATTGACGGAGCGGTTTCTGTGTTCCCGAAGCGAGATCAATCTTCAGACCGTCCGCAAAGGGCTTATCAGCACTGAACAGCATCGGCGGCTGGTGGAAAAGGGCTCGGAGCTGGCCAGCAAACCCATTTTTATCGATGACTCGCCCGGTCTTACGCCGTTGATGATTCGAGCCAAGTGCCGACGTCTCAAAAGTCAGTATCAGATTCAGGCGGTGTTTATTGATTATCTTCAATTGATGAGTATCGGAGGTCGGGTCGAATCTCGCCAGCAGGAAATCAGCACGATTTCCCGCTATCTCAAATCGCTGGCTCGCGAATTGAATGTGCCGGTGGTGGTGCTCAGCCAGCTAAATCGTTCGCCGGAAGGGCGCGAGGATCACCGTCCCCGTATGAGCGATTTGCGCGAAAGCGGCAGTATTGAGCAGGATGCCGATGTCGTTCTCCTGCTGCACCGGGAGTCGTACTTTCAGCGCGAGTCGGAGGAAGAAAAAAGTGATAATAGCGCCGAGGTTATCATTGCCAAGCAGCGAAACGGGCCGACCGGCAAAGTCGATCTGCTGTTTGACGGCAGTTGTACCCGGTTTCGAGAAAAATACCAGGGCTCGGTTCCGGAATCTTTGGACGAGTCGTCGTTTTAGAGGCCTGAAGCGCTCAGAAAAGACAGGAGGTTGCCAATGGGAATAATGCAGGCATGGAGTTTGGGGATTGCGGCTATTGTATTGACTGCAGCGGCGCCGGCGGCGCAGGATAGCGCCGAGCATCTGGAAGGTCTTCCGATCGGTTCGGTTCAGACCGCCGGAACCGTCACGATCACACGGGCGGAGGTTCTGGCTGTTGTCCGCGCCAGGCCGGGACAGATCTTCGCGGCCGAGCAGGCCGGCCAGGACGTGCGCCGGCTGGCCGCTCTGGAAGGGGTGGATACCGCGTATTACAACGCCAAGGCCGAAGGAGGTCAGGTGATTTTGACCTTTGTGATTGTGGAGAGAAACCTGATCCGCTCAATCGTCCTGCAGGGCAATAAAAAAATCAGCGATTCGCGCCTGCTCAGCGAACTGGGGATCAAACAGGGAGATTATCTGGATTTATTCGTCATCAAAGCCGGCGTCGAAAAACTGGAAGAGTTTTACCGACAGAAGGGGTATGCCTTTTCCAAGATCGAATTGGATGAAAGCCGTCTGAGTCTCGGTCAGGTTGTTTTTACCATCCAAGAGGGTCCCCGAACCAAGATTACAAAGACGGAATTTTCAGGTAACCGGGCCTTTAGCGACCGGCAGCTGCTCAAGATCGTCAAATCCAAAACCAAAAAGTTTCTCTTTTTTTCCGTTTATTACGATAAGGAACAGGCGGATGAGGATACCGGCAAACTGACGGAGGCGTATCTCAAGCACGGATACCTAGACGTTAAAATCGAATCGTCGATTGGCTTTGACGAAGAGTACCGAAAAGCCCATGTGACTTTTACGATCTCGGAGGGGCCTCAGTATCATGTTCAGTCCGTCGAATTTGGCGGATATTCCTTTTTTAATGAAACAGACCTTCGCTCCCAGCTGAAGCTGACCCCCGGTTCGGTGTTCAGCCCGGATCGGCTGGAATTTGACACCAGCCGCATCCGCGGACAATATCTGGCGGAAGGATTTCTCGATGTTCAGGTGGATCCCAAACAAGCCCTTTTACCCGACAGCCAGGCCTCTGTGGAATACCAGATAACAGAAGGATCGCGCTATCGCATCGGCCAGATTACCATTACCGGAAACCGCACCATCCAGGATCGCTCCATCCGCCGAATCCTGGACGAGGAAGGGTTTGTTCCGGGCCGCTGGTATGACGGCCGCGCCGCCCGCGGCGACGGCAAAGGCGAACTGGAGAAGATCGTCCAGCAGACGGCCGTCACTGAATCGGCCGCTATAATTCCTGCCGGAACCGAGCCGGATCGTCGGGACGCCCTGGTGCAGATAACCGAGGGACAGACCGGCACGATTATGCTGGGAGCCGGCGTGGCCAGCGACAGCGGTCTGATCGGCCAGATCTCGCTGGATCAGCGCAATTTTGACATCACGGACTGGCCCAGCAGTTTCTCCGATTTGATTACAGGCAAGGCCTTTCGCGGGGCCGGGCAGCGGTTTCGGGCGATTTACAGTCCCGGCCGCCGCTGGAGCAGTTATTCGATAGGATTTACGGAACCTTATCTATATGATCAGCCGCTGGCTCTGGATACCTCATTTTCGGGATTTACGCGGCTTCGGGAATCGCATGATGAAACGCGCTCCGGCGCTAGTCTGGGACTGACCAAACGCTATCCCGACCACTGGCGGAGAGGTTTTTCTTTCCGGGGAGAAAACGTGAAACTCAATCGACTGGACGCAGACGCTCCTTCGGATGTGCGGGATGCAGCCGGCGATAACCTGCGGCTTGGGACCCGGTTCTGGTTCGGACGGGATCTGACAGACAGCCGCTTTCAGCCCAGCCGGGGGACAAACTTTGACGCCGGATATGAACAGGTTTTCGGAGATCATACCTACGGCCTTCTGACAGGCACTTATCGCTGGTACAAAACGCTCTATGAGGATCTGTCGGAATTGAAAACTATTCTTGAAACCAAAATTTACGCCGGAATGGTTGTCGGCAATGCGCCGACCTATGATCGGTTTTACGGCGGCGGCATCGGCTCGCTGCGCGGCTTTAAATATCGGGGCATCAGCCCGCGTGGAGAAAATGACGATCCGATCGGGGGCGACTGGATGGTGCACGGCAGCGCGGAGGTGGCGATCCCCTTCGGCAGCCAGATCTTTTCCTGGCTGCTGTTCAGCGATGTGGGCCTGTTTGAATCCGGCGGAGTGCGTTCGTCCATTGGTACGGGCATTCAGATTATGATCCCCCAGGTCTTTGGGCCTGTGCCCATGCGATTTGAATTGGGCCTGCCGATTACCAAGGACAATGACGACGATACCCAGGCCTTCAGTTTTTCTGTCGGGGCCTTATTCTAAGAAATATCAATCAGATCAAAACAAGCAAAGAAAGGCGGGACGCAATGAACAGTCGGAATGGATGGATTCTGTTGGGTGTATTGGCAGCGGCGGGCGCTTTGTTTATTTTTCAGCATGGCTTTGCGGCCGGAGAGGACACAATTCCACTGCCCAGGATCGGAGTGGTGGATGTGACCAAAATACTTGAAAACTGCAAAAAGAATCAACAGTGGCAGGCCAAGGCAGACGCCGATCGAGCCAAAGTGCAGGCCGAGTTTCAGCAGATGCGCCAGGACCTGGAGGCCTTGCAGGCCAACATCAAGCTGCGCAAGCCGGGCAGCAGCGATTATTTTTCTATGATGAACGAGTATGAAGAAAAGCGCGCGATTATGGAAGGCCGCAATAACTTCTATGAAAATAAATTCACACAGGAAATGCAGCAGTGGATGGAATCTCTCTATAACGATTTTCTGAAGGTTGTCGAAATGGTGGCCCGCCAAAAAGGATTGGATATGGTCGTCGGCAAGGAAACCCTCGAGGTACCCGCTCCGACGCTGCGCGATTTTATGCTGACAGTCAAGACCAAGACGGTGCTGTACAACACACCGGAATTGGAAATTACCGATCAGGTTCTGACGGCTCTGGATCAAATAAGCAAATAAGGATCCGGCGATGGGAAAATCCAAAACAGATAAGGTCCGATTGACCGCGCTGGAACTGTCCCGTCGTCTGGGCGGCCGGCTGCATGGCAGCGGCCAGCGGGAAATCTGCGGCGTCAATACGATTCGGGATGCCGGACCGGAGGAGATCTGTTTTTTGACCGAGGAAAAATATCGTCCCTTTCTGGCTTCCTCAAATGCAGCCGCAGTGTTGGCGGGTCATGAACTGGCGGACTGTCGGCCGGTTCAGATCTGTGTGCCTCATGTGCAAAAAGCCCTGATCGAGACGCTGAAGATTTTTGCCCCTCAACTGACGCCCTTTGAAGGGGTGCATCCGACGGCGGTTGTGGAGGCCGATGCGACGCTGGAAGAAGGGGTTGCGATTGGGCCGGGGGCTTATATCGGCCATCAGGTGCGGATCGGGGCGCATACGGTCATTGGGCCGCATTGCTCGATTGGTCAGCGCACCCAAATCGGAGTCCGTTGCCGATTGGACAGCCATGTGGCGGTCTATCATGACTGCCGGATTGGAAATTTCTGTATTTTGCTGGCCAATTGCACCATTGGAGCGACCGGGTTCGGCTATGCGTTTATTGACGGCAGACACGAACTGATCCCGCACAACGGCGGGGTTATTCTTGAAGATGGCGTCGAAATTGGGGCCAACTCTTGTGTGGACAGGGCGAAATTCGGCAATACCCTCATCGGAGCCGGAACAAAAATTGATAATTTGGTGCAAATCGGCCATAATACGCGGGTCGGCAAGGCCTGTCTGATGGCCGGGCAGGTAGGAATTTCCGGAAGCGTGACTATCGGAGACGGCGTGGTGATGGGGGGGCAGGCGGGAGCTGCGGATAATTTGACGATTGGCTCAGGGGCTCTTTTGGCTGCCCGCAGTGTCGTCACAGAAGACGTCAAGCCAGGTCAAAAGGTATGGGGTTTTCCGGCCCAGGATATACAGCTTGAGAAACGCTGTGTTCTGCTCCATCAGCGGCTTCCGGAAATGGCTAAACAATTGAAAGAGCTTTCGAAAAAGGTGCAGCAGATTGAAGCGGCAAAAGACAATAAAAAATGAAGCCCAACTATCCGGCAGGGGTTTGTTTTTCGGTCGGGATGTCAATGTCCGATTTCGACCGGCCGAGCCGGATACCGGCATTGTCTTTGTGCGGATGGACTTGGAAAAACCGGTGCAGATCCGGGTAGGCCCCGAATCCATCGTGCAGCGCGAGCGGCGGTCGGCCCTGGGCAATGGAGAGGTTTTTATTGAAACCTCCGAACACTGCCTGGCGGCGTCGGCGGCGTTGGGTCTGACCAATCTGATCATCGAAATCGACGCCCCCGAACTGCCCGGATTTGACGGCAGCTGCGAGGAATATTTTAAGGCCCTCCAAAAATCAGGCCCGATCGAGCAGACCAGACCCCGACGAGAACTGGTCGTACGGGATCCGATCTGCATTCAGGAAGGCGACAAGGCCATCTACGCTTTGCCGGATACAACCGGCGGATTGCAGATTACCTTTGATATGGATTATACACAACACACGGGCATCGGGCGTCAAACCTACTCCTGCCGTCTGAGCGAGGCGCATTTTGCCAAACACCTGGCGCCGGCGCGCACTTTTGTACTGGAGGCCGAGGCGCGTCAGATGCAGGCGGCGGGCATCGGAACCCACTTGGGACCTAAAAATATCCTGGTTATCAGTTCCGACGGGCCTATCAAAAACAGTTACCGCTTTCCCGATGAATGTGTTCGACACAAGGTAGTAGACCTGATCGGCGATCTGATGCTGGCCGGTTGTCCGATAGAGGGGCACATTGTCGCCTGCCGCAGCGGTCATGCCCTCAATCAGCAATTGGTTCATGCCCTGATTGCTCAGGACAAAAAAAAGAAAGGCGCCGAGGCAGCCGAAAAGCCGGTGCTCGATATTCGGCGGATCCAAAAAATCCTGCCCCACCGCTATCCGTTTTTGCTGGTGGATAAAGTCATTGAGATCGAAGGTAGTCGCCGGATTGTCGGGGTCAAAAATGTGACGTTTAACGAACACTTTTTCCAGGGTCATTTTCCCGGCGTTCCGGTTATGCCGGGCGTGCTGATCGTAGAGGCCCTGGCTCAGGTTTGCGGTCTGCTGTTTGCTCAGACGCTGGAACATACCGGAAAACTGGCGGTCCTGCTGACCATGGATCAGGTCAAGATTCGCAAATCCGTAGGCCCGGGCGATCAATTGATCCTTACGGCCGAGGTGGATAAGGTCCGCAGCCGCGCCGCCAAGTGTATCTGTGCTGCACAAGTCGGAAAGGAAGTCATCGCCGAGGCCCAACTGAAGTTTATGCTGGTCGATGACGAATCGATATAATTGGAAAAATCAGAGTGAGAACGGAGGTTTTGGCAACATATGAGTAAACAGATTCACCCCACGGCCATCGTGCATCCCAGCGCTCAGATTGGAGATGGGGTAGTCATCGGTCCTTACAGTATCGTGGAGCAAGAGGCGGTTATCGGCGATGGAACCGTCCTGGATGCCCATGTCATCGTCGGCTCCAAAACGCAAATCGGATGCGGCAATCGGCTGTTTCCCAATTGCGTTATCGGCAAGCGGCCCCAGATCCTCGGTTCCGATGAAAATACGCCCATCGGCGGCCTGCAGATCGGAGACCGCAATGTCATTCGGGAATTTGTGACCATTCATCCGAGCATGCACCCAAAGGAAAATACCCTTGTCGGAAGCGGCAATCTGCTGATGATCGGCGTACATCTGGGGCATGACTGTATCCTTGAAGATAAAATCGTCATCAGCAATTACACGCAGGTCAGCGGCCACTGCAAGATCGAAACCGGCGTCTGGCTGAGCGGCATGATCGCCATTCACCAGTTCTGCACCATCGGCAAATGGTGCTATGCGGCCGGCTATACCGGCATCAACCACGATGTGCCGCCGTATGTAATTATCAGCGGACATTATCCGCACGAGGTGCGGGCTCTCAACAAGCGCGGCATGGCCCGGGCCGGGTTGAGCGAGGAGCAAAAGAACGCGCTGTTTGAGGCCTTTAAATATCTTTGGCGAAGCGAAGGTCCGATCCTGCCGCGCGTGCAGGAGCTGGCCGGCCGGGACGGGCTGACCGAACCGGTGCGGGCGATTGTCGATTCCCTGCTCAACAGCAGCCGCCAGCGGTATGGTCGCTATCTGGAATTATATCGAGACTAAACGGCAGATCGGGCAGGGAAAGGAATCTTCAGATGGGCAAACTTCGTACCGCCGTAATTGGAGCCGGCAAGATGGGCGCCATACACGCCAAGGTGTACAGCCGCATGGAGAACTGTGTCCTGACGGCCGTTGTGGATTGCGATCCGGCCCGCGCCAAGGCCCTGGCCGATGTTTATGGCTGCCGCGCCGAAACAGACCCAAATGCGATTTTGGACAGTGTGGATGCAGTCACCATCTCTGCGCCGACTTCGACGCACGGTTCGCTGGCTAAACTTTTTCTTGAACATCGGATTCCTGTGCTGATTGAAAAACCCCTGGCCTCCAATGTTGCAGAGGGTCAGGAAATCGTCCGGCTGGCGCGACAATATAATACGGTGGCGGCTGTGGGGCATTCGGAGCGATGCAATCCGGTAGTCCTGGCCATGAAACGGCTGGATATCGAACCGCGGTTTATCGAATCCAATCGGGTCAGTCCCTATCCGTTCCGCTCCAGCGATATTGGCGTGGTTCTGGACGTGATGATCCACGATATCGACATTATCCTCTCGCTGGCCCGCAGCCCGATTCGACAAGTCGAGGCGGTCGGGGTCAATGTCATCGGCGATCATGAGGATATCTGCAATGCCCGCGTGGTATTCGAAAACGGCTGCATCGCCAACATTACCGCCTCGCGGCTGGCCCTCAAGACCGAACGCAAGGTCCGCGTCTTCAGCCGGCAGGCCTATCTTAGCGTGGATTACTTCCGCAAAGAGGGAATCGTCATCAAAACCGATCCGAATGTGGATGTGGTCAAGTGGATTCGCGAACATCAGGAAGCCGGCGATTTCGATTTCTCCAAGGTTCAATGGGCCGATCTGCTTCACATTGAACAACTGGACATCGCCGAGGCCGAACCGCTGCGGGTTGAACAGGAGGCCTTTTTGCGTGCGGTTGCTGATTCGGCCTATCGACCGGAGGTGACGGCCGAAGAAGGGCTGGCGGCGCTGGAATGCGCCGACCAGATCCTCCGCCGGATCGCCGAACACAAATGGAATCTTTAAGACTTGTCCAAAATTTATGGTCCAGTTGCCGTCGGCCTCGGCCAACGGAGGGTTGGGCCTGGAAAATCATTCACAAAGATGTGTAATCGCGTTTATTGACCCGGAGTCGGAGGGCCGGCTGTCCAGTTGGACGCATCATTTCCGTATTGATTCAAGGCAATGCGATGCAGCACGGCGCCGCCGCCGTCCGGCTCTGTCGGCCATGGCGATTCATCGTCATAATTCACCTGATCGACACGGATCCAGTTGCGCAGCTGGCCATAGGCCTTCTCGCCCGGCCTGCAAAGCCGCACTTTTTCGCCTCCGTTACTCAGAGCGGTATCATTTTCAAACGGACCCAAAACCAGGACATCCTGCGGCAGTTCGGCCGCATAGTAGGCGCAGAAAGCCGCCGGGTTTCTGGCGACAATCAAAAAGCCGCCGGCGGGAATCTCAACGGCGGGCGGGAATGTAAAATCAATTCCTTTTGTAAATGACCAGGAAACGGATTCGTGAATAAAAACCCCGGGCGATAATTCCGTTTTGACAAGATCCTGAAGGATGATCGGGCCGTCTGTAAGGTTATAAAGTTCAAGGTATTCATCCCCTGTGTTGTCTGGAGAGGGATGGTACTGAATTTCTGAAATCACAATCGGTCCGACCCGCGGATCGGAATTGGCCGCGCCCGGAGTCGGCTGGCTCATCGCAATAAAATCCATATCCCCATCGCTTTTGATGTAGCGGCCCAGTGTGACGGCCCGCTCCGAGGCCTCAAACGGCTGAATCGCATGGTATCCGGTTAGTTGTCCGCCGGATCCGGAAGTCAGGTATACCGTCTCTCCGTTTTCGCTGAGCGCAAAGGCCGTTCCAAAATGCAGATCTTCATAAAATACGACATATCCATAAGCGGGGATCTCAATCGACTCAGGTATCGAATACTTCATCAAATTGTTTTCGCTGTCGCTGAGGAACCATCCGCCGATAGAGATCGCCTTGTCAGTGGTATTATACAGTTCAATCCAGTCCGGCAGATTGCCGTCTGAATGGGCCAGCAATTCGTTGACAACGATACTGTCGGGGGCCAACCCCGTCTGATCGGTTCCCGGCGAACCGCCCGAGACCGTACTGGCCCGCCAGCCGGCTTTTTGACTCCAGACGGCAAGGTCCGGATTGAGCGGATCGAGAATCGTCAGCGAAAACCCCTTGCCGTCGGTCAGCGGATACCAGGAATCCTTATAGGTAAAAGATTGTATAACCCGGCCCAAAGCGTCTATGAAAGTCAGGTTTTCGCCTGCATTATCCAGCGATCCTGAAGTCCACTGCACTACCGGCGTGCCGGATGGCAGACTGGTATAATAGGCCTCAAATGCGGGTTTATCCTTTACCAGCAGCAGAAATCCGCCCGGAGCAACCGAAACATCGGAGAATGTGTGTTGAATGCCTTGCGTAAACTGCACCCGGCTTAGATTCAGGGTTTCCGTGCCGATATTTTTTAACTCAATAAATTCGAGATTCGAATGGATCGGATGATACATCAATTCCGTCACGCGAAGCGTTTGCCGGATTGGCCCGACGTTATAGACCGCCTCAGCCAGTGCGCTCCAGGCGCCGCCTCCGGTTCGGGCGCGGGCCTTGACCAGAACCGATGCCGACAGCGGAATTCCGGCGGCGTATTGAGCGGCGCAGGCCGTGTTCACAGCGCCGCCCGGCAAACGCGGATCGGAGCCGTCCAGCGTGTACCAGACGGCGCTGCCTGCGGTACTTATTGTCAGCAGAGAACCAGCCGCTGCATCGCCGCCGTACTGCGGCGTCTGGTCGATATAGAAATCCGGCGCTGTTATGTTCGGATACCAGGCGGGGCTCTTTCCGGTAAACTGCGCCAGTACAACATCTCGGCGCGTCGGGATAAAAGTCGTCAGGAGCCGATTGCATTCATTGACCCATTCGATATTTCGTGTGTAAGGAATCGCATTGCGGTTATCGCCCCAGCGGGCCGATTCGCCCACTATCGCCCGGTCTATCTGTGAGGTTCGATTTGTAAACAGCGCCGCAAAGGCCGATGGCGTCAGCGCCCCGTCATGGAAAAAGTGCTTATGGACCCGATCGGCAAAGAGCATTCGGTATTCGGCGTTGGCGATCCACTTTTGATGCAGGCCGGTCGGAGCCATTGAATTATTCTTGGTGGTCACGTTGGAGGCCGCCATGGTTCCGTCGTCCATCACATGCTCCCCGTCCCACATATGCCATCGCCATCGTCCGGCCGGATCAAACCGATTGCGGGTGGCATACCAGTTTTTGGCGTCCCAATCTCCATTGCCCAGATAAAAATTGGCCAGCAGATAATCAATAAAGTCCGCCACATCCAGTTTGGCCGCCAGATTATTGAAAGCCGTCACGGCGTTGGGACTGGAGGCCGACAAGGCGAACAGGGCGATATAATCTTCATTGCTTCCGTTGATGACATGCTGGTAGTCATGCTTGATCACATCGTAATCTTCTTTTTCTCCGCCCAGATAGGAAGCGGCAAATGAATCATCCGGACGCTCATGCATCCAGTACAGGCCCCAGTACAGCCCGTTCAGATAGACATGCAGCGGACGACCTCGGCAGGCATAGCCGCCCATCGCGATTTGTGTATCCGAAGAGATCTGGTCGCGCACATATTCGCCGCGCTGCCGCTGGGTTTTGTCGGGATGGACCCAGCTGTTTTGCGGACGCGAGTCCAGAACAATCGTATCGAAAGTTTGGGCCCCTTCCGGGCCAAACAGCGGATAGTCCAGTTTGCCGCCGTAGTTGCCGCGAAATGTCAGGCGAAACGACAATTTGTAGCTTTTCCAGCGATCCAGCGTTGTTCCGCCCCCGTATTGAGAAGCCCCGCCCTGCATCCGAACCCCGCAGTTGATATGAAATGCCTCTATACCGTCCGGATCGATCAACTCCACGGAGCCGGCGCGTTCCGTTCCGTCCTGCCCCTGATTGATGTAAATACCCGTTGAGGCGCCGAATAACTGGTTCAAGGGAACTACTATGGAAATCGAAGGTATCGCCTTGAGATCGTCGATCAGCCCGGCGGCATAAATCGAACCGTACAGCCCATTGGGGGAAGCGATGTCCGGGTCCACCTGATAATCTCCGGCAACAGAGCCGCTGTATTTTCCGCCCGGCCAGGTCGTCGGGTAGCCCGTCGGAACAATCTGGGCGCCGTTCAATGGATTGGTGGCCTGCACGAGAACGGCCTCCGGAAAAATATACGTCTGTGTATCGATATTAGACGGCAGATATCCGCTCTTGAATGCCGCCGCCCGCAGACAGGTTGTGGTCGAAATCGAAATCGGGGCGGCGGGATTATAAATGCTGCCGTTGGCCAGGGTCGGTTCTGAACTATCGGTCGTATAATAAATCACCGCCTCCGGCGTTGAGCAGGTAATTTGTACAGAAAACGGCTGTTCATAAAAACCGCGGCCGACACTGAAGTGAGTATCGCCTACAACCCCTTCATAGATCCCCGAGTTGGCGGCGCCGCGACTGACGCTGGTCAGGTACCCAATTCGTCCATCCGAGCCGATTCCGTAAGAGACAAATCCGCGCTGCGGCGGATAGCGGTTGTATTCATATTCAATTCGATTTCCATCAGGACGCACCAGGGCCAGATATTCACCGCTGGAGGAAAGCGAGAAATTTGTATGCAGACAGCCCAAGTCGTCCTGAAACGGCCAGGGGTATTTTGACGGATCTTTTTTGGAGGCATAGACGATAAGATAGCCCTCTGCCGGGATCAGGGTATTGGCCGGAAACTTCCACTTGGTAAGATTGTTTGGAGTATCCGTCAGATACCAGCCCTCCAGATTGATCGGCTCCGACTGCATATTTCGAAGTTCAATCCAATCCTCATACACC
The DNA here is from genome assembly GCA_022705405.1 of Planctomycetota bacterium. Classification (GTDB taxonomy): domain Bacteria; phylum Planctomycetota; class Phycisphaerae; order Sedimentisphaerales; family Anaerohalosphaeraceae; genus JAHDQI01. The sequence continues at coordinate 24,119 of JAKJEN010000004.1, read as the reverse complement.
GGCCGACCGTCCACATAGGTATAGAGATTGACAGGAGGCGCCGGACGCAGGTCAGAGACATTGGAGTTGACCGCCATAAATTCACTGATTACCGGGCAGGCCGGAGGAGCCATATAATGCCCTGTAATTTCCGTCTTTTGTCGTCGGTAAATCTCTGCAACCTGGGGTTCGGGAGTCAGCCAGCCGTCTATGTTCAAATACTCTATCGTATGCGGACCTTCCGGAATCGAATCGATAACGGCGCCGGAGATCTGCCACGGGCCGTCGTCCAGCCGCCACCTGGCGCCGTTTTCGGCCGCCTCAACATGCAATATCG
>JAKJEN010000004.1:7643-23793 GCA_022705405.1 Planctomycetota bacterium | reverse complement strand
CCGGTCCAGTCTTCCAGCCAGCTTTGGCAAAGCAGCCGCAATTCCGCCGAATCCACAAAGCCGTCGCCGTCCAAATCCGATTCGAGCGATTCGCCTTCATCCAGCCAAAACTCCGCCAGTACAGCCAGATCTTCCAACGTGACGCGACAATCGGAATTCTGATCTCCCGACGGACACAAAGGCCCTTCCACCGTAATAAGAATTTGATCGGCGGCTTCTTTTTGACCATCTGTAGCGGCCAGCTGCAGCAGATATTCGCCTTCCGCCGGAAAACGCACCTGTACCTGGGGCTGGTAAATATCGGTGATAAACTCCGCCTGCTGCGGTCCGGAAATCTGCGACCAGACGCTTTCCAAAAAGCCATCCGGCTCGCCTTGACCGTCATCGCTGACCGATCCGCTTAAAGTCAGATACTCCCGCGGGCGATAGAGGGTCAAGTCCGGCCCGGCATCTACCACAGGCGGCAAATTGCCAATCTCTTCCAGCATAAAACCCCCGAACGGATACGCTCGATAATTGGCGCCATACGCCTGGGCCGTCACGCAGAACCGTCCGGTTCCATTCCCCTGGTCGCCGACACAGATATTATCCCAACGCACAACATAGCCGGTGGTATTCAGGTGATTGCCTCCGGCCAGCAGCATTGTTTGATTCCCGTTTTTTTGATAAACGCCGTCCGAACTATTATTGTCAGCGCTCAGATGATCCGACAGGGTAAAAAGGGTAATCCGATCATTATAAACAGCCCCGCAGATGGCGGTGGTCACAAAAGAATATCTTTTATTGGGATTCAGGCCGGTAAATTCGATCTTAACCCACCAGCCGTAAGAACCAAATAGAATTAACTGATTGGAAAAGTCTACAATATCTCCAAAAACTTCATAGGCGGGCGTACCGGGCCGCGGCTGACTTTCTCCGTCGGCTGAACCGCTGGAACCGCTAAAGGCAAGACCGGCCGACGAATTCCAGGTAAATGTAGCCGTCACAGAGGTTGGAAGACCGCTTTCAAAATCGGTCAGCAGGCCTGTGGTATGCGAGGTAAAGCCGTTATAAATTGTCCAGTTGGTGACATTGGCCGCTGTGCTGTCTTCTGCGCCTCGGACACAGTCATTGTAGGCAACAAAATCCGCACAACAGAAGGGTGTAAAGACCAAAAGAATGCCGGCAATCCAGAAAGACTTCACGACTTATCCCCTCTAAAATCACAGATAAATGCTCAGGGAAACTAAAAACAATGACTCTATTTATAAATCGTCACGTAATCGATTTTTTTACTAAGAAAGTCTGGATTATTGGTGTAAAACAGGAAATTTGAATATATTTGCGCATTACAACTCGCTCATGGCTCGCAGGGTTTCTTCTTGATCGCTAAAATGAACTTTTTCAGTCCCAAATATCTGATAATTTTCATGCCCTTTGCCTGCGATCAGAATGACATCGCCGGGCTTTCCGGAATGAATGGCGGTGCGAATCGCTGCTCTTCGGTCCGGTTCTGCCAACACGGTGCGACGGAATTGGTCGGTAAAACCCTTTAAGATATCCTGAATGATCGCCTCTGGTTCTTCGGTTCGGGGATTGTCGCTGGTCACAATCACCCAGTCGGCCAGTGCCTGGGCAACCTGAGCCATTCGAGGCCGTTTGGTTTTATCGCGGTCTCCGCCGCAGCCGAACACTACCACCAGCCGACCCTCGCACAGCGGGCGCAGCGTAGACAGCACATTTCGCAGGGCATCATCCGTATGGGCATAATCGACAAAGACGCGAATTCCCGCCTCGTCGGCCTGCCCGCAGGGAATTGGTTCCAACCGTCCGGGTACTACCTGCAGGGCAGAAAGCCCTTCGGCCACAGTCGGCACATCCAGCCCCACGGCAAAACACAATCCTGCCGCCGCCAGATGATTGCTGATATTATGCAGTCCCGCCAGCGGAGTCTGCACTTTCTCCTTGATATTTCTGAAAACCAGTGAAAACTCGCTTCCTGTCGAATCCATAGTTTCAATTTCAGCCCTGATGTCGGCTTCGCGCCGCAGCGAGTACCACAGCACGCGATGGCGGATCCGTTTTGCAATCTGCCCGGCGGCCTCTGAATCGGCGTTGAGCACCGCCAAACCGTGCACCGGCAGGTCCGTAAACAGCAGGGTCTTGGCCGACAGATAATCCTGGAGGGTTTTGTGATAGTCCAGATGGTCTCCCGTCAAATTGGTAAACGCAGCGGCCGTAAACGAAATCCCTGCCAGCCGCCGCTGGACAAGAGCGTGACTGCTGGCCTCAATGACCATAAAGCGGGCGCCGTGATCGAGCATACGCCGGGCGGCGGCGGCAAGCGTGAGCGGATCGGGCGTTGTCAGCGGAGCGTCGATGATCTGATCTCCCATATCATACTGGATCGTTCCGATCAGACCGCAGCGCTGGGAGGCAGTATTCAGTACAGAGCGCACCAGATAGGCCGTGGTGGTTTTTCCGTTTGTGCCGGTGACGGCCAGATTGGTCAATTGACTGTTTGGATAGCCGTATGCGGCCTGCGCCAATTGCCCAAGAGCAACCGCTGTGTCCTGAACCAGGATCTGCTGCGCCCCTTCGCCTGCCGGTACGGGTTTTTGACACACAATATAACGAGCGCCTTGCCGAACGGCCTGTCCGATAAAGTCGTGTCCGTCGGATTTGCTTCCTGCCACAGCGACAAAAATATCGCCCGGCTGTACCATTCGCGAATCACAGCAGACCCGCAAGGGCATCGCCGGGGAGCCGACCTGCGCTATCAGTTGAGTCAAAGTCATCATTTGAGAATAAAACCTTTTCTTTATCCGTATTCTATCAGAGGGGTTATAAAAATCAATACGGCGCACTCGAATGCCGATTGCTTTTCCAGGCGGCGCCGGCTACAATGGGCTTCGACAAAATAAGCCGAGATCTCATAAAGGGTAAAACCATGAACTCTATAGAAATAGTCCCGACGTCTTCTTTGACGGTCTGGTTTGTCATCGGGTTTTTCAATATGCTGACTTTAATGTTCGGTTCCGCCGCCATTCGGGCTATCCCTCCAAGGGCACAATTGCAAGAGCGCGTAAATTGACGGCCGGATCGATTGCATTTTCCGGATAAGCGAAAGGATACGCCATGAATAAACGGATAATCAGCCGTTTTTTTTGGATTGGAATTTTGTTGTTTTCTGTGCCTTTGAGCGCATCCGATAAAACCGCATCCGCCGGCATAGAAAAAGATCAGTCTCAAGAGCCCCGATATATGGCGATTTTTCTTGACGGCAAAAAAGTAGGCCATTCCATCCGCACCCGAACCGTCGCCGGCGATAGAGTTATCTCTACTGAGGAAATGATCTTTACTGTCTATCGAGGACCGCAAGAGACCCGGATGTACACCAAGGAAACCGCGCTGGAAACCAAAGACGGCAAACCTCTGGGCTTTGAAATGATTCAGGATACCGGCGGCGGACCGCAGAAGCGAAGCGGAGTTATCAGCCCGGACGGCAAAATGGACATTACGCTCGAACTGGGCAAGACCAGCCAGACAATGCAGGGGATGTACCCGGCCGGCGCTCTTATGAATGAAGGGCTGCGCCTCCTGCAGGAGGCCAAAGGATTGACCACCGGCGTGGAGTTTGAGGCCGTTGCCTTCCGGCCGGACATGCTGGAGACGACCGGAGGCATTATTTCCATGACGGTCAAGGGCGGCCCGATGAAAGAAATTGATCTGCTTGGTCAAAAGGTGCAGGCCCTTGAAACCACAACCGCCATGCGGATACCGATTCCTTTTCAAAATCAGGTGCAGACGATTACCACAATCAACTACTGCGATTCGGATCTGGAACCGCTGAAAATTCTGGTTCCTTTCGGAGACAAAACGCTCGAACTGCTTGCCTGCGATCGGGAACTGGCGCTGCGGCCGGAGGATATCTTTGATTTTCTTTCTCTGATGACGATTACCTGCCCGATTTCTCTTCCTCCGCTGGACACTGTGGCAGCCATTACCTATGATCTGGCCGTTTTGACTTCCGACAAATTTTATATCCCGCCGGATGACAATCAGACGATTCAGCGGCCTGCGGAAAACCGCATTCTCCTGACCGTCCGTCCGGTTGTCCCACCGGCCGAGGTTCCGTTTCCTTATACCGGAACCGATCCCAACATCCTCGATGCGCTGCGGCCGACGGAGTACCTGCAAAGCGACGATCCGAAGATCCAGGAACTGGCCCGTGCGGCCGTGGGCAATGCGACTGACGCAGGCAAGGCCGTCAAGCAGATTGAGGCCTTCGTCAAGGGCTACATCAAGACACGGGACTTTTCGATTGGCTATGCGTCGGCTCTGCAGGTTGCCGAAAGCCGACAGGGCGATTGCAGCGAACATGCGGTTCTGACGGCCGCTCTGTGCCGAGCCGCCGGAATTCCCGCACGCGTTGTCAGCGGGCTGGTTTATACTGAAAACCTGGCCGGACAGAAAAATGTTTTCGGCGGCCATGCCTGGACCGAAGCGTATATCGGCGGGGTCTGGGTAGGGCTGGACGCCACTCGCTCGCCGCAGGGATACGGAGCCGGGCATATCACCCTGGCGCGAGGCAGCGGCAACCCCACCGATTTTCTCAATCTGGTCAAGGTGATCGGAGCGTTTAAGATCGATAAGGCGACGGTCCTGCCTCTGGCAACCTCGAGCGAGAAAAAAAGTGCGGAAAATGCCGTGCCAAAACAGTAAATCTTTAGACGGCTTTTATTCAGGAGATTTCCGATGGGTTCATGTCAATCAAAGACACAACATATCGATCACCTGTGCAAACTGATTGCTCAGGGAATGCACCAGCGTCATCCCGAAGAGTATCGGGGGCTGGTCAGTGATCCGCAATTCGTCTGCAAAAATTGCGGCCGCGTGGCCAACCAAAAAACACGACTGTGCAATCCGGTTGCCCTGGGCCGATGGGAGGAGTGATCCTGCGGCAAGCTCCGCGATGAATCTCAGGCGCCTTCCATGTACACAATCAAGGACGCCAGCACCGGCCCGTTTCGGGTTTGCGGGGCAATCAGCGTGTCGATTTTGAGAATCTTGCGTCCGGCCCCTTCCAGGTCAGCCAGAATTTTGTTGAGACGGTCTTCATGAATGCGAGGATCGTCAAGACAGTCAAACACCGTCGATACGGATTGAACCTTCATCATCGCGGCTCCTTTCACGAAATGTCATTTCGGATTTGGCTGGAATTATACTATAATTAAGATCGACAAGCCATTCTTTTTTTCCTTTTCTAAAGTCCCTCGCGCCTGCCTGAAACTGCTTGTATTTTTCCGCTTTTGTGATATAAGAGTGGGCTTTATTTGTGAAGATAAAAAATGGGCGAGGACGTCTTAAACAATAAACGGCTGGACCGTCTGCAGCGTCTGCAAACCATGCGGCTGTCGGTTATAGAGGGTCTTTTGGCGATGATTGCCATTGGGCTTCAGCAGACCTTTTATGTCCCCTTTCTCAATGCCCTTGGAGCGACCAAGTTGGAGGTTGGCGTCGGCGCCGGGCTGCCTGCGCTGATGACCGGTCTGATCCAGCTGCGCGTGCCCCACTGGGTTCACAATCCCAAGCAGTACAAACCCGTGATGGTCTGGAGTACCTGTCTGCACGGCCTGAGTTTTCTGCCGCTGGCAATGGTGATCTGGTTTCGTTCGCCTCTGTCGGTTTGGTCGGCTATGGCTGTTATGAGCGTCTGTGCAGCGGCGATGGGCTTTGGCGCCGGGATCTGGGCCGACTGGATGGGGCACATCGTTCCGCGCCGCCGCCGCGGCAAGTACTTCGGTAATCGCAACCGGCTCCTGACGCTCTCGCAGCTGACTACCTCGGTACTGGCCGGATACCTGCTGGATTCGTTTCCCGGCAAAGTTCTGCTGATCTTCGCCTGCGTGTGGACTATCGGCGGACTGGCTCGCACCGGAGGAGGATTGTTGTTTTTCAAACATTACCAGCCGCAAACGCTGGTCTTTGAGGCCATGCAGCCGGGCCGGTTCGGCGATTTTTGCCAGCAATTATTTACCAGTTCATTCGGCAACTTTGTGGTGGCTTATTCGCTGATCCACCTGGCGGCCAACTTCAGTTCGCCGTTTTTTACGCTGTACATGCTCAATGAGATGAAGTTATCATATATACGCTACACCTGCCTTAACCAGATGCCGACGCTGATCACCTTGCTGTCGATGCCGTTGTGGGGGCGGATTTGCGATCGGATCGGATATGTGCGGCCGATGCGCCTTCAGGTCACTGTGGTACTGGGGCTTCCGCTGGTGTGGATCGTCACCGACCATTACTGGATTCTGATGGGCGTGCAGGTGCTGGCCGGACTGACCTGGGGCGGCCTGACGCTGACCAGTTTTAACTATTCAATCAACATGCTCCCCCGCCCCAGTCGTCTAAGCGGTCTGTCATACCTGAACTTTATCTCGTCGATCTTCATCTTTTTAGGAACGACGCTGGGAGGATGGATCGGCCCTTCCCTTCCGGCATTTAGCCGCAGCCAACTGCACAGCATCTTTCTATTCAGTACGTTGTTGCGGATTATACCGGTACTTCTGTTTCAGATGCTGCCGGAGGATACCTCTCCGCAGACGCGGATGAGCACGGTCGAGAGGTTCTTTTTTGACCCGCAACTGACCCTCAGGTCGGGCTTTGACCGCATCATCGTCAGCAAGTTCCGCAAGCCGATCTGATCTTGTCAAGCTCTGATGCCGACGGTAAAGGCCGCCGGCAGCGCATAAAAAAGGGCCGCCGGAGATCTTTTCCGGCAGCCCATTGCAATTCAGAACCGGAGGGTTAATCCGTCTGGCTGTCGGTCTGGGTTTTGGATTTGAGCCAGGGCTCCGGAACCCGCGGCGAGACAAAAACTGTATTGGCCAGATGGGTTTTTTCCTCATCGGTCAGGACAGGGTCTTTCACCAGCGAGGGGGTAATAAAGATCACCAGTTCGCTGTTGATCGTGGTTTCGCCTTCGGATTTGAATAAAAAGCCCAGGATCGGCAGATCCCCCAGCAGCGGAATTTTGTTGATTTGCTGGGAGACGTCCTGTTTTTTGAGCCCGCCGATGACGACGGTCTGGCCGTCTTTGATCAGCGCGGTGGTAGTGGTTTCTCGGGTCGCTACGATGGGCTGCGGGCTGGTGTTGTTAATGCCTGCGATGACGACATCGCCGGTTCGCACGCTGAATTTGGGATTGAGCAGAAGGCGAATAAGTCCGTCGCGGGTCAGATGAGGCGTGACGCGCAGCTCGATGCCGACCTCCCGAAACGCAGTGGTTCCGATCGATCCGCCGCCGCTGCTTTCAGTCAGTTCCTGGAAGGGGATTTCCTCGACGATCTTTATTTCGGCCTGAATATTGTCCAAAACCAGGATGCGGGGATTGGCCAGCAGTTTGGCTCGGATATCTTCTTCCTTGGCGCGGATGGCCGCATCCAGCCGCACGTGGTCATTGAGAATGCCAAATCGAAAGAGGGCGTCGGTGCTGGAGGTTTTCCCGACATTGCCGGAAAAAGCGCCGGCGATGCCCGGATTGGTGACGGTTCCCTCGACCATATTTCCGATCATTCCGGTCAGGGGGGCGCCGTTGCTGTAGGATTCAGAGTCCAGGGCGTACAGGGTATTGGTTCCCATCTGCCATTCAACGCCCAGATCCATGCTGGCCTTTGAGGAAATATCATAGACTTTAGCGTCGACCAGAATCTGAGGGGTAATGCGATCAATTTCCTCGATGAAGGTGTCGATGGCCTTGATCTTGCTTTCGACATCGGTGACGATGATATTGCTGGTGCCGGGATTGGCGGAGATGGAGCCCTGCTCGGAGATAAACTTGCGAAGAGCCATTTCCAGTTCCTTGACATCGGCATAGGTGATTCGATAGACGCGGCTGACCATTTTCTCGCGGACATCGACAACATCCGCCGCAGGCATTACGCGTATCATGTTTTCAGAGGCGATATAACTGAAGCCGTGGGCCTCCAGGATGTTGGTGAGGGCCTCTACCAGCGGAACATCGTTCAGTGTGGCGGTGACGTTTCCTTCAACCTTGGGGCTTTTGATGATATCGACATTGGCCTGTTTGGCCAGGATGCGGAGCACATCATCAATGGGAGTGTTGCGAAAATCCACGCTGACCGTCTGGCGCATTCGCTGCTGAACGGGGCTGAGCAGTTCAGCGCGGCGGACAGCCGATGCAGCCGCAAATGCAGGATCAATTGTTGGCGCATTTCCCAACGCCGCCGGGTTTTGCTCTTCGGCAGGATCCTCAGCCAGGCCGGCTGCTGTCCAGGCCAAAAGCAAAAGCAGGCCGAGTTGAATTACCCTTGTCTTTTCCATTGTATAATCCTTTCTGTCTTTCCCAAACTTATACAATATTTTATTTATTGCTGGACCTGCTGGGTCCATCGCTGTCCATCCCTTTCTAAGACGACAGAGTCTCTCCCGATATCGATAACCGTCATGCCGTTGATGGTGTCTCCAACCAGGACAATCTGATTTCCAATGATGGCAGAGGGACGAGTCTGGCTGTAAACGATTCCCCGGACAATGCACTCTGACTGCGATCCTTCGTTGGTTTGCGAAAAAGCTCCAACAGTCATTGGATCGCGGATCTGTTTAGGCCAGGGTTCGGGTCTTGTCCAGCCCGGCGTTCCGGCAGACGGGGCTTGCGGTTCAGCCGACTGGGCTGCGGCGGCGGTTTTGGACGGCGTAGAAACCGGGCTACTGAGCACAAAGAATAGAACGGCGACTAAAACCACGGAAAGAACTCCGATAAGAGCCAGCATTTTGGCCTGTTTCGGATCCTTTTTGATCTGCTTGCCCGCGGTTTTTACCTGGCGGGTTCCGCTTTTGGCGTGGGATTTTGCTGCGGTATTTTTAGCCGCCGCCGATCCGCCGACAGAAGATGACGCGCTTTGAGGAGAGGTTTCTCCCGGCGTCTCGACTGGGGTCGGGATGGTTTCCGCCGGCTGGGGAGCGGCCGGGGATCCGTCAAATATAAACGCAACTCTCTTGTGCAGTCCTGTTTTTGTCTTCATTGGTTAACTCATTGACTAAAGATTGATATTCAAAGGCCCCAAGACTGATGGGGGCGTAGGTCATCACAGATTGACCGGCGCTGGGGGCCTCGGCCAGTCGTACGCTGCGGTGAATGACGGTTTGAAAGACCAGCGACCCAAAATAATCCCGCATTTGCTCCTCGATCTGTCGGGCCAGCAGGGTTCGCCGTTCCACCAGCGTCAGGAGGATGCCGCGCACTTGCAGGGACGGATTGAACCGCTCGCGGATGACCTCGACGGTTTCCATGACCTGTCGAAGCCCTTCGAGGGCATAATACTGAGTCTGGACGGGGACAATCAGGCCAACGGCAGCGACCAAGGCGTTAAGCGTCAAAAGACTGAGAGAAGGCGAACAGTCGATGATACAGTAATCAAATTGAGAGGCAACCTCAGCCAGCCGCTCGCGCAGGATATGCTCTCGATCGTACATCCGCAGCAGTTGCGACTCGGCTCCGGACAGCAGGACATTGCTGGGGGCCACTTGCAGCGTTGGGATCTGCGTATTGTGCAGGATCCGGCCCAGCAGGACCTGGGGGTTGACGATGACGTCATAGATGGTCTGTTCGAGGGTATCGGGCTGAAGCCCGAATCCGAGGGTGGCGTGTCCCTGAGGGTCCAGATCAATCAGCAGGGTTCGATGTCCCTGCTGAGCCAGGGCCGCGGCCAGGTTAACGGCTGTGGTGGTTTTTCCGCAGCCGCCTTTCTGATTGGCGATCGCCAGTGTTTTCATGAGGAGGATCCTTCCATACGGGCAGGGGCCGATGCGGTTTGTGACGATGTTTTTTTATCGGGCTGAGTAAAAAACGCGACCAGCAGCTGGGCTCGATGCTGTTTTGGATTTTCACGGGAACGTTCGATCCCGGCGCTTTCCACAAATACGGCGGGGATATTGCGTTCCATATCATTGATAAAGGCGGCAAACTGCTGAAAGGGGGCCTCAAAGGTGACCGTCAGCCACATTCGCTGGATTTTGACCTGTTCGTCTTCCTCAGCGCCCCAGGGATCCTGGCGGCTTTTGCCTGCATAATCGGCCAGCCCATAGGCGTTGGCCATGCGGCTGATTTCGAAGAGGACTCGGTCCTGTTGAGCCGGAGCGGCCAGGAATTCTCCAATACGCGCTTGGAGTTCGCTCAGGAGTTGGCTTTGCCGATCTCGCGTGTCCTGGAGAGCGGCCATTCGCGCCACGCTGACCCGATCGTTGCTGACTGACAGTTCCTGGTGAATAGCGTTGTACAGATGCGCCTGAGGCTGCAGAACAAAGAAATAGCCCAATGCGCACAAAACCAGCCAGGGGCCCCAAACCAGAGCCACGACAATCCAATATTTTTTTGTTTTGAAGATCATAGGTTCCGAATCTTTATTTCTGATCTATTAATGGGCATCGAATTTCATACAAAATCAAAATCTGCTTATCGGTTTCCGTTTCCTGCCGGGAGGTAATCTTGATTTCTTTGGCTGTTCGAGAAAGAAACGGGGCTGATCGAAGGGCCTGAATATAGCCGTCAACGGCCTGATCGGTGTCGATCTGATTGGGGCCGGCCAGAGTCAGCCGAAGGGTCCTTTGAATCGTCCGTACGAAGACAACCTGATTGTTCTGGGGATCCACCACTTTCTGGCGGAGGGGCTGATAGTCCAAATCCAGCTTCTGCAGGGTAACAGTCGGCGGAAGCGATTGAACCAGTTCGAGCAGGATCGGAGAAACGGGCATTTCATAGGCCAGGGCATCGCTGATGTTTTTAATCTTATGCCGGGCATGGAGAATGTCCTGCTGAATGGCTTCATACTCCTGAAGAGCCGAGGCATTCAGGTCGATGTGCTGCTGATTCTGGATCTGGACGGTCCGCTCGGCGGCAATGAGCGTGCTGCCTTGGTACCACCGTGCAGACAGAAAGCCGGTGACCAGCACAGGGATCAGAAACGGAACGACCGCCAAAGCGATGATTCCCGGCCGACTTTTCTGGGGCAACCCTTTGCCGTGCAGCAGATCGATTTTAAAGTTCATGACAAAGTCCTCATCGCTAATCCGGCGGCCACCGTCAGAGCTGGTCCGGAAAGTTTCATCAGGGTTTCCTGGGCGGGCGGAGCCTGAATCGCCAGCGTTCGGAAGGGATTGAAGGCCTCCACCTGGACAGAGAGCGCCTGAGCAATCAGTTCAACAAACGGCCCGCTGAGAGCCCAGCCGCCGGTCAGAAAGATTCGTCTCAACTGGCTGCCGGAGTTTTGGGTCAGATAATAACGCAGAGTATCGTTGATATCGGCGATACTTCGAGTAGAGGCATTTTTAAGGGCCGCCAAAAGAGACGGCGAAATCGACTCGCCGGTCTGGTCCGCTCCGAACAGGGCGGTGCGGATTTCGCGTTCGGCTAAGCCGGTCTGCTGCTGCAAAGAGATCATAATATTTTTGCCTGCATACGTCAGATCGCGGATAAACGGGATTCCGTTTTCGCCGAGGATAGCGACCGTAGTAAATCGATTTCCGACCTGCACCAGAGCGACCGCTCCGTCAAGCGACTCAGGAAGACAGCAGGTCAGGCAGTTCATCGCAGCCAGTCCTTCCACATCCATGAGCAGGACTTTTCCGCCGGCGGCCTTGACCCATTCATTTTTGCGTTCAATGGCCTCCTCCAGAGCAACCACAAGAACGCCCTGGCGTCCGTTGACAGCGGAGCCGCCGGCCGAGGAGATAGACTGAAAGGCCACAATGCTTTGCCCAACCTCAAACGGGCTCATTTGCTGGGCTTCCAGACTGATGGCCTGTTCCAGCGTTTCTTCGGGAATCGGCGGAAATCGGTAATGACGGGTGAGAACCTCCGGGCCGCCGTGGGCGCATACCGCATAGGGGGTTTTTAAATTCGCTTTTTGCAGGCAATGGCGAATTGCCACGATAAGCTCCTCTTGCTTTTGCGGATCTGCGGAAGAGCCGTCGCTGATTTCAAACTGAGCGGCGCCGGCAGCCACAAACCGTTTCCCGTGCCAGGCCCCCCGGACCATCTTAACCGAAGAAGATCCGATGTCCAGCCCAACCCATTCAAGGGCGTTCATTTCCAGCCGTCCAAGCAGATTTTGATATCGTTCTTTCAGAGTCGTCATAATCCCGCCTGTTTATTGTCCCTGCACATACTGAGTTTCGCTCCATCCGCCCGGGACCGGCACAAATTTCCCTTTGAGCCAGATATTTCCCGGCAGAATGCCTGTCTGAAGACGGGGGTCCCAGAAGTAGGTTTTTAAATAGCCGTCTTCTCCGATCAACCCTACAACGCCTCGCACTACTTCGGTTATATTGCCTCGCAAGATCAGGTCATCCTGTGTTTTACTGGTTTCTTTTCTTCCGCCGTAACTGCCTCGTTTCACATTTTCGGCTCCCCATCCGCCGCCGCCGACCGTCACGGAGGCCTCCACAACCGTTGGGTTGGGCAGATTCCGCGCCGTATTATTTTCATCGACAGGCGTATCCGACCTTCCGATCGGGACATAGACGTATCCGGTAGGTTGTTTCGGCGAAGAATCGACGTAAGTGTACTGATTCATCCCCGGATCGACGACTTTGATGACTCCTTTGGCGACCAGTCCGATAACATTGGGGTTATTCAGACTGGGCATTCCGTTGGCCTGACGAGGATAATTGTGCCCCTGATTGTCCTGGTCCGATAAGATAAGGTTGTTGGCAATCCAAATATTTCCGGTGGCGACGACTGTAATTTGGCCCTGTACCACATTGGTCATAGCGCTGAGGGTTTGGCCGCTTCCGATAATGACATTGCCGTCCACAAAGATCTGTCCGCCGGGCCGAGAGGAATAGCCGCCGAAATCCTGGGAAACATAGGTATTCTCCAGTTCCGTCGTGAATCGATCGCCGTTGGTATCGGCGTCGCTGCTGCGGACATGATAAGAATAGATCAAGTAGCGTTGAAATTGAGAGCCGCCGGTTCCGGGTTTGACCGCAAAATCATATGTTCTGGAATCGGAATTTTGCATGAATCCGCGCACCGTACAGTTGTTGGTAATGCGAATTTTTCCTTTTCCATTCTGCACGAAAAATTCAAGGTGGACTGCCGGCTGCGGATTGGTAAGCGGGGCGCCGGCGACAGGGGTAAACCGATAGTTTAACGCTGTGTTATCCTTAAAACGCTGGATCTTGACATCCACAGCCGCTTCATCCGTTACCCGGACAGAGGGCTGATCGAATAGAATCCCCCCTTTAAAACAATTGATGACATCTTTGTATTTATCGGTTCCGCCGGAGGTTTTGCGCGACTCGCCCATGCTCACTTGCTGGATAAACTGCGGGCTGCCGCTGATCTTGATATCCCGAACGTCCGGGGAATCATTTTCTTTATTGATTTCGATGGGCATATCGATAATTTCGCCGGTTGAAAAACTGACATCGCCCATGGAGTTGGCTCCCATCGGAACCTTGCAGCGCCCCATGGCCCAGCCGTTGACCGCTTGCACAACATAGGTCTGGATGGTCTTATGGAAAGTTCCGGAACTGCCGGTTGCGGTAACCTTAAAGACCGGTTTGGAACGCACAAAAGAAGCAAGGGTGACCTTATAGGTACTTTGACTGGCGGTAAAAACAAGCGTCTCTTCAAAAGAGTCAGAAAGCAGCGCCCAAAGCATATCGGACTGCTGGCTCATCTTGAAGACGGCCTGTTCATAAGCGGCCTCTGCCGCCGAGAGGGCGGCCATCTGATGTTTTCGCTCCACGGCCTTGAGGTGGGCGCCTTCGGCGCTTTTTAAGACGCCCAGAGAGAAAATAGAAAGCATCAGTATCAGCAGCACTGCCAGAAACAGCGCTGAGCCGCGGTTTTTCCGTCTTATTTTTTTATTTGCTGCGATCTTCATTGTCGTTCTCTCGATTCATTCCAGCCGCCGGGGATAGGGATATATTTCCCCTTGAACCAGAGATTGCCCGGCACAATGCCGCGCGTCAGCCGTTCGTCGAGATAATATTTTTTGACAAATCCATCCGAGCCGATAACCCCGACCACGCCGCGGATGGATTCGGCCAGCAGACCTCGTACGATCAGATCATCGGTTTTGGGCGTCAATTCTTTGCGTCCTCCATATCCGGATCGCTCTACATTTTCGGCTCCCCAACCGCCCCCGCAGGCGGTGATGGCGGCCTCTACGATCATGGGATCTGGAAGATGCCGATGAAAAGAGCCGCTCGCATAACCTGTATCCAGGATCCCGACGGGTTGATAGACCAAACCGGTAATCGGCTGCGGCGCCCCGAGCGTCTCGACCAGGCCCGGATCGACGATCTTAACCACTCCGCCGGCCACCAGCCCCAATGAATTGGGATTTTCTTTATGCGGCAGGCCGTCGGCCCCGCGCGGATATGTCTGGCCGGAATCATCCCTGTCGGAAACCTGGAGGGAATGGGTCAGCCAGATGTTGCCGGTGGCGACGATGGTGATGCGGCCCTGAACGGTATTAAGCCATCCTTTGGCGGAGATGGAACCGTCATCCGGCGCGCTTCCGAGGATTACATGTCCGTCCACAAAGATCTGGCCGCCGGGAGTTCCGGAAAAAGAGCCGTATTTGGGAGTCACATAAGTATCCTCTATAGGGAGGATCGTCTGTTTTCCGGACGCCTCGGCTTGCAGCGGAATGTAGTGGTATCCATAGATCGGATATTTTTCATACTGGGTTCCGCCGGATCCGGGTTTGATCTTATAATCCCAGGTATCGCTGTTGGATGTATTTCGCTGATAGCCGCGAACTGTGCAGTCTTCCGTGATGCGCAGATATCCTCGGCCGTTTACGCCTGTAAAAAACTCAATCTGAACAGCCGGCTGGCCGTTGACAACCCCGTTATCCTTAACGGGAGTAAAAATCAGGGACGGCTTCTGCTCAAGGAGTGTTTTGCGAAACCAGTCAAATTTGAGCTTGATGGTATCCTCGTCGCTGATGCGGCTTCGGGGCTGATTGAAATAAATTCCGCTGTCAAAAACATTAATGATTTTTGCGTACTTGTCCTTGCCTGAAGCGGAGTACCGCGACTCGCTCATAGAAATCGGACCCAGAAACACCGGATCACCCTGCACATGAATGTCCGGGGTCTCATCGTCCACTTCTTGGTAGGAATTAATATGGATCGGCATGGCGATAATTTCATTATCGGCAAAAAAGACCTCCGTCGTGGTCGAAGGGCCGGAAGGAACCCGACACATTCCCATTTCCCATCCGGTAATCGCCTGAACCAGATACACATCCAGATTTTTTATATAAATCCCGGATTGCCCCTGGGCGGTAACCCGAAAGACGGGGCGATAATCGGCGAAGGCGGCAAAGCGGATCTGATAAGATCCATGGCTGTCGGGAAATGTCACCGTTCCCTGCGGCGTCGCCTGGTCCAGCGCCAGAAAAAGATCGGGCTGCTGACTCATCCAGAAAACAGCGCGTTCGTAGGCGGCCTCGGCGGCGGCCGAGGCGGCTGTTTCTCGCTTGATTCGGACGGTATGCATCTGCACATCCTCGGCGGCGGTGAGCATGCTCAGGCCGATCAGAGACAAGATCAGGATCAAGATCATCGCCAGCGCCAGGGCGCTGCCGGCTCGACTGGATTGTGCTTTGCGTTCGATCATTATTTTCTTTTCAATTCTCATCGAGGCCAGCTCATTCGAAGCAGAACAGACGTTTTGACCTCGACTTGTTCCCCTTCTTCATCGGCCAGCGTCAGATTCAGCCGCACAGACCCCTGACCTGCCCCTCCAATAATCGAATGACTGAATAAATCCGTAGTTTTGCTTAAATCCACAAAACGCGTCAGGGTTACAGTTCGAAGAATACGGGCGGCGCTTCGAGAGCTGCCGACTATCCCGGCGACGTCGCCGTCGACCGTACCGTAGTCAACCTTCAGTTCCGATCCATCCAGATAAAAGAGGGCGTAGTGTGTTCCGGTATTGGATATGTCCAGTGCATTCTCTCCCGGATGTTCCGGGTCAAAGGGGTCCTGCCAGTACCGAAATTCTACAGCTTGCCCGGAGGCGATTTCCTGTTTTGGCGGCGGCTGGGCCTCTGCATAAACGCCATTTTTGATCGTATAGACTTTGTAATTATTGCGGTTGGACTGGCGGGAAACAGTTCCAAAG
>JAKJEN010000004.1:0-7588 GCA_022705405.1 Planctomycetota bacterium | reverse complement strand
CCGCCGGCGGCCAAAATGCCCACTGCCACCAGAGGTATGGCCAGAATCGCTACCACGATCATCATCTCAATGAGCGTGAATCCGTATATTTTGGGAAGGAATGATTTCCTGTTCATATCCAGACCTCAGGTTATCCGCCGGATTGATCCCGCCGGACATAAGTAGTTGCCGTAAAGGCCGGATCGGCGGCGTCGGGGTTCTGATCGCGGTAATCGCGTCGCCAGGAAACGGTGACCTGTATTTCCCGAAGCGTAACGCCGGCGGCCTCATCATTACTCACATCGCTATGCTGCAGTTGAATTCGCATGGGGAACTGGTTGAGAGTGGTTTTATAGTATTTTTCCGCCCCGGCGCTTTGCAGGCCCATTTTGGCCCCGATCGGGTCATAAAATTCGCTTCCGCCGTTGCTTTTCCAGTCCTCCAGGATCAGTTGCGCCAGTTGTGTGGCGGTGATTTCAGACTGTGCGGCCTTGGCCCGTTTGACGGCATGAAACTGATAGGTCAGCGCTCCGACAGACGCCACCGCCAGAACCAGGGTGGAAACGACCAGCTCTACAAGGGTTACGCCGGAGGCCGCTCGAGATCGGCCCGCCTGTATCGGCGAACTGATTCTTGGGCGACCCTGTTTTTGGCTGATTTCTGACATAACAGCAACTCCCCGGCCCCAGAGGGCCATTTAGAACAGAAGGAACGGAGAAGGTCTCAGCCCTCTCCATTCCAAACGTTCTGCGTTTTGAAACAACTTACTGCCAGGTACCGTCCACAGCCAGGGTCTTGGAGCCGCTGGGGGCATTGGCCTGACTGCCGGTGACGGTAATCCGGGCGTTCCCATTGGCATCGACGCTGACAATGTTGTAGTCGCCGGGCACAAAATAAGTGCCGGTCAGGTCGCCGGCGGTAAAGCCCAGCGCCGTCTGCGTGGCGGCTACGCCGAGAGATCCGGTGATTGCGGTTCCGTGCTCGGCGTAATACACGCGAACAGCAGACTTGATGGTGCCGGCGGTGGCATTGGCCTCGGCCCACTTGGCCGAATCAATGCGGCCCCGCATCAGAGGAATCGATGCGGCCGCCAAAATACCGACGATCAGAATCACGACCATCAGTTCGATCAATGTAAATCCTTTTTTGCCTGTCATTTTTCTTTCTCCTAAAAAAATGTACATTTTTTACTGACAAGTTAAATCTCGAAATCCGATTCGAGATCCCATTTTACTTTCCTTTACAAAGAACCGTTTTGAAGCGGGTTTTCGCCTGTTTTCCGAGTCCGGCCTTTAGACGGACATGGAGAAGATCGGCAGATACATCGCCAGCAATACCACCAGCACAATAGCGCCGACGGTCACGATCAGAATCGGCTCCAGCAGCCCAAGCATTGCCGAAACGAGTTCATCGACTTTTCGGGCGTAGAACTCGCCGGTCTTTTCAAGAACCGGCACCAGCGAACCGGATTGCTCACCGATCAGGGTCATCTTGATGGCCACGCCGGGAAACAGTCCGCATCCGGCCAGACTTTCGGCCATGGATGTTCCTTCGGTCATTTTCTGGCGGGCCTGAAGGACGCCGTTGCGCAGGAGATCATTGGAGTTCATATCCGCCAGGATCAGGAAGGAATCCATAACGGTAACTCCGGCCGCCACCAGGGTGGCCAGGGTTCGACAGAACATGCAGATAAAGGCCATTCGCTTGATGCGTCCGATAAGCGGAAAGTTCAGTTCAAGACGGCACAGCAATGCATGGCCCGGCTCGGTTTTAGCCGCAAACACCGATCCTATGACAAGGACCGCCAGGCCGATTATGATATAAACGATGTTGTTGACCAGTCCGTGATAAACGGCCATGAACGCCCGGGTAAAGGCGGGCAATTCCCCTTTAAAGGTGTCAAACATCAGCTGAAAGCGGGGAACAATCATCGTCATCAAAACAATTACGATAACCACAATAAAGGCCACCACAAAAGCGGGATAGGCCATTGCGCCGCGCACTTTTCGGATCAGTTTATCGCGTTCCTGGTAATATTCGGCCAACCGGCGCAGCGAGGTGATCAGCGAGCCGCCGGTCTCTCCGGCCATGGCCATGGAACAGGCCAGATTATTAAAGACCTTCGGATAGGCCTTGATGCTGTCGGAAAAAGTTTCGCCGCTTTCGAGTTTGGAGGAGATATCCTTGAGGATAAATTCAAAATACGGATTGGTGATATCCTCGGCGATTGTCTGAATGGCGGAAGTGATGGACAGCCCGCCTTCGATCATGGTGGCCAGCTGCCAGCAGAATGTGGCCAGTTGTTCCGAGCGAACGCGGCGATATCGAACATGAGCGGTTTTGGCCTTTTCCTCTGCGTTCGCCGATTGCACTTCGGTTATTGAAACCGGCGTGAGGTTCTCCTGGCGCAAAGAGCCGAGCAGCTCCTGCCTGGATTTGGCCTGTCGGATTCCCTCGTGACAGTGTCCCGATGTATCCCATGCTACAAATTCAAACACCTGCATTTATGATACTCCAAAGCATTTCCTATAATTCCAGTTTTTGTTCGGCGATTTTTCAGGACAGGTTTTGCATAAAATGTGCGGTTTGTTTTTGGGTCTTTCCAGAAAAGTACTGATTCTGATAAAAACAGGCTCTGCGCTCCTGCGGAGGGCGAATCTAAGCGTCCTCAACCTGATCGTTGACAGATCCAAAAGTCCGGTACAAGAAAAATTTTTTTGGAGGGTTTCAAGGACACACAAAACGTCCGATAACCCGCTGCGATAACTATTCGTCAAACCTCGTTTTTTCTTGCTTTTCATCTGAGAATCGGGTATAATACAAAGCAGATCAGTGGGTGTGATTTCTGTCCTGTATTTCGGGGGATATATGAAACAGAGCCAGATTCTACAAAAACAGATGACCCCTCAGCGGAGAAGTCCTTTGGCGGATCAATTCGTATTGGGCGGTCTTCCTCTGCGGCCTTCCGGGCAGTTAAGCCCCTCCAATGTCAGCGACGATCGGCTGGCTTTCTTAATGCGGCTGCGGGTTCCCCTGCTTCTGCTGGGCGTGGTCGGGGCGATGGGCCTGCTGGCCCATACTCGACCCTGGTTTGCAAAATGGTCTTCATTTATTATCTGGCCCGATTGGCGGATCTCCGCAACCTTTCTGGGAGTCGCCGGATATGTCATCGTTGTGCTTGTGGCTGACTGGCTTTATATAAAAGTTATGAAATGGCTGCGAGCGTATCGGCAGAAAAAGAGTCCTGGTCAGGCCAACTGGCGCTGTCGCTGAGAATAGATGAGAAAATTTTAATCAGGGCGTTTGGTCCTGGCAGTCCACATCTTCCGAGAAGGTCACGCGCAAAACTTCTTCCGGCGTGGTTTTTCCTTCGAGCATGCGCTGGACTCCGCATTCCATCAGATCGCCGTATCCCTGCTTGCGGGACAAGGCGCGAATTTCCATTTCACGCGCTCCGGTGGCGATCAGCTGGCGCATGTCATTATTAATAATCAAAAATTCAAAAAGCGGCAGACGGCCCCGATAGCCGGTTCCGTTGCAGTGACTGCATCCGGCGCCCTGTCGCAGGTCGGCCGCAGCCAGCTGCTCAGGCGTGATTTTCAGCCGCTGGACCAAATCCTTGCTTAAGGTCGCCGGCTGGCTGCATTTTTCACAGATTTTCCGCACCAGCCGCTGTGCAAGAATCAAATTCAGAGAAGAGGCCAGCAGATACGGTTCCAGTCCCATATACACCAGTCGGCTGATGGCGCTGGGAGCGTCATTGGTGTGAAAGGTGCTCAAAACCAGGTGCCCGGTCAGAGAGGCCTTGATGGCGATTTCCATCGTTTCCTTGTCGCGGATTTCTCCAATCAGGATAATGTCAGGGTCCTGGCGGAGGATAGCTCGCAGGCACAGGGCAAAATCCAGATTGATTTCCGGTTTGACCTGCGTCTGGTTGATGCCCGCCTGCCTGTACTCGACCGGATCTTCGACTGTGGTGATGTTCTTTCGCGGATCTTTGAGGGCATTAAGCGCCGAGTAGAGCGTAGTGCTTTTTCCGCTGCCAGTCGGGCCGGTGACGATAATGATCCCGTGCGGAAGGCCGAGGACATTTTTAAACTTTTGTAGGAGTTTTGGATCCAGTCCGAGGGTATGGATGTCATGGTTGACGGCGGATTTGTCAAGGATTCGCATGACGACCTTTTCGCCGTAGATCGTGGGCAGGGCATTGACGCGGACATCGATATCCTGGCGTCCTTTGCCGGTGCGGATTTTAAACCGGCCGTCCTGAGGCAGCCGGCGTTCGGCGATGTCCATCTCGGAGAGGATTTTCAGACGAGCGATGACAGCCGCCTGCATCTTTCGCGGAGGCGGAACCATTTCCGTCAGGATGCCGTCCACACGCATGCGGATGATCATCGAATTTTCCTGCGGCTCAATATGAATATCGCTGGCCCGGCTCTTGATGGCGTGGCTGAGCATCAGGTCCACAAAACGCACAACCGGAGCGTCATCGGCATCCGCCTCGGACGTCCCGTCGGCGGCATTGGGGTCTGTTTCGCTCATCTGTTCGGCAGTTTCTTCCGTGCTGACTTCCAGTTCCACCAGATCCAGAAGCCGCTGCTGATCGAGATCGCTGCCGTGATAAACCTGCTCGATGGCCGCCAGGATCTGCCGCTCAGAAGCGATGCAGGGCTTAACGGGCTTTTTGATCTTGAAGGTGACCGTGTCAATGGCGATCACATTCAACGGATCGGCCATGGCCATTTCCACCCCATCGGGTCCTTCCCGCAGGGCCACAACGCAAAACCGTTTGGCAAGATTTTCCGGAATGCTTCGAGCGATATCCATCTGAATTGTCGACAAGTCTTCAATTGTAATAAAGTCAACATTCAAATAGGCGCCAAGGGCCTTGGCCAGCTGAAGGTCGGTCAGTTTGCCCATCTCTACGAGGACCTGACCGATCCGCTTTCCGGAGGCCTTATGCTGGTGAAGGGCCTTTTGCAGATCCTCCGGTCCAATCCACTGCTGCTGGACAAGCCATTCACCGAACTGGGCAACCATTGTTTGGGTTCCCAGCGCCGCAGATTCAGAAGTTTCCGGTTTTCTCTTCATTTTTATTCAGATCAACAATTCTTTTTATCAGGTTTCCCGTGCAGCAGAGCTAGTTTTTGGGGATTGTTTTCGGATTGTCGGCAGAAACGATTGAAGCGCCTGGGTCAGTTGCGGGCCATCGACTGGCTTGGCCAAAAACGCGTTAAACAATTCGCAGATCTGCCGATCATCGGCATCGTCCAAAACGCCGGCCGACAGCGCGATTATCGGCGTAGCCAATCCCATTTGGCGCAACTGACGGGTGACCTCATAACCGCTCAAATCGGGCAGTTGAATGTCCATCAGAATCGCATCAAAAGAATTTTTCTGCACGGTGCTGATGGCCTGACGGCCGCCGGAGGCGGTGGTAACATCCAGACCGAGGTTTTCAAGCATCAAGGTCAGCACGGTGCGATTGGATTCTTCATCTTCCACCAGCAGGATATGCCCGACGCACTGTTTTTCCTCGCCGCTTTCGGGCAGTTCCGGCAGAATTTCCGGACCCGGCGGATACACCAGCGGCGACTGATTCCGCAAATCGACTCCAACCGGCAGCAGGACGGAAAAAGTCGATCCGACTCCAACCTGCGAGGTCGCTTCGATACGGCCCCCGAGCAACTCAACCATCCGGCGGGTAATAGATAAAAGGCCGCAGCTTTGAACGCCCAGGTGGATGCTGGCCAGCATACCGGAATTGATCCGTCCGGTTGTTTGAACAGGATCAAAAATGGTTTGCAGATGAGCCGCTTCGATCCCAATGCCGGTGTCAACAATATCAAACCGAATTAAAGGGGCGGGCGGATCCATTTCAAGCCGGATCAAAATATGCACATATCCCTGTTTTGTAAATTGAATGGCATTGCCCGCCAGATTCAGCAGGCATCGTTTGAGCCGAACCGGATCGGTATAGATCCGCGCCGGCAGATTGCCGGAAGGGATAATCTCAAACTCGAGCCCTTTTTGAGCCGCTGCACGTCCAATCGCGGATTGGATATTCTCAAGCAATCCGGCCAGATCGCACTCGGTAGAATCCGGACGCAGATTTCCGGATTCAATCCGCACAAGATCCAGTACATCATTGACAATACCGGAAAGCCCTTTGCCGGCCTGAAGAATTTCGTTTACATATTCGCGCTGGGTATCGTTTAGATCTTCTGCGCTTAAGAGATTGCTGAAGCCGATGATTGCGTTGGAAAGGGTGCGGATCTGGTAAGCCAGATTGTCAATCAGCTGGGGTTTCATATGCAGGGCAGATTCCTGTCCCGGCTCTGCAGAAAGACCGGGCAGGGCTGCGCTTGCGATACCTGATGGATTACTGCTTTTGGCCATTGTTTTAAAACCTTATTTTCAATGCCAGACCACGCCAGTAGCCGTCCCGGCGCAATTTCCATACCGGACTCGGCAATATCTGAGGTTATATCGACGTTCCTGGCTGCGTATTTAATGAAAAACTCCATGGCTGGTTCTGATTGAGAAAAAGGCGGCATTTTTCAGCCGACCAGTAAAACGGCGCTTTTTATCGGGCCTTGGATGTTGGCTGGATTTTTGAAAACAAAGTAAAGAGTAAGGTTTATAGATAAATTGGATAGAATAAAGCATCTAAATCGGGCTGTCGGCGCTGGACGGAGGACTTTGGGCATTTTGGCGCGGGCTGGGAGTGATTTTCTATAAAGCAAATGAAAATTACAAACTATCCATCTTAACAAAATCATGTTTTCTGTTAAATTTTCCTGTAAACAACAGAAAGAAACGATTATGTTTTGAATGCAGAAAATTTTTATTACGTGGGTCTGGCCCTTGCAAAACCTGATTTTCACTACGCGTTTCCGCATCGGGACTTTTAATTGGCAAGCTTCAAGGGCTGTCTGCGAAGGAAATTATCCGCATACTGGCTGTTTGGCGCTCGTAGCTCAGCTGGATAGAGCATCGGTTTCCTAAACCGAAGGTCGTGAGTTCGAATCTCGCCGGGCGCGTTCCCCTTTTAACTCCAAAACCGTGGTTATTGTGTCAAAAATGCGGTTTTATGCGTAAAAGCGACCTTTGCTGTCTTCTCCAAATTACTCCAGAAAAGGACATATTTTTCATATCAAAAGGACAAACGCGCGGACAAACTTTTTTATTTGTCCTTTACGAAAGCATCGGTTTCGGATAAATTCATTCCTGCATAGCACTGATTACGATTGAAAAATATGGCCGGGAACTGAAACATTTCTATCTCTTTTCAGTGCTATGCACCCGGCCACCTTTTTTAAATGAAAAGGATAGGGCAAAGTGAGAATATACCGACATAACTTCAAAAAAGATGGAGAAAAGGTAGAATCTAAGAAATGGTACACCGATATTTACCTGCCGGATGGAAGGAGGCGACGACTGCCGCTGTTTGAGGATGAAGGGCTTTCCCGGCAATACGCCGAAAAGATAGGCGACCTTATTAGTCTTAAAGCAGGCGGGGAAGTACCCCCGGTTGCCCTTCAGCAATGGGTGAATGATAAGCCGATGCAGTTTCAAAAGAAACTGGCTGAATGGGGGCTAATCA
>JAKJEN010000049.1:16674-17035 GCA_022705405.1 Planctomycetota bacterium | reverse complement strand
CCAAAAAACCGTATTAATCCGTGAAAATCCGTGGTCTTCTGCGGTTAGATAAGTTTTCCGTTCGATTTGGGGATTGGGAAGGTCTATTGCGGATCTGTTTTGTCCGCAAACAGAGTTCAGAATTTTTAATCTTATTGTTGACACACACACGTGCGCAGAAAGTGAACGTTTTTTTTCGGCCTCAAAAAAGGCCGGAAAGGAGAACAGCAATGAAGAAGATGGTAGTTCTGACACTGGTTCTTGGAATGGCAGTGCTAGCTAATGCGGGCCTGAAACTGACTGTAACCCCAACCGGTTCGACAGACATTGTCCGAATCACAGTAGTTAACGATGAACCGATTCTGGGCGGATTTGCCGGCGG
>JAKJEN010000049.1:372-16554 GCA_022705405.1 Planctomycetota bacterium | reverse complement strand
GATGATTTCGGGTATCCTTGGGATTTCTATTATATGGATCTGGCCTCGCCTGTTACCACACCCTTTCCTCCTCAGGAATGGTTCTGGGCAGACCTCCAGTTCGGTGGTCCCGTTACTGTAATTTTGGCCGATTTTGACCTAAATGTGATCGACCGTGTTGTTGTTCCCGAACCAGCGAGCATGCTTCTGCTGGGTCTGGGCGGTCTGCTGCTGCGGCGCAAGTAAGCCGAACGTTTTCCAAGAACCAGAAAACGCAGCTTTTTGTCACGTGTTTACAAAAAAGCCCTCTTTCGCACAGAGGGCTTTTTTTATTTGTATTTTTTGACGATACGCTTACAATCGCGGTTGTTTATTGAATCCGACAGAGAACCAGAAAAATAGGGCAATCCGATGTGGAAAAAGTTTTTGACCTTAGGACTTGTCATAACCGTCCTGACGGCCGCCGGCTGTCAGAAGGAGCATGCCGTTTCAGATCCCAACATGCAGGTAACCTTGATAGGGACCAGCCAGTTTCCCCCTCAGCTGGTCGGCTTGTGGTGGAATGAGGAGCACGGCTGGGCCTTTCGATTTGACCGCACCGGCCGCATCCCCGAAATTGTCCATACATTCGGACGCTTTATTGTCCGCAGCGGCCAGCCGATAACCCATCCGATGGTCGATAACGGGGCCGCAGTCATCGTCCCCGGCAAGTGGTTTGTCGAATATGACGCCAAGAGCCGACAGATTACCATTGAGATCAATCTGGACAGTTATGACCTCAATATCGGTCAGAACAATATCTCCGGCAGCAGTCGGGATGTCTTCAGCGGCACGATCCCCGAACCCGGACAAATCAAATGGAGTTTGAACTGGCTGATGTTCCCTGAAAATTATGTTACCACGGCCGACGGCCAATTTGTCAATCACCATCTGCCGGTTACAGATGACGAACGCGATCAGGGGATGATCGAGTTTGTCAAACTTCGTCCCAAAGATGAGGCGGATCTGCCGACGGCTCTTTCTGATCCGTCCGCTCAATAATCAAAGTATTTGACGCCTTCGCTGTCTGTGCCTGTCCAATTCAGTCGGATTGTTCTTGTCGCGGGTTTGTAGATCCAGCCGTAAATAGTCGGCAAAGTGGGCTCCGTTGGAAAAGCCCCCGTATCGGAGATCACCAGAAGCGCCTTGTGACCATTAAACGGATTTTTGGGCAGATCCGAGATACAGGCGCCCGGGCCGTATGTCAGCTGCCCAAAGGCGTAAAGATAATTTGGCTTCTGTGCGGTGTCATTGTTTTGATATCCGGGCGGCACGCCGTTGTGTTCGGCCGCATAGCGTTCAATGGCCTGTCGGAGGATGCGCAGATTGTCCTTGGCGGCGGCCTCTTTGGCCCGCTGGGTGTGGCCCTGAAACTCCGGGAAGACAATCGCGGCCAGAATACCGAGAATCGCCACCACGATCATCAACTCAACAAGCGAAAAAGCCGAACAGGTTTTAACCACAGATTTCATTGGGCAATAACCACGGATTACCACAAACTTTTTATTAATTCACCACGGATTAACACGGATTAATACGGTTTTTTGGTATTAACCACGGATTAACACGGATTTTCACGGATTAAAAAACAAATTCAAAAGTCAAAATTCAAAAGGCAAAATTATGGAATTTTCTATCTTTATTAATTCCTTCCGCACTTTTGCCTTTTTACCTTTCACTTTTTACCTTTCTTTCATCGGCTATGCGGGGGCTTCAATTAATCAGATTTGGATCCGATAATACTGATCTGGCCGATTGCCGCCGTGCAGGTTATGAAAAATGCAGTTCGATGATTTCCCGGTCTTCCAGGACATGGTCCCGCGGGACATTCTGGCCGGGGTGTATGTTGGGGGCATTCCAGGCCCTCGCGGCCTTGAGTTTGTCGGCCAGTTCCCGATGGATCAGATAGGCCAGATCCGTCACCGTAGAACCCCGCAGGAGAGTAAACGGATCTTTCATATCCGGTTCTTTCCCCGGTTTTTTGGCATAGATTCGCACAATGTCGAGCATCTGGAAGATCCGCAGCAGCAGGGCCGCCAGCCCCTGGCCGGTTTTGGTTGAGATTTCCAGAAACTCCAGCGGCCGAGGCGTCAGTTCCCGCAAGGTATCCAGCGTGCCCGACGGAGCCAGGTCGGCCTTTGTCGCGATGACAAAGGTTTTGCGGCCCAGCGGATTGGCCGACTCGGCTGGGGCGTTTTCGTCGAGGATCAGCCGACGGGAGTCCAGATAGGCCAGGCAAATTTCCATTTGTTCGAGCACATCGGCGGAAAGATCAATCACGATGGCGATCAGGTCGGTCGCCCGATAGACATTGATCTGCCCCGGTGCGGAATAGTCGCCTGTGATGGGCGGAGTGTCGACAAACTGGATCTGGATATCCTCGAACCTGGCCATTCCGGGGACGGGCTTTTCTGTGGCGAACGGATAGTCGGCTACGATGACGTTAGCGTTGCTCAGGGCCGCCACAATCGCACTTTTCCCGCAGTTGGGGGTTCCCAGCAGGGCGACCTGTCCGGCCCCGCCCTTGGGCACGTGAAAGATATCAACATGGCGGGCGGCGGCTTTTTTCCCCCCTCCTTCCAGATTTTCCTTCAGTTTTCTGATGCGGCGCTTGATGTCGGCCTGCATGTGTTCGGTGCCCTTGTGCTTGGGGATTGCCCGAAGCATTTCCTCCAGGGCCGACATTTTTTCCTCGTCTGTGGCGGCCGCTCTGAAACGCTGGTCGGCTTTTTTGTATTCCGGTGTAAGATTTGCAGGCACAATCACATTCCCGACTTGGGTGGCCGTTTTTCCGTCTGTATGATAAAGAAAAACGCCGGGTTTGTAAAGCCATCCCCGGCGCTTTTGCGGTCCTCATCGGTTCTGCTTTTATCGAACGGGTATCTTATAAATCGTTATACTGATTGGTTTGAAGGCAATCTCGCGGCTCAAATCGGCCTGAGGCGCCGGCTGGATGTCCACCAGGGCCGGCCGCCCCGGATCATTGCAGGCCAAAGGATTCTCGTGGGTAATGACCCAGCCGTTGGCTTTGCCCGAGGCCGTCAGAGATTTTAAATCAAAACGGACCTGGTAGGTATCCCAGGTTGCATTGACCGCGCCGATAGTCAGAAATTTTTTGTCCTCGGTCAGGGCGGCCGCTACATCCAGGTTTTCGTCCCAGCCGGATACCTTGACCGGCAGGGAGCCGAATTCCTTTCGATACAGCATCAGCGGGTAGGCCGTCGAGTCGAAGATCGCGTCAGTTTTGGTGGTTTTAATGCAGCCGATTACATTCACTGTCTGGGCGTAATTTGCCATAAAGCAGATATCCGTATTGCGGAAGTATTCATGCAGTCCGGCGGCGATGCCCAAGGCGTCTTTTAGAAAATATCGGGTGCCCAGTTCGCCGAAAACGTGCGGGCCGTACCAGTAATTCCACTCATCCATCGCGATCCGGATATCCTTGCCTTTCAGAGCAGGAATGTCCTTTCGGTATTTTCGATGTGCGTCGCATTTGCCCCGGATGGCATTGGGGATCTGACGAACATGGGCGGTCAGGTCCGGCAGCGACTGGCAATAAAAGTGTTCGCTGATTAAATCCATCGAATCGGCACAGTGGCTGAGCATCTGCTCCGACCAGTGGCCCGCGTCGCCGACGGCGATTGTCCGAATGGAGGGATCTGTTTGCCGCATTTTTTCTTCGATCCAGTTATGCTTGAGAACATAATGCCGGATGTCCATATATCCCAGCTGCCATCTTCCGAACATTTCGTTGCCTACACACCACCATTTGACGTTGAAGGGTTTGGACTGACCGTTTTGCGCCCTCCATTTTCCGTTCGGCGTATCGATCGATCCATTGCAGTATTCCACCTCCGCCGCGGCCGAATAGGCATCCCCAAAACCGGTATTGACTGCAATCATCGGCTCGGCGTTGATCAGCCGGCACAGTTCAATAAATTCGTGAATTCCCACATCGTTGGTTTCGATGCCGGTCCAGGCGGGATTGGTCAGAGTGGGGCGTTTATCCGGGTCGCCGAGTCCGTCCTGCCAGTTATAGCCGCTGACGAAATTGCCTCCCGGCCATCGATAGACGGGACTGTCCAGTTTGCGCAGCAGTTCGAGCGTGTCTTTTCGGAATCCTTTGACGTTGTCAGCGGGCATCAGCGAAACGGCTCCGACAGCAAAGGATCCTTTTCCGGAGCCGACGATTTCAAGCCGGGCATTGTCCGTATCGACTCCGGCGCGAAATTTAAATGGATACGCGGTAAAGGTCTTGGAGAGCTTCTGAATAGTCGCTGTTTGACGGTCCCTGTCTCTTTCGGCCCAGACCAAACTTATTTCTATGGGGTTCAGAGCGGCCTCTCCTCGAAGCACAATTCGCCCGATATATTCCCGACCCTTGACCAGAGCCAGTTCTTCCTGATAAATCCCCGCCGACTGCCCGTCAACACGGATTAAGGGGCAATGCTTTCCGGACAGAGGATTTTCGGTTGTCATCGTCACGGCATCCTGCGGCCCTATCACTTTCCAGGGCGAATCAGCCAGCACCCGCGCCTGCTCCCGGGTGGTCCGCCAGGTTTCCCTGCGGGCTGGGATCGGGTAATAAAACTTCCGATCTTCGAGCATTTCCGCCCAGATGCCTCCATAGATGCATCGGCCCAGATGTTCAATAAACTGCCCGTAGATATATTTGGAAATCGGCTCTTCGGTTTGTGAGGCGTCGATTTGCACCGTGGATGTGCATGTTTTGGATTCTATTTTTTTGGCTTCCAGCAACTCCAAAGCAATGTCATCGAACCAGGCCGTACCGGCGGCCTGACCCCATCCGCCGAACAGACAGTTGACCATCAGTTGGTTTTCAGCGGCGATATCAAACTCGCATTCCACTTTGGTCCAGTCGTTTGTGCCGGTCAGGGCCTTTGTGCGAGCCGGTTCCAATCCGTGAATATTCAGCAGCGCACCTGCCCCGTTTTGGACGACCAGATTTTCGGTTTTTATCCAGCCGGAAAGTCGATAACGGCCGGGCGATGGAAGGTTAACATTCTGCGACCAGGCGGCATCAGCCCCCTCTGAGGCGTTGATTTTGGCGCACTTTTTTCCGCTGTGCCCCTGTTGATCGATCAGAAATTCAGCGTTGCCCGCCCAGGTGGAACGAATCCATTGCTGGGGAGTGTTTCCCCGGCCGCTTTCAAAAGAAGGATTAAGAACCTGATTGTCCGCTGCCGACAGGGGAGCTGCAGCAAGCAAAAAAACCAGCAAAAAAGGGAGCGTCTGAACCATTTTCTTTCTGTTCACAATAATCTTCCTTTCTGTTCTTTCATTCCGTTAAAAGAGGCCGACCGCTCGGCCTGCCTTGCTGGAATTGATTTTATTCGATCGTTTTTTCTGCGACCAGATCTCCGACCTGGCTGGTGCTGTACCCCATCTTTCCGGCGGCCATCGATTTGAGTTTGTTGGCCGTGACAAACTTGACGGCTTCTTCAACCTTTTGGGCGGCCGTCTCTTCGCCCAGCGACTGGAGCATCATCTGCATCGCGCAGATGGCCGCCAGCGGATTAATCACGCCCTGGCCGGTGTACTTGGGGGCCGAACCGCCAATGGGTTCAAACATCGAAACACCGTTGGGGTTGATGTTGCCGCCGGCGGCAATGCCCATGCCGCCCTGGGTCATGGCGCCCAGATCCGTGATGATGTCCCCGAACATGTTGCCGGTGACCAGCACATCAAACCATTCCGGATTTTTCACCATCCACATGCAGGTGGCGTCCACGTGATAATAATCGCGGCGGATATCGGGATATTCTTTTTTTCCGATTTCATGAAAGGCCCGCTCCCACAGATCGTAGATGTAGGTCAGCACGTTGGTCTTGCCCACCAGGCCGAGGGTGTTTTCCGGGCCGACGCCGCGGGCCTTCTTGCCGTATTTGCGGGCATAGTCGAAGGAATATCGAAGACAGCGCTCCACCTGGACGCGGCTGTACACGGCTGTCTGCACGGCCACTTCGTGCGGAGTGCCCTTCATCGTAAAACCGCCGGCGCCGGTGTAGGCGTCGCCGGAGTTTTCGCGCACGACAACATAGTCGATCTCTTTTGGACCTTTGTCCTTGATCGGTGTTTCTACGCCTGGAAACAGGCGAACAGGCCGCAGGTTGATATACTGATCCAGCGCAAAACGGAGTTTGAGAAGGATGCCTTTTTCGAGAATGCCCGGGGCCACATCCGGATGCCCAATAGCCCCCAGAAGGATCGCGTCAAATTTTTTGAACTCTTCCACGGCGCTGTCCGGCAGGATCTCGCCGGTGCGCTTGTAGCGCTCGCCCCCGAAATCGAAGTTGACTTTCTCGACCTTAAATTTGAATTTACCGGCTGCCGCATCCATCACCTTGACCGCTTCGGCAGTCACTTCAGGACCGGTTCCGTCCCCGCCCATTACTGCAATCTTATACGTCTTCATCAAACTGGATCCTTTCTTTATCTAATGCATTTCTGTCTATTTACGGCTGGGTTATTTTCGGCTTCTTCAGCCATCCAACTCTGAATTTTCAATTGTTCCTTTTTTTTTCGCGTTTCGTTCCCAGAATACGCCGTCTGAGTATCCCTGGATTGTCTTGTCAGTCTCTGCCGTTTGCAGGCGTTTTTCGGCCAGACAGCAGTATATCCGATCTTGCTCAATTCCGATATAGCGGCGTGCGAGTTTTTTGGCTGTTACGGAGGTCGTGCCCGAACCGAGGAACGGGTCCAGAACCACATCGCCGGGCCGGCTGCTTGCCAAGAGGATTTTGGCCAGCAGTTTTTCCGGTTTTTGTGTCGGGTGGTCGGTGTTTTCCGGCATCGACCAGAAGGGTACGGTCAGGTCTGTCCATAGGTTGGAAGGCGCAGTCAATCGAAAATGGCCGGTTTTCTCGCGATCCCAGTCCTTGGGCCGCCCGTCCGAGTGGGTATAAGGGGCGATGACCTTTCGCTTCAGTTTGACTGCCTCGGGGTTGAATACATAATCGCCCGATACGGTGCAAAACCAGATATCTTCGGAACAGTTTTTCCAGTTGGTCTTTGCCCCGCGCCCCTTCTCCCGTTCCCAAGTGATGCGGTTGCGGATTGTAAAGTGTTTTTCCAACACAATTTGAGCGGCTCCGCAGGCATTCCAGTCCGAGCAAAGATAGACCGATGCGGTGGGCTTCAATAGCCGTATCAACGGGCTAAGCCATTCCTCCAGCTGGGCGGAGTATTGTTTCTGCGATCCTTTTTTGAATGACCGCCCGCTGAATTCCTTATTCAGATTATACGGGGGATCCAAAAACAACAGATCAACAAACGTATCCGGCAGGAATTTACAGGCCTCCCGCATATCCTGACAGATCGTGGTATTGAGGATCTCCTCAACAGAAACCGACCGATCCAGACGGATAAGCCGTTCGGAAAACGCCCGCTGCTGCGCCTCTGTAAGATCAATCGTTCGATTTCGTCCCGCCCGCTCTTTCATAAGTCAAAAGGAAAAAGAGAAAAGGAAAAAGTGCAAGGAAAAAGGAAAAACTATCGTTTCCCTTTACATTTTAACACGCTGGATGCGAGAATCTTTGACAATTCGTCCAGTTCGCTGAGAAACCATGCAGTTTTTTGGATAGTCGCGCGTTTGCTGTCCTTCAGCAGCGCCAACCAGACTTTGCTTTCATTGGCAGATTTTAATGAGATTGTCAAAAAATTGGTAAATTCTTTTTTACTGTATGAAGATTGACCTTCTACATAGTTTGAAAGAACACTGGCGCCGCTTCTGAGCAGCTGGTCGCTCAAACGGTTAGAAACTCGATCTTGGAGAAGGTTATTTATAAAGTCAATCAGTTTTAATACAAAAGTATATAATCGCTTTTTAAATTCTTTGACAAACTTCTCTTTTTCAACTGACATTTTTCCTTTTTCCTTTTTATTTTTTCTTTATGTGTTTTAGCAATCCGCCGTCCCGGATAATGTCCAGAGCAAAATCCGGCAGGGGGGTAAACCGGATTGTCTTATTCTGCGTCTTATTTAGGATGGTCCCGGCCTTATAATCAATTTCCAGTTCGTCTCCGTCTCGGATTTGATCGACAGCGCCCGGCAGCTCGATCGGGTAGAATCCGCAGTTGATGCAGTTGCGATAAAAAATTCGCGCAAAGGAATGGGCGATAACGGCCCCGACCTGCGCTCCCTGAATCGCCCAGACGGCATGCTCGCGCGAGGAACCGCAGCCGAAGTCATCCCCGCAGACAATCACATCGCCGGGCTTGCATTTTTTCACGAACTCGGCGTCCAGGTCTTCCATGCAATGACGGGCCAGTTCAGCCGCATCGTCGGTATTGAGATATCGAGCCGGAATGATCTCATCGGTATTGACATGATCGCGTTTATATACATGTGCCTTTGTCATAACTGCTCCCTTAGGTCATCAAATCAAAACTTTGAATCTCACATTTCATATTTCGGATTTTATTTCAAATAGTTTCTTGGATCCGCCAATTTCCCCTCGACGGCGCTGGCAGCGGCAGTGGCCGGGCCGGCCAGATACACCTCGCTTTTCGGATGGCCCATCCGACCGACAAAATTGCGGTTGGTGGTGCTCACACATCGCTCGCCGTTAGCCAGGATGCCCATAAATCCGCCCAGGCAGGCCCCGCAGGTCGGGGCGCTGATTACACAGCCGGACTCATAAAAAATTTCCGACAATCCCTCATCCATCATCTGCTTCCAAATGACCGGCGTAGCCGGTACGACAATCGTGCGGATTTGAACGGTTTTTCCTTTCAAAATGCCGGCGGCGATGCGCAAGTCTTCAATCCGCCCGTTGGTGCAGCTTCCGATATACGCCTGGTCCATAGGCAGGCCTTTGCACTGACTGATCGGCTTGCCGTTGCTGGGCAGGTGCGGAAAGGCCACCATCGGCTCCAGTTTGCCGCAGTCAATCTCTTCCGTCGAGACATACTGGGCGTTTGGGTCAGACTGAAAGACTGTATAATCCGTTTTGCCTTTCAGCCGGCCGTCCAGATAGGCCTTGGTGGTTTCGTCAAAGGCCATAATGCCGTTTTTGCCGCCGGCTTCGATGGCCATATTCGTGATCGTCATGCGGGCTTCCATACTCAGATCCTTCAGGGCAGGTCCTGTAAATTCCATCGCCCGATACAGGGCTCCATCGGTGCCGATCCGGCGGATTACCTCCAAAATAACATCCTTGCTGCAAACCCCTTTGGGCAAGGTCCCGTTCAGAACAAACTTCATCGAGGCCGGCACCTTGAACCACAGAATGCCCGTCGCAATCGCCGCCGCCAGATCCGTTGATCCGATACCGGTGGAAAAGGCGCCAAATGCCCCATAGGTGCAGGTATGCGAATCGCCGCCGACGATTACCTCTCCGGGGCGAATATGACCCTGTTCCGGTAGCAGGGCGTGACAGACTCCGGCCCGTCCCAGCGGATAGTAGTACCGGATGCCTTTTTCTTTGGCCCAGGTATCCAGCCGCTTGTGCAATTGCGCGCTTTTGATGTCCTTGGCCGGCTGGAAGTGATCCGGCGTTACGACGATTTTTTCCGGATCGAATACCCGGTCAATCTGATGTTCCTTGAGCATCGAGATGGCCGGCGGAGTTGTCACATCATGGCACATGATCATATCAATCTTGGCATTGACCAGATCGCCGGGGCGAACCGAGGTCTTTCCGGCAGCCCGTGCAAGAATCTTTTCCGTGATTGTCATACTCATCTATCAGATCTCCATTACAGGTCTTTTTTGCTAAATATGGTTTTTTATTTTTTCGGCGCGGCTGCCGCTCTTTGCGGCGACCATTCGATTAATTGCGTCCACATAGGCCTTGGCGCTGGATTCGATAATGTCCGTCGAAACGCCGCGGCCGATGAAACGGGCGCCCTGGCTGTTCTGGATTCGCACGGTTGTCTCGCCGAGGGCTTTGGTGCCTTCTGTAATCGCCCGAATGGAATACGAGTCCAGTTTAGGCGCAAGACCGATCGCCTGCCGGATGGCTTCGTATGCGGCGTCCACAGGCCCATCGCCAAAGGCAGCGGCCTGACGCAGCTCATCGCCGATCTTCATGCGCACGCTGGCTGTCGGCAGGGTTCCGGTCCCGCTGGCTACATGCAGATAATCCAGCCGATAATGCTGATCTACTGTCCGCACCTCGTCGCTGATAAGGGCGGCGATATCCTCATCAAATATCTCTTTTTTCTTGTCGGCCAGTTCCATAAATTTCTGGTAGGCCGCTTCAGTCTCCTCTTCGGAGAGATTAAAGCCCAGCTGCCTGCACCTGTCGAGAAAACCATGCCGTCCCGAATGCCGCCCCAGAACCATCCGCGAGCCCTCCAGCCCAATCACCTCCGGGGTCATAATTTCATACGTTTCGCGTTTTTTCAGGATGCCGTCCACGTGAATCCCGGACTCGTGGGCAAAGGCATTCTTTCCGACGATGGCCTTGTTCGGCTGAATCACAAAACCGGTCAGTTGCGAGACCAGCTGGCTGGTCCGGTAGATTTCACGGGTATTGATGTTGGTTCCGATCTTGCCGAAAAAGTCCGGCCGCGTGTGCAGCGCCATGACGATTTCTTCCATTGCCGCGTTGCCGGCTCGCTCTCCCAGGCCGTTTATGGTGCACTCGACCTGCCGAGCCCCGTTTCGCACGCCGTCCAGGGAATTGGCCGAGGCCATGCCAAGATCGTTATGGCAATGGGTGCTGATAACGGCTTTCTCAATGCCTTTGACGTTTTCTTTAAGTTTGGCAATGATTTGGCCGTATTCATAGGGTAATACGTAACCTACTGTATCCGGAATATTCAGAGTTGTCGCGCCGGCCTCAATAACAGCGGCAAGGATCTCATAGAGAAAACTCAGTTCGCTTCGGCAGGCATCCTCCGGGGAAAATTCCACATCCTCGGTAAACTGTCGAGCCATTTTTACCGCTTCAACCGCCATTTTCAGTACCTGATCCGGTTTTTTGCGAAGTTTGTGCTCCATATGGATCGGGCTGGTGGCAATAAAGGTATGGATTCGTCTTTTTTGGGCTGCTTCCAGGGCCTTGCCTGCTGTGGCGATATCTTTTTCATTGGCGCGTGCCAGTCCGCAAATCACCGGCCCAATTACCTGTTCCGCACAGAGACGGGTGGCTTCGTACTGGGCAGCAGAAGAAATCGGAAAGCCCGCCTCAATGATATCCACGCCCAATTTAGCTAATTGATGCGCAATCTCCAGTTTTTCGTTAATCGCCAGTGCCGCACCGGGCGATTGTTCTCCGTCTCGTAAGGTTGTATCAAAAATTAAGACCTTCTCTGCGTTCTCATTTATCATCTTTGTTTCTCCATAAATAGGAAATTTCAGGAATGGAATATTATGCCAAATTGGCACAAATTTTCCACTGGAAATTGAAAAAACGTTGATTTAGAGACTATGCAGGAGATTTATTTGCGCCGCTTAGGGGCGCAGGAGGAGCAGGCCCAAAAGGGCAGAAGAAAAGCCGTTCATCGACATTATTTTGCTCATAACGCCCATTACACCATTATGTCGGCGTAAAAGCAAGGGATTTCTACAAATTTTTCGGTAAACGTCATCTTTTTATGGGCTTGAGGACCAGCCGTGCGCGAGCCGGCTCAATATTCAGTTCTGTAATGCGGGCTGTATGGCCGGCGATCTGAACTACAGGATCAAACGGCTGATTGGTGACAAAGGCCAAATTGACCGCCTCAATCGGGTCGTTTAGATTAAAATGTTCCAGGACATATTGTTTGGCCAGCGAGCGGGCCAGCGGGGTAATCGGAAGGGCCCCTAAATAAACAGACTGGATGTTCAAATTCATCATTCCCTCCGAATCCAGACAGGGGCTTCCGTAAACCGACAAGATAGTGGACAGCCCTTTAAAATCCACCTGCGCCATCAGGACGGTTTGCTGGGGCGAAATGCTGATCATCGGCGTATAAACCGAAATTCCATCGTCAACAAACGGCCAGGGATAGCGGGAAAATATGTCATTTAGCCCTGCCTGCTCCACAATCAGTTCAAACGGTTCATCCATCTGGACATTATTATAAAAATCCGGACCCAGGGTGTGAGTTAAATAGGGGCTGACTTGCTGGGGATTTTCCGGTATGAGCGGCGCATAGGATCGTGGGTTATAGGCAGCCAGTGTGACCAGCAGCACAACTGCCAGCAGCAAAAGCCCCCCAACAGCAACCGGCCACAGCCGCCGGCGTTTGAGAGGCGGTAATTTTTTTTGCGTTTCCATGCAATTTGTTCCAAAATCACTCTTGCGAACCGACCGGCAGATGATTATAGTGAGCCGTCTCTTGAATGGAAGAAATTTTTTGAATTGATAACTTACGGCACTGTAAGGAGTAATGTGTGGCCAATCATTTTGGTGATCGCCTTTGTGAGGCGGTAAGAAAAAAAAGTACCCCGATGATCGTGGGGTTGGATCCGGTATATGGACGGTTGCCCGAAGCCATTCGGACTCATAAAGAAATGAACGATGCCTATGATCTGGGCGCCTCGGTTGATGCGTTGTTTGATTTCTGCAGCCGGGTTCTGAAGATCGTAGCCCCCATTGTTCCGGCGGTTAAAATCAATATTGCGTATTTTGAAAAATACCTTTGGGAGGGGATTGAGACCTACTACTCGCTTTTGAGCGAGGCCGAGGCGCTGGATCTGGAGGTAATCGGAGATCTCAAGCGGGGCGATATTGGCCATACGGCACAGTGCTATGCCGACGCCCATCTGAAGAATCCGGAGTTTGTAGGGATGGAAGACCTGATTGTGCCGGATGCCATTACAGTGAATGGATTTGCCGGCGCTGACGGCATTCTGCCCTTTGCTGATCTGGCGGATGAGCAGGGCAAAGGGGTGTTTGTCTGGGTGCGGGCCAGCAACCCTACGGCCGGGGCTGTGCAGGATTTTGCGGATGCCTCCGGCGTGAAAATGTATGAAAAACTGGCTGAAGTCGTCGGAGAGATCGCCAATCAAAACAAGCGCATCGGCGTTTCCGGCTACAGCAATGTGGGGATGGTAGTCGGCGGAACCAGCCCCGATCAGACCTCGATTCTCCGCCAGCGCTATCCGAGGTGCTGGTTTCTCGTGCCCGGCTATGGCTCGCAGGGGGCCGGTCCGGCCGAATGCCTGCGCTTCTGCAACAAGGACCGGATGGGCGCCCTTATCAACGCCTCCCGCTCGATCATTTATGCCTATGAAAACCCCAAATACGCCGAACAATTTGGCGGCAATTGGGAAAAGTGCATTGAGCAGGCCGCCCTGGATGCAAAAATGGAACTGGCCAAAGCTGCGTCATAGTCTTTCACCATCTTAACCAAATTCGGAAAGTCAGGTTCTGCTCTCTTGGAAAAAGAGCAGCGGAGAGAATCCATGTCTAAAAAGACCCGGAGGAAAGAAAAGGGTTGACAGATCCTTATTTTCTGCTATAATTCATCTTAAGTTCCGAAATAATCCGATATAAAAACAGCAGACATGGCTTAAGTTCAGAAGAGGGTGTAGTTTTTTTATGAAGAATACAAATATGAGTTGTACCTTTCTTACGAAAAAATATATCCGTTTTAGCGCGTCTATACCTTAACGCGCCGGTCTGCCCTTTTAGAAGATCCTACAGGCCGGCGAAAGTCGGCCTTTTTTATGTAGCAAATGATTTCTCGACCTTGATAAGCGGGAATTATTGAAAAAGTCAAAAAATGCGGCAGGAAGTCAATACGGTTCAGAAAATAAGGTTCCGGCGTAGCGGAAGAGAGTTGTTTATTGTTTATTTAAAAGATTATTTCTTTTTCTAAATCGAAAGGGCAATTTCGATGCTACTGTGCAGTTTCTTTGATTTTGTTCCTCGGCGACATCCAGCCGACCGCTTTGCCCTTTCCAAACCATTCCCTTAGCCGGCCTGCTTGTTTTTATGTTAAATGGGCCTTAATCGGGAGAAAAAGAATGAAGAATCAAAAGACTTTTATTACCCATTATGACCATAAACGACTTCGGGAGTTTCTGGACAAGGCCCGCCAGTGGCCCCAGGCCCAGACGGAATTGATCGAGTCCCTGGAAGCCAAAATGGAAGAGGCCTCTGTGATCGACCAGAAAGAAGCGCCTCCGTATTTGGTGACGATGAACTGTCATGTTCAGGTGAGGGATTTGACTACAAATCAGGACAGCAATTTCTGGCTGGCCTATCCGGACGATGCCGCTTCCGGAACCGACAAGGTTTCGGTTCTTTCTCCGCTGGGAATTGAAGTCTTGGGGTCAAAATCAGGAGACACTCTTCAGGTGAGCAACGGCAATAAAAAAAGACCGGTTCGAGTTGTCCGGATTTTGTATCAGCCGGAAGAGAAAAAACATTATCGATTGTAGGAAAGGACGCCTCATGCGGAACAAGTCCCGGATTTATATGACAGCGCCGGATCTGGAAAAGATCACCGGCCTGCTGGAAAAGATCGGACGAGACCGTCCTAAAGATAATCGTTTGGCGGAACAATTGAAAAAAGAGATCCGGCGTGCCCGGGTTGTTTCAGCCGGAAATATCGCGGGCGATGTGGTCACTCTGAACAGCCGCGTCCGTCTGAAAGATCTGGACAGCAATGAGGATTATGTATTTCAGGTGGTCCTGCCTGCGGAGGCGGATCTGGATCAGGGGAAAATTTCCGTTTTGGCTCCGATTGGAACCGCTCTGCTGGGCTATCGGACCGGCGATGTGGTGTCCTGGCAGGTTCCCGGCGGGCTCCGCAAGTTCCGGATCGAAGAGATGCTGTATCAGCCGGAAACCGAAGGCGACTTTTTTCAGTAGATAGATCAGGAGAATTCTGTCATGATGCGCTTTCCTCAATACACACTCAAGCATGCCGCCGCTTCTGTCTATCGTCCTCCTGTTAAAAGGAATTTTCTGAGACGTCTTTATCAATACCTGAAACTATTTACCTATCCGAGAGGGCGATCGTCTCATATCCGGCGGTTTCTTGGCCGGATTCACGGTTCGTATCGGCGTGTGCTGCTTTCGGAGAATGATTATTACCGTCTCCTGGCCATGCTCACGGTGGAGCGGAAAAAAAAGCGCACCAAACCGTCCCGGCGAGCCCATCTTCGCTATCTGCTTCGAAAGGTGGATCTTCGGCCCATTCGGCTGGTTCCGCGCGATGTAATTACCATGAATTCACGGTTTTGGATTGCGACTAAACAGGGGACCCGATTTGATCTGCAGCTGGTTTACCCGGATACAGCCAGTAAATCCGCAGGCCGGATCTCGATCCTTTCCTGGCTGGGAATGTGTCTGCTGGGCAAACGCCAGGGAGATCGCATTGGAAGCAGTCTGTGGGTCGAAAAAGTATTCTATCAGCCGGAAGACAGTAACCATTTTCATTTATAATCGCCTGAATCGCGGCAATCAAGAGCCCATGAAAATACTCTATTTGCGGGGAGCCGATTATGTGTCAATGGCAGGTAAAAATTATGCTTTTGGACCAGAAGCAGGAACTGGATTTAACGCTCAGCGCCGATGGGCTGAATCAGGCAAAACAGCAGGCGCTGAAGGAATTTAAAAAGAGGAGTCCGCAAAGGAAATACCTTTATCTGGAGGCCAAACAGCCCGGCGTCTATACCATCGTTTCCAATATGGATGATGTGGGCGAGGTTACGCTCCAGCGAGTGGATTCATAAACGCAATCCAAAAAGAAAATTGGTTGAATCTGACGTTTGGGGCGGGGAATAAAGGGGAACCGAAATACCGCGAGTTCATATTTTCCGAAAGGAATCGTTCGCTTTACGGCCAGGGATAATATCGCGGATCCGTCATCAGCCAGAATTGCAAAAGATGGCTGAAATCATTCAGATCTATAATCCCATCGGGAATTAAATCCAATCGAAGGCGGCTTTCATCATTCAACAGGTGCGGATCCTGAAGCCACGCGAAAGACAACTCGGACAGGTCGTCGCCGTTGACGATGGAATCGACATTGAAATCGGCCGGGATCGGCTCGATCTGTTCATACGCAAGGGCATAGACCGCTGTTTCGCTGCTCGATTGATTGATGACTCGAATTTGATAGTCGCCGGATTGGGAAATCAAAAAATCCGCTTTTTCCAGATTGCCCTGAGTCAATTGGTCCGTAAAACAGGGTTGACCGCCTGGATCGTCGATATACAAATCCAGGTCGGCTGGATAGGCGGTTAACTCTCCCGGAT
>JAKJEN010000049.1:0-359 GCA_022705405.1 Planctomycetota bacterium | reverse complement strand
GGCGATGCCAGGTCAGTGTGACAACCAGTCGATTCTGGACGGGTATTCCACTGATCTGGTAGGTATGCGTTTGGCTTGGCTGAAGGGTTTGATAGGCCCACCCGGCTGTCTGTTCGGTCGGCAAGTCCGGAACAATCTTCGGCTGGCTGAGCAACTGGAGTGCCCTTAGGGCGTCAAGCCGCCCATACCCTCGAGAAGGATCCCAGATCTGTCCGGTGGTCGAGTTTCCGCTTTTATCCAGGACATTGGGAAAAGCGCTATTGATCAGAACGGCCTTAATCACTACACCATGCCCGTCATCGGGTTCCAAAGAAGCATTGGCATAGCCGATCAGCGCCGTGGCAACCCCGGCGGTGTGT
>JAKJEN010000048.1 GCA_022705405.1 Planctomycetota bacterium | reverse complement strand
GGGCGGCCGATTCCTTGCTTTGCAGCGAGGTAAACGCCACCGCCACCATCGTCTCCCCCGGATCAAACGCCAGTTCAATCGCCTGGTCCTGCGCCTGCTCGATCCTGCCGGCCCGCCCCTCCGTCTCGGCCGATTCATACAGCAGCGCCGTCCCGCCGCAGCGGATCTGGTCCTGGTTGCGCAGCCGCATCGGGCTGCTCAGCCGCCGCTCGTTGAGAAACGTGCCGTTGGAGGAGTTCATATCGCGAAGAATCCACTGCCCGTCGCGAAACGACAGTTCGGCGTGCTGACGCGACACGGACGGGTCGGCCAGCAGAAAGTCGGCGCCGTCCTCAGCGCGCCCGATAACCTTGGGCCAGTCCTTGCTGTTCAGTTCAAAACTCTGCTTTCGCAGCGGCCCGGTGAGAATCGTCAGTTTTGCCATACCCCCATTCTATCGCATAAGCAGGCAATTGAAAAGCCCCCCGCGTCCGCATCCTTTCCCTTCTCCCCTTCCCGCATCCCTTCCCAAAGCCCCGCAGCATTCCTCCCTTTCTTCTCAAGGCCCCGCAGGGGCCGTTCCTCTCAGCCCGCGCAGCGGGCGAAATCTCTTAACCTTGGCCGCCAGCCCGTGGACTCAAAGAAACGCTTCCCCCTCCTTTCCCAAGGCCCCGCAGGGGCCGCCATATAATAACCCCGGATGCAGCGCAGCAAAATCCGGGGGAAAATAAAACTCAACCCTTCCTTGACTTACTCGTCCAATTGGCTAAAATCAAAAAAAGGATAATCAAGAGGGTAAGGATCGCATGGCAAAGATTGAGCTCACAGAAGCGGAAAAGAGAGAAATTCTCGATTGTCTGGAAGAAGGAAAGCCCCTCGATGACAAATTCCGCTTTCTCCTGTTCGGCGAAAAACGCCAGGTCGAACTGCTCTGGAACGGAAAGACCAACGAAGTCTGCAATGTCGTCCTCCCGTTCCAGGTGATCGAACAGGTCGATGAACCCCGCGGTGAAAAAAAGAAAAAAGGCCAAACCGACCTGCTCTTTTCCCTCGACGGCCGCGGCCGACAACTCAAGGGATGGACCAACAAACTCATCTGGGGAGATAACAAACTCATCCTCTCCTCCCTCAAAAACGGCCCCATGCGTCAGGAGATCGAAAAGCAGGGAGGCATCAAACTCATCTATATCGACCCGCCGTTTGACGTCGGGGCCGATTTTTCAATGGATATCCAAATCGGCGACGAAACCTTCCACAAAGAACCCAACATCCTCGAAGAAATCGCCTACCGCGACACCTGGGGCAAAGGCGCCGATTCCTTTATCGCCATGATCTATGAACGGCTTGTCCTCATGCGTGACCTCTTGGCCGACGATGGAAGCATCTATGTGCATTGTGATTGGAGATTGAATAGTTACCTTAGATGTGCATTACAGGAAGTTTTTGGTGAAAATAATTATCGGAATGAAATTATCTGGCGTAGAGCAACAGGTGCAAGTAACACGAAAGGCACACAGTATCCGCGTGACGCAGATCATATACTTTATTTTTCAAAAAGTAATAATACGACCTACATAAGACAATTTTCTGAATATAGTCAAAATACAATAATAAACTATCGGTACGATGATAATGATGGTAGAGGGCCATATCGGCTGAGAGATTGTAGAGATTATTCTGAGGAATCAATAAAAAGATTTGAAGAAGACCAAAGAGTTGTAAGAGGGGAAGGAGGTGCTATAAATTTAAAGCAATTCTTATCAGATAAGCCTGGGGTTACAGTTGGGGTCGTATGGTCAGATATAAAAGACATTTCTGGCCACAATGAGGAGTCTGTACAGTATCCAACACAAAAACCAGAGGCACTGCTTGAACGAATTATTAAAGCAAGTTCTAATGAAGGTGATCTCGTAGCAGATTTCTTTTGTGGCTCGGGAACTTTGGCTGAGGTTGCGGAAAAATTAGGCCGCAAGTGGATTGCGGCCGACTTGGGCAAGTTTGCCATTCACACGACGCGCAAGCGGATGATCCAGATGCAGCGGCAGTTGAAAGAAGAGGGCAAGGACTACCGGGCGTTTGAGATCCTCAACCTCGGCAAGTATGAACGCCAGCACTATATCGGCGTCAATGTCAATCTGCGGGCCGAGGAACAGCAAAAGCAGTTGGAGGAAAAGGAAAAGGCGTTTGTTGATCTGATTTTGCGGGCGTATAGGGCCGAACGGGTCGAGAACTTCCAGTGTTTCTTAGGCAAAAAGGCCGGCCGGCTGGTGGCGGTTGGGCCGGTGAATCTGCCGGTGACACGGCTGTATGTCGAGGAGATCATCCTCGAATGCCGCCAAAAACATATTACAAGGGCCGATGTGCTGGCCTTTGAGTTTGAAATGGGCCTTTTCCCCAATATCCTCGATGAGGCCAAAGCCAAGGGCATCGATCTGACTATGAAGTACATCCCGCGCGAGGTCTTCGATAAGCGGGCGGTGGAAAAGGACGAGGTGGTCTTTCATGATGTCTCCTATATCGAGGTAACGCCACGCTACAAAGGCAATAAAGTGGCTGTCGAACTGACCGACTTTTCCGTTTTCTATACGCAGGATACGGTCAAAAACGCCGCCGCAGCGCTCAAAAACGGAAAGACCAAAATTGTCGTCGAAAAAGGCCATATTATAAAAGTCAGCAAGGATAAAGCCGGTGCCGTCAAAAAAGAAGTGCTTACCAAACATTGGACCGACTGGATCGACTACTGGAGCGTCGATTTTGACTTTGAAAGCAAGCGGGAGATCATCCGGGTACAGGACCCCGAATCCGGTC
Organism: Planctomycetota bacterium; assembly: GCA_022705405.1. Classification (GTDB taxonomy): domain Bacteria; phylum Planctomycetota; class Phycisphaerae; order Sedimentisphaerales; family Anaerohalosphaeraceae; genus JAHDQI01. Next base: position 14,387 of record JAKJEN010000048.1, on the reverse strand, counting down.
AGATAGTAGAAAAATGGACAGGCGACTTTGTGTTTGAAAACGAGTGGCAGAGTTTCCGCACCAAAAAAGACCGTTCCCTCGAACTGAAAAGCATCGAACACGAATACGAAAAAGGAAAACGCCACAAAATCGCTGTCAAGGTGGTCGATATCTTCGGCAATGATACGATGAAGATCATCGAGGTAGGAGTATAGGAGATGCATCTGCTGTTTATTGATGAGTCAGGTACTTTGTCGCCCATCGGGAGACACAATCCAGAAGATAAATTTGTACTGGGCGCTATTATCCTGTCGGAAGATACCTGGTTTAAAATTGACGCCGACTTAAAGGCCCTGAAAAAGAGATACAATGTTGGCAAGGAGATAAAGTGGCGTTATTTCTATCAGAATAAGGACAAACAAACAACCCTCTCCCATCTAAACGAGGAAGAGAAAGAAAAACTCAGGAGGGATCTTTATGGCATCATTGCAAAGTATAAATCCATAAAAATCATTTCTGTTATTGCGGCTGTGGAACTCTGTTATCAACGGTCTCATATTAACAGCGACGACGACCTTTACTGGTACGCCTACAAACGGCTGATTGAACGGTTTCAGTATTATCTCCAGGATTTGACCCGAGAAGCGGGCGAAAAAATGAACGGGATTGTTGTCTGCGATCACCGAGAACGCCGACAGGACAAACGCCTGCAGAATATGCATTATCGGATGATGCACGGAGAGGAGGCGCATACATCGAGTTTCGCTAACATTCTCGAAGGGGTGTTTATTGTTCCTTCTCATTTCAGCACCGGCATTCAGCTTGCGGACATGGTGGCCGGCGGCATTTACCGCTGGTTTGCAAAAGAAGATGACCGGTTCTATCGACAAATTGCGGATCGAATCAGAACAAGCCCGGAAGGGAAAGTGGAAGGATATGGGATCGTCAAACTCCATTAAAAAAACGACGCCGTGTCAGGATTTCTCCCAATACTGCATTTCGACGCAGTCACGGCGCATTTAACAGGTTAAAGTAAATCTATAAGGTTGTCAAGAAAAATCTTAAAAAAGGCGCATAAATGGCTATTCATAAAGATTTTCCGACCTCTCCCTATGAAATCCTGAATCCAAAAATCCGCTGGTTTCCGGCCGATGAAGCCCTTCGTGAATATTCCTATGAAAAACTGCTCCCGCCGCTGGTGCATAAACTCCGCAGTCAGGTCGCCGACTGGCGGGCCGGCGATTATGACGGTGCGGCCGACACAAGCAAAGCCCTGTTGCGATGGTGGTTTCAAAGGGACCACATTCAGCCCGGAGCCGACGGCAATGATTTTCATTTTCGATATTATTTTGCCCAGCGCGAAGCGGTTGAGACGGTGATTTATCTGTATGATGTAGCCAAAGTCAAAGACAAATACGATATGATCCGCTATGATTCAAGCGGGGCTGTTTCGACGGGAATGTTTGACGAAGAGTGGCGGCGGTTTGTCATCAAGATGGCTACCGGCAGCGGAAAAACCAAAGTGCTCAGTCTGATCCTGGCCTGGTGCTATTTTCATAAACTCTACGAAGACAATTCCGATCCGATTTTGCCCGAGGCCGGTTATTATGGTAGAGACTGGCAGGACGATTTTCAGATGACGCTGCATATACAGGATCAGGTGCGCATCGCCCATCCCGTTGGAAATATCTTTTTGACCAATATCCATCGTGTATTCGAAAGCAGCGATACCGAACCGTCCTGCAGCGATGAGAATACCATGGATTATTTCCTCGGCAAACGATGGACCGGAGCAACGACCGACTCAAAGGTCGATTTGGGAGAAATCGTCCGTAAGGTGGATGAACTGGTGGTTCTTAATGACGAAGCCCATCACATTCACAATCCAAAACTCGCCTGGTTCAAGTCGGTTCTGGACATTCACAACAAACTGAAACAAAAAGACAAATATCTCTCTTTGCAGGTCGATGTGACGGCAACCCCCAAGCATGACAACGGGGCGATTTTTGTTCAGACCGTCTGTGATTATCCGCTGGTAGAAGCCATCTGGCAGAATGTAGTCAAGCATCCTGTCCTGCCGGATGGTCCGAGTCGGGCCAAACTCAAAGAAACCCAAAGTCTCAAATATGTCCAGCGGTATGCCGATTATATCCAGTTGGGCGTAGAGGAATGGAGAAAGGCCTATGCCGAACATGAAAAACTCGGCAAAAAAGCCGTCCTGTTTGTAATGACTGATGTCACCGACAGCTGCGACGAGGTGGCCGAGTATCTTGAAGCGATGTATCCCGATTTGAAGGATGCGGTCTTAACGATTCACACCAACCGCACAGGCGACATCAGCGAATCGGCCGCCGCGGGAAAAGGCAAGGAGGAGCTGGAACGCCTGCGTCGGCAGGCGAATGCTATAGACAGTTGGGACAGTCCCTATAAGGCGGTCGTTTCGGTGCTGATGCTCAAAGAGGGCTGGGATGTACGCAATGTAACGACGATTGTAGGGCTGCGGGCCTATTCTTCCAAGAGCAATATTTTGCCGGAACAGACCCTCGGCCGAGGACTTCGACGAATGTATCGGCAGGAGGATATTTCAGAAAAAATCAGCGTAGTCGGTACCGATGCCTTTATGGAATTTGTCGAGTCAATCCAGTCGGAAGGGGTTGAACTTCAGCGAGTCAGTATGGGCAAAGACTCTCTGGCCAAGGTTCCGATGATTGTAGAAGTGGATGTCGAAAATGCCCACAAAAACCTTGATTTGCTGGACATTGAGATACCTGTCCTGACTCCCCGAATGGCTCGGGAATACAAACGGCTTGAAGATCTCGATGTCGGCAGGTTTACTTTTAATCCGGTCTCTTACCAGATATTTTCGGAGGAGCAGCAGAGGGAAATTGTCTTTAAGGATATTACAACAGAGGAGATTTCTCATACAACGGTTCTGAATGCATGGGTGGTGGATGATTATCGAAACGCCGTCGGCTTTTTTGCTCAACGGATTATGAAAGACCTGCGATTGGTCGGCGGTTACGATATTCTGTATGGAAAAATCAAACTGTTTGTTTCGGATTTTCTTTTCGGTCGGCCGGTAGAGATTGAAAGCCGCAATACCCTTCGCAATCTGTCTGAGACCCAGGCGTGCAAGACGATCTTGGAGACCTTCAAAAAAGCCGTCAATGATTTAACCGTCGTGGACAAAGGGTCCGCACAGATTAAAGACTCGATTAAGTTAAAGCAGGTCCGCCCCTTCACCGTAAAAGATCAGAGTTTTTTCCCGCCGAAAAAAAGTATATTTAACAAGATTGTCGGGGACAGTCAGTTGGAACTCGATTTCGCCTGTTTTTTAGATAATTGCCAGGACATCATTTCCTATGCCAAAAATTATTTTGCAGTGAACTTGCGAATCGATTACGTCAATTCGGACGGCAATATTTCAAACTTTTATCCCGATTTTATAGTGAAAGTATCGGAGAAAATGATTTATATTGTCGAAACCAAAGGGCTCGAAGATCTGGATGTACCGTTGAAAATGGAACGGCTAAAACAATGGTGTCTGGATGTAAACAAGGTACAAACTGCCGTGAAAATTGATTTTATCTATGTGGATGAGGAAAGTTTCCTTAGGTACAGGCCCAAGTCATTCAAATCGCTGATTGATTCGTTTAGGGAATATAAAGAATAAATTTCCCTTGCTTTTTTCTTTTTTTCTGATAAAATACTCGCCGGTTAAAGAAGGACATACAGGGTATGAAAAAGAAGGACAAAACGGAGGAGATAAAAATGAACTGCCAAAAGAAGGAAAACCCGATCACAAATTCCCAATTAAAATCAGCGTCGTTAAACTCCGTTCCGGCCGCCCCGACGGCCGACCGATGGCATACAGCGGCCCATCGTGGTTCGCCGATGGCTGAAAATGGCACAAAAGTGGCTCAAAAGGGCGCGCAGATGGCACAAAATGGCTCACGACGGCTCACAAAAATCTCCCCAAATCCGCATTTTCAACATCAAAAACTGGATTTAAATCATTTGCCAATACAAAAGCGGGAAAAAATCCGCTCAAGGATCTGCTCCTCGATGTCTTCGCGTTCGATGCTGCCCAGCCGACTCCAGGCCGTCCGCAGACACATCGCCGCAATCTCCGGCCGACCGGCAAGAATCTCCCTCCTGGCCTCAGCCAGCGACGCATCGGTCTCCGTCAAAATCTGCCGATGTCGCTGATTGACGGCAATCGGCGGGTCGGCCTCCGTCGCCCCCGGACGAAGAGTTGCCAGCAGATCCCCAAGCCCGGCCTTCAGCGCATCCAGCCCCATGCCGCTGCAGGCGCTGGTCGGCAGGAATGCACAGCCAAACGTTCTGTGCAGCCGCTCCAGTCGGCCGCTCATGCTGTCGCCGCCAACCCGATCGCACTGAGTCGCAATCGCCAAAAACGGCCGACCGGCCAGCAGCGCATAAACGGCCCTGTCGTCGGTCAAATCTTCTTTGCCAATGTCCACGCAAAACAGCATCGCATCGGCCCCTGCCAGGGCGCTGCGGGCTGCCTGCCGGGCAAGGGCGTCCAGCGGATCATCGGCCGCCTCTGTCCCCAGTCCGGCACAGTCAAACAGCACACAGTCCACATCGCCCAGGGACAAAACCTCCGCCAGCACATCGCGGGTCGTAGCGCCGCAGGAACTGACGATGCTGCGGTCTTTCCCAAGCAGGGCGTTAAGCAAACGGCTCTTGCCGGCATTGACAGCCCCGGCAATCCCCACCGACGGCAGGTCGATCATGCGCTCATATAAAATCGTACTGCCCAGAAGATCCTCCAGCCGAGCCGTCAGCGACGCCAGCGCCTCGGCCGCCTGTTCGACGCTGACAAATTCGATCTCCTCATCCGCAAAATCCAATCCGGCCTCCAGTTGGCTGAGCAGATCGAGGATCTGCCGCCGCATATCGGCCGCGGCGCCGGACAGATTGCCCGCCAGCAGTTTCTCGGCTGCGGCGATCTGCGCGGCGTTGGAGCCGCTGATAATCTGGGCGACGGCCTCGGCCGCCGTCAGATCCATCCGGCCGTTCAGATACGCCCGCAGCGTAAACTCTCCCGGCCCGGCCTGCCGCACACAGCCCGACAATTTTTTATAAAGGACCTCAACGACCGCTCCGACGGCGGGAAGATGCAGTTCAACCATATCCTGACCGGTATAGGAATGCGGCGACGGGAATACATACAGACAGACCGCCGCTGTGAGTCCTTCGATATTTACTGTTGCCTGCAAAATACCGCGGCGGGGAGGAATGCGGAAGTTTGGAAAAAATCGGCTGATTGCAGAAAACGAGTCCGGCCCGCTCAGGCGGATAATGGAAACTCCCGCCCGGCCCGCTGCGACCGAGGCGCTGCTGAGAGCCGCAATGGTATCCTGGCTGTTCATAGCACAAGAGACTACTTGTATTCGCGGAAGAAGGGCTTGGGCTTTTTCTTTTTGAACTTGCCGCCGGTTTTGCTGGTCGCCGGCACCAAGCCCTTTTCTTTTTCCGCCTCCTGTTCTTGCAGGTGTTTTCGCACAACCATCTGCTCAATGACGCCGGCCCCGATGCTGGACATGATATACAGATTTACGCCCGATGGGCCGTTGTACAGCATCAGCGGAAACAGCAGCGGCAGCATGATCATCATAATCTTTTGCTGCTGAGCCAGTTCCGGCCGTGAGGGATCCGGCTGACTTTGCGGAGTCAGCTTTTGCTGAAGATACATCACAAAGCCCATAAACAGCGGCAGAATATTAAGCGAGTCGATATGCAGACCCAGCAGCGGAATGGTAAAGGCGTATTTGGGAAAGCTTACAAGGGCGTCCGGGGCCGACAGATCGGTGATCCAAACCGGCAAAAACCCAGCTCCGCGCAGGTCAATGCTCGTATTGACCGCCGTCCACAGAGCGATCCAGATCGGCATCTGCAGAAACATCGGAAGCATTCCGACCATCGGCGAGAACTGAGTCATCCCCGCCTGCTGATAGACCTCCGCCATCCTCCGGTGCATCTCCTGCGGGCTGCCTTTATATTTTTTCTGGACTTCCTGAATCTTAGGACCCAGTTTCTGAACCTTCATCATTGTCACCTGGCTCTTTTTGGTGACCGGATGCATCAAAAGCCGCATCAGAAACACCAGCGCCATGATGACCACGCCGTAATTGCCCCACGGCCCCATCATTTTATAAAGCATCGTCATCATCCACATGATCGCAAAGGCCAGCGGCTGGGTGACAGAGGCCGGACAGCAGCAGCAGCTCCGCATGGAAAAGGTTTGAAAATAAGCATTATCCCGATAGGTCTGGTTCTGATCAAAAAGTCGCTTATCTTTGGGACCCAGAAAGATCTCCCAGGACAGGGTTTGGCTGTCTCCTTCCGTGCGGGCGGCAGCCAGTCGAACCGGAGTTGTCTGCAGCAGATAACTGGCGGTTGCGTTTTCAGAGGGCTTTCCGGCGCACAGAGCGCTGTCAAAGTATTCCGCCTGTGAAAATGAAACGCTCTGCTCCTCCACAGGCCGAACCACTGCTGCAAAATATTTGTTAGCCGCAGCGGCCCACGCAAAATGCAGCCCGTTCTTTTCCGGCAGAAGCTGCAAGGCGGTTTTTGGATCTTTGCTTCCAAACATCCTTTTGAAAAGACCGCCGATCTCATCCAGCAGCAAAGTCAGTCCTTCTTTTCTCGCCGGACAGCGTATTTCTTTAACAAAACCCCGTACCTGCGGATATCCGAGGGCTCGCGACTCAACGTTGCCCGAGTCTGCGCGATACGCGGCAAGGACGGTTCGATCATCGGTGCGAATATCCTCCTGAGCCATTGAAGCTGTGCCCTGCATCTCCAGCATAGTCTGGAGGGGCTGGCCGGTTCTGTTTTCCATCGTCAATTCGCAGGTAAGGTCATAACTGCCCGGCTGAATTCGATAAGTTTTCTGCAGGCGGATCTGTGTTTCAGCAAGAACCTGCTGCCCCTCTTGATTTTCCACGCGTCCCAGCTTCGCCTCAAAAACGGCGCTCTCTTGGTCGTGTCGCAGAAGGGTCCAGTTCAGTCGATGCAGCGGAAAGGCCCGGTCGGGAAATGTCGAGGCATTCGGGGCTGCGACGCGAAGCCCGCGGCTTGCCAGTGAATAAACCGGCACGGCCTGATCGTCAATCGGCTCCAGAAGCACAAAGGGTTTTGGATTATCTCGATTCCGGTCATCAAACTCGCTGAGTGTGACGGACTTGACGGCTGCTCCGCGGGTGGTCAATTCGATCTGGTATTTATACCGAGTCGGATCAGAGGTGCGCCGGCAGGATTCATAAAGGCCGCCGAGGATGACGGTTTCTTCTTTACCGCTGACGGCCAGCAGATTACTGAACAGCGAATCATCCCAGGGTACCTCGGTATCTTTCTCCAAAGCATCTTTTTGGGGCTCTGGTATTTCTCCAGAAGAGTCCGGGCTTGCGGCAGGTTCTGGTTCAATCGATGCCGCCAGCGAAATCACCTGCGCTCTGGGACGGCATCGGTCGCACGAAAACAACCCTGTGTTCCAGATCCGTAAAGCGCAGAACCCGACAAAAATAACGACGCCTGTCCAGATGATTGATTTCCACTTCATGCTCTGTCCTTAGCAATTGCCTTGGATTTGTTCTGTATCCGACAGCGGGTGGGGGTTTCGCTGCGCTTAGCGTCCATCGGCCAGACGGTCTCCCTCGAATCGATCGAGTTCGCTGACGGCATAAATCTTTTCCGCAGCGCTTTTATAGTCGTATTCCAATCGGACAAAATGGACTACATTGTCCTGGATATAGACATAAGCGGTCCGGTTGTCCCGATCTCGCGGCTGACCTACGGAGCCGACATTGATGATCGCCTTCTCATTCGGAATAATCGGGTATTTGCCGCCCAGTTCATCCGGACTATAAAAATCCGGATCTTCCAGAAACACGCCGGGCAGATGGGTATGTCCTACAAAACAGATATGCGGGGTCCGCTCAAACAACGATACGACCTTGGTCGAGGTGGTGTACACATCGTCCGGGAAGATGTATTCATTGATTGGCCGACGCGGCGAGGCGTGCACAAAATCCAGCTGCACATCCTCTCCATTTAATTGCGTCTTCATCGTCCATCGCATTCGCTGACGTCCCAGATAGTTCCATCGCTGGGCCCGCTTTTCAGGGTCCGGTTCTTCTTCGAGTACCCGTCGAGTCCAGTACGAAGCCGCCTCCGCTCCGGTGTTGAAGTTGGTCGGCTCATACAGGACGGCATAGTCATGGTTGCCCAGAACACAGTTTTCTGTTTTTTCGATGACCAAATCCAGACATTCCTTGGGATTGGCGCCGTATCCGACAACATCGCCCAGACAATAAATTGTTTTAATGCCTCGTTCTTCGATGTCTTTGAGAACAGTTGTTAAGGCCTCGATATTCGAGTGAATGTCACTGATTATGGCAAACATGTTTTTGATAACTAAAAAACCCGAATAATGTTATTGTTTGTCTATAAATCTGCCTTTTGCCGGACGTACGGTCTCGATATAAAACACATCATTATTATAATAATTAGACTGGTATCAAAAACACCTTTATATCACAGAATCTGGACGGTTTCCAGCAAAACCAGCCGTCAAATCCTCTTTTTAGTCTTTTCTTCAACTCAGGGTACCTGAAAAAGACCGGTCAGATACCCATACTTTTTTACAGTAACTCCTTATTTTTCAAAGACTCCCGGAGAGCAATCATTCCGGCGGGGATAATATTGTGCTTCTGGCGGGCCTTGGTAATACTTCCGGCCGCCATCGGCCCGGCTGCAGCAGGGCATAACAGCTCCAATCCCTCGTTATCCAGCCAGCTTCCTCTAAAAAGGATCAAATTCATCATAAAAAAAGAAATCTTCAGAACTCCCCCCGGCCCCAGCGGCTTTAAATCAAACGGCAGAACAGGGGCGACTGACTGAACGGAAGAGGGGCCATACAACCCTAACATAGCGGTACTATTGGATAAATTGATCACATCCGTATCCGGTGTCTGTAGCCGGCCAATTCGCTCAAAGGTTTCCAAAAGCGCCTGATCCTGCCCCGGCAGGGTCAAAATCACCACTTCGCCGGGAATTTTTCCAATTCGAAGGGTTTGTCCATTTTGCCTTGCCCATCGCCAGCTTCCATCTGTAAGCGGTTGTTCGGCCCGGATGCCTGCCTTTTCCAGCAGTTCCAGGCCATCGGGTCCCTTCAGGCAGATTCGTCCGAAACTACTCAGATCTACGGCCGCACAATGATTTTCGATAGCCGTCTGCTCTGAGAGGGGGTTGCCAAAGTCCCGGGGCAACTGCCATCCATCGTACTGGTCAAACGTTGCCCCCAGCCGTTCGTGGACTTGCTGAAATGGACTAATTTTCGCCATCTTTTGAATCCGATTAACCTTACTTTCATTCATTCCCCACATCCGCGCGGATGCGACCTTATACCAGAAACTTTCCGTTTTCACAAAGAAAAAACATCCCGATTTAACAAAGTCTTATGCACGAAAAAGTCATTTGGCAAGCGTCAAACCGGATGCTATAATACCCCAATTCCATGAAAAGGCGGGATATTCCGTTTGTAGAAAGGATGCTGCCGTTGCAGATGACATTGCTTGAAACAGAAGATCTGGTCAAGAAGTACTCCGGCCGGACAGTCGTTAACCAAGTGCATATTGTTGTGCCTCAGCGATCGATTGTGGGTCTGCTGGGCCGCAATGGAGCCGGCAAAACCACCACCTTCCGGATGGTTATAGGGATGGTTATTCCGGACGGCGGGCGCGTGATTTTCGAGGGTAACGATATAACCAAACTGCCGATGTACAGGCGGGCGCGGCTGGGGATGGGGTATCTGTCGCAGGAACCCAGCGTCTTTCAGCGGATGACTGTGGAGGAGAATTTGCTGGCGATTCTGGAGACGATGGCGATCAGCCCGACTCAGCGAAGGCAGCGAGCCCATGATCTGATAGAACGGTTTGCCCTGGACGAAGTGACCCACAGCCAGGCCCGGTTCCTTTCCGGCGGCGAGCGGCGCAAACTTGAGATCGCCCGCGCGATGGTCACCAACCCCTCGCTGATCCTGCTGGATGAGCCGTTTAGCGGGGTCGATCCGATTGCCGTAGAGGAACTCCAGGGCGAAATCCGTCGGCTGGTCGCCTCGGGCGTGAGCATCCTGATTACCGATCATAATGTGGAGCGCACACTGGAGGTTGCCGACAAGGCCTATATCATCGATCACGGCCGGGTCATCGCCGAAGGGGTTCCGCGCGACATCATTCAGAATGAACTGGTTCGCAAGAGTTATCTGGGCCAGACCTTTCGCGGCGACGAATTTGACAAGCCCGTCAAAACCTGGATGGGATGACCCGAGCATAAGCCATGAAGCAATTTGATTGTAAAATGACACGGTATCCTCAGCCGGTGCTGGGTAAAAAGGCCCGGGCGATAGAGGTTATCGACGAGTCCATCCGGGCGTTGGCCGAGCGGATGAAGGACCTGATGGTAGAACACAAGGGCGTGGGCTTTGCCGGGCCGCAGGCGGGGGTGGATCTGCGCATCTTTGTGGTCTCAGCCGACGGCACCAAAGAAAACGCCAAAGTGTACATCAATCCCACGATCCAACTGTCCGGCGGACTGGCTGAAAATGAGGAAGGATGCCTTTCGCTGCCGGGCCTGTGGGGCAAGATCCGGCGGTACAAAAAATGCACCGTCACCGCCACCGATCTGGAGGGTCGGCAATTTACCGAAACAGGCGAGGGGCTTATGGCTCGGGCCTTTCAGCATGAATACGATCACCTCGAAGGAATTATGATTAAAGACCGGCTCAGCACAGCCGGCAAACTCCGCGCTCGGAAACGGCTGGCGGAGCTGGAAGCGGAGGCCGCCGCAGACGGCGATTGAATGGCTTCGAACTTTTCAGAAACCGATGAAAATACTGGCACACGGCATAGATCTGGTGGAGTTTGGACGGCTGGAACAGATGCTCGGAAGGCATGGCCAGCGCATGCTGGATCGCGTCTTTACCGTTCGCGAACAAGCCGATGCCCAGCATCTCCGCAATCGCATTGAGCGGCTGGCCGGACGTTTTGCCGCCAAAGAAGCGGTGATGAAACTGGTGGGTACCGGCTGGCGCGATGGGATTGCCTGGACAGATGTGGAGGTAATCAACGATGCGCTGGGCCGTCCTTTGGTTTATATCTGCGGCCGGGTGAAGGAACTGGCCGACGCACAAGGAATCCAGCAGATCACGCTGAGCATTACCCATACTGACCGTTTTGCCATGGCCTCAGCGGTAGCCCTGGCCGATGCCATGACGCCCTCCGAAGAACGCCCTGCGCATCCCGACTCAGAATAACCGGGTTGTTATTCGGGGATTGGGGCCTTGATCGCCTCCAGTTCCTTGTCGAGCAGATCCTCCAGAAATGCCACCGCCTGTCCGCGCGCCTTATGCAGATGAGGATCGATGCGGCGACAGCGGCGCTGGATAGAGCCGCCATCCTTAAACCGAAAGGTCACAATGCCCGTCTCAAATGGGATTGAAGCGGCAAACACATAGGCCCCGCCTTTGCTGATATTCAAGGCCAGGCCGTTTGTGTGCAGATCCGAATCCTCGGCGCTGATTGAGACGGCCACGTCCTCTCGGGCCTTATATCGAATATCTTTCCTTCTGTCTTCAATCCTTCTGTTTTCCATTGGTTGAGTTCCTCTTTTTATCTGGCCCACAATATCCGTTCGCAACTGAATGCAGGACAGGTTTCTGCGCTGTCCCCTATGAAACGTATATCATATCTATCAGGATGACAAAGGAAAGAATGAAATAAATAAAACAAGATCTAAATATGGGAGCAGGCAACTATAGGCGGCAAGATCGATTAGTTTGCAGGGGATGACCCCGCCGGAGCGAGGACTTGTTCCGCGGCGGACTTTCCGGCCAGAGCTCCTGTGGACCAGGCGATCTGCAGATTGTACCCGCCGCATGGGCCGTCGGCATCGATGACTTCGCCGGCAAAAAATAACCCTTCACAGTGACGCGACTGCATGGTTTGGGAGTTGATTTGATCTCGATTAATGCCGCCGCGTGTGATGGTGGCCTGCTCCAGGGGTGCGGTTTTAACAATCGTCAGAGGCATGTGTTTAATCCTTTTTAGCAGTTCGAATCGCAAGTCTTTGGTAAAATGGGCGGCCATCATCGGCCGACCCGGACTTATCATCTCTTCCAGTTGCAAACAGAACTGGCGAGGCAGTTTGACTGACAGCAGCCCGGCTATTTCTTTTTTGGGATGAGCGCTGCACTGTTCGAGCAGCCACTTTTCCAGTTCTGCCGCCTCTGTTTCGGGCAAAAAATCTACGGTGATCGGTACGGAATGGCCGCCTTCGACAAGGACATCAGCCAAACGTCTGCTCAGATCAAAGACAGCCGGTCCGCCGAGGCCCTCGCCGGTAAACATCAGCGGGCCGTGGGTCAGGATCTTCTTTTTGTTCAAAACGGCTTTCAGGGTCGCCTCTGCAATGGCAATCCCCTGCAAGGCAGCAGGCCAGGTTTCTTCTGTGATCAGCGGACAAAGGGCCGCCTTTGGAGAAATAACCGTGTGCCCTAATTCGGCGGCAATCCGATATCCGTCGCCTGTAGAACCCGTGTAGGGCCAGCTCATACCGCCGGCAGCGATGATAACGGCCTTGGCGGAGACTGGCTGCTTGTCGGTGACGATATAAAAATCATTCTGTGTTTTTTCGACCGACCAGACATGACGGCCGTAGAGGAATTCGACATTGAGTCGGCGGGCGGCATACACCAGAACCCGACAGACATCCGCTGCGCGGTCTGTGATTGGAAATACACAGCCGTCTTTTTCTTCTTTGGTGGCCAGTTGATGGTTGTGAAAAAACTCCCGCACCTCCTGAGGCGGCCACGCATAGAGGGCCGATTTCAGAAAGCGGCCAAAGACATCATAGGCCCGAATAAATTCCTCTATTGTGCCGGTGTGTGTGAGGTTGCATCGTCCTCCTCCTGTTTTCAGCAGTTTGCGTCCGGCGACAGCGCCCCGCTCAATCAGGAGAACCCGAGCCCCTGCCTGAGCGGCGAAGATAGCCGCCGACAGGCCGGCCGGCCCAGCTCCCACAATACAAACCTGTGTTTTCATCGCGGCCTATTTAAAATCTTCATGCGAAAGGATGATCGCCGCTGTCGGCTCAACTGTTCGGTAGATGCGTTTGGAGCCGTATTGAATACAGCAGGCGGTTTTGGCATTACTTTTGATGGCGGCCTGGTAGAGGGCGGTATCTCTCCAGTCCACATCCACTTCAAATCCGCCGCGGGCGCGCAGACCGCTGAAGCGGCCGTTTGCCCATTCTTTCGGAAGAGCGGGAAGAAGTTCAAGGATTGTGCTCCCTTCTTTGGTTTGGCAATGTGACTGTAAAAGCATCTCGGCGATGCCGGCGGCGCCTCCAAAGTTGCCGTCAATCTGAAACGGCGGATGGGTATCGAACAGATTGGGCAGGGTGCTGTTGCGCAGCAGGGCCTGTACGTTCTCATAGGCCTTCTGCGACTCATGAAAGCGCGCCCAGAAATTGATAATCCATGCCCGCGACCAGCCGGTATGTCCGCCGCCGTGCTCCAGGCGGTAATCGATGGTTTTTCTCGCTGCGGCCGCGATCTGGGGGCTGTCGTATAAATTGTACTGCCTTCCTGGATGCAGCGCAAACAGATGCGACATATGCCGGTGGCCGGGTTCGGCTTCCTCAAACGGCAATGCCCATTCCATTAAGCGACCGTCCGGTCCGATCTGCGGCAGCGCAAGATTACTGCGGGCGATTTTGACTTCCTGTACAAAAGCGTCCTCAATTCCCAGGGCCTCGGCCGCCTCGAGCAGGTTGGTAAAGACATCCCAAATGATTTCCTGGCTCATAGCGCAGCCCATCGACAGATTGACTTTCTGGCCGTTTGGAGTCAAATAGGTATTTTCCGGCGAAGTCTCCGGGCCGGAAACCAGTTTGCCGGTCTTTGGATCCTGGACCAGATAATCCAGGTAAAACAAGGCCGCTTCTTTCAGGATCGGAAAGGCCCGATCTTTGAGGAACTGTCTGTCGCCGGTAAAGCGGTAATGCTCTATGAAATGCTGCGTGCACCAGCCCCCTCCATGCGGCCATAAACCATATTGGACATGCCCGTAAGAGTCGGTAAATCGCCAGGCATCTGTGGTAAAAGAGGCCGTAAAACCCCGACAGCCGTACAATCGACCGGCGGTTTCCCGACCGTTGGGCGCCAGTCCTTCAATAAAATCAAAAAACGGGAAATGGCATTCCGATAGATTAGTTACTTCGGCAAGCCAGTAATTCATCTGGATGTTGATGTTGATATGGTAATCGCAATTCCACGGCGCTCGGACGACATCATTCCAGATCCCCTGTAGATTGGCGGG
>JAKJEN010000047.1:9904-17239 GCA_022705405.1 Planctomycetota bacterium | reverse complement strand
CTTCGATCTTATATTTTTTTAAGACGTCGATAGTAAAATCCAGATCGCCGAAATCGCCGCAGACCAGTTCGGCCTCGCGAACAGCCGCCCGATGCCCCCTGCTGAGGTTATCCAGCACAACGGGCTTGTGGCCTGCCCGAAGCAGCATCTGGGTCATATTGCTGCCGATATAACCGGCTCCGCCGCATACGAGCACGTTCATCGGTCAGCCCGCCCCGCCGCTTGTTCGATTTTCTTCAAGATCCGTTCCTCCAGCGCCGGATCCGTGCCGATATGGATCCATTCGGCTTGTTCAGCAGCCGGCTTGCTTATCGTCAAACGCTGCTCTCTTCGGCTGCTTTCGGTAAACAGACCCGATACCCTGCCCATCCCGCGGATCGGCTGATCGGGCAAGCTCAGGCGCTGGACGAGAACCCGACAATTGACGCAGATCTGATTGCCGATCTTTTCAAAGCGTACCTCAGCAGTTCTCTGAAGACTGTGCAGGTTGGACTCGGCCGCTTCAGCCGCCGTGGCGTTGTCCTGTCGCCAAAACTCAAAGAACTGGCCGCCTCGCAGGGGTCGGGTGATTATCTGCCCTGCCTGCGGATCTGACTTTTCGATCTGAAACTGCATTCCTGTCAGGGCGGATTCGGCGGATGTAAAAACCTGGTCCATAGCAGCAGAATCCAGACAAATGGGCATCGTTTTCTGTTCTTCTACCTGGTTCTGCTTGTGGCAGCCGGACCAGAAGACCATCAGCCCGACAGAAACCCAAAATATGCATTTTTTCATGATCGTCTCCGGAATAGTTTGATGGCGAATTGTATCCTGAATAGAGTCTTTTCACAAGTCCCAATTAGAGAAATTCGACAGCAAGGCGAATTCAACTTTCAGGTCGGACAATGCCGATACTCAATGATGACAATTATGCTTGCCGTACAAATACAAAACCTGCGCCAGCGGTTGGGGGCTGAACCCATCGGAAAGACTGTCCAGGCATTTTTGGACTATATGAGCGTAGAGGCAGGTTTATCGCCCAATACCCTTCTGGGCTATGGTCGCGATCTGCTCGAATTTATCCAATTCTGCGGCAGTGAAAGCAAATCTCAATTGGATCAGATTCAGCCGGCTTTGATCTATCGATATTTGCAATCGCGCAAGGATTTGTCAGAGGCCTCGCTTGGGCGTCAATTGGTAGCCATTAAGATGCTGCTTCGATTTGCAATCCTTACCGGCCTGCTGCATGACAATTTTACAGATTGTCTGGAAGGTCCCAAGCAATGGCAGCGGCTGCCCGGAATATGCACCAAAGAACAGGTATTTTCATTACTGGATGCCCCCTGTCCGAAAGATCCGTACTGCCTTCGGGATAAAGCCGTACTTGAACTTTTGTATGCGACCGGAGCTCGTGCAGCAGAAGTAGCGGCTTTGGAAATCAAGGATGTCAATTTGTCAATCGGTTATGTCCGCTGTTTTGGAAAGGGCCGGAAGGAACGGATTGTACCCCTTGGCCGGATGGCCGGCAAATGTGTTAGCGTCTATCTGAGCGACCTTCGTCCAGTACTGGTTAAACCGCATAGCGGAAGCCGACTTTTTTTATCGCGTACCGGTCGGCCACTGGACCGTATCGAACTGTGGCGAATTGTAAAAAAATATGCCCGCCGTGTCAGACTTCCGGGAAAGATGACTGTTCACACCTTGCGTCATTGTTTTGCCACGCATCTTTTAGCCGGCGGAGCTGACCTGCGGTCGCTTCAGGAAATGCTCGGACACGCAAATATTCGGACGACCCAGATTTACACTCATGTTGACAGCGACCGCCTAAAATCGATTTATAAAAAATTCCATCCACGTCCATAGAATACATATCAAGTCGATTAAGATATAATAGACTTGATATATCGGATTATGTGAACAAACAGATTCTATGATTAGTAGTAATTGACTATTGAGGTTTCGTTTTATACAATATAGAGTATGAACAGGGAGTTTCTTTTGAAATAATGTTTTTGCTTCTACGAACGTTTTAAAGGTATGTAAGGAGAGGGAAAATGGACTTTATAATATCTCCGAAACAGCCGTCTCACAGAAAAGGTTTTCTTTGGCTGCTGATTATCACCGGTCTTTTTTTGATTGCCCTGGCTTGTTATCTTCTCAGCCACTATGTCGAAATCTTGAGTTTTTTGTTTTTTCCTGCCGTTCTTTTGTTTTTTGCCACCGGCGGAGTCAGCATTGCCGCTGTGCTTTTGTTCCTTAATGAAATCACAAACTGCTTGCGTCATTCGAATGAAAAAATGGATCAGGCCCTGGAGGCGCTCAGCCGCCAGCAGACCCTTCTTCTGAAAATTTCACAGGGAGTTCGGGCCAGCGATCGTGCCAAGGAAATCATTTTCCGGGATTCCGAGCAGATTGAGATCGGAGAGGCGTTTCTGGGCAAACTGCATCAGCATGATTTTGATGCCGCCATGTCCATCCTGGAGGCAATGGCAGGTCAGGCCCGATATAAAGAACTCGAAGCGCGTCTTCGCCAAATGGCCGAAAAATACCGCACGGCTACGGAAGAAGGCCGCATTACTCAGATAATCAATCATATCCACAGTCTCCTGGATCAGCATCTGTGGGCCCCTGCTGCGGCGCAGATAGAACACTTATTGACCCTGTTTTCGTTTTCGGAAAGAGCACGCCAGATGCCGGCTAAACTTCAGGAAAAGAAAAACCAGTATAAGCGCAAACTCCTGAGCGACTGGGATAAGGCGGTGCGAAATAAAGAGACCGACCGCAGTCTGGAAATTCTTAAAGAACTGGATATGTATTTGACGCCGGCAGAGGCGCTGGCCCTTCAGGAATCGGCCAGCAGTGTTTTTCGGACCAAACTGCACAATCTGGGCGTAGAGTTTCAGGTGGCAGTGACAGAGAAAAACTGGGTCAGCGCCCTTCAGGCAGCCCGCCATATAGTCAATCAATTTCCCAATAGTCGTATGGCTTCTGAAATCCGCAGTAAAATGGATATTCTTCAGGATCTGGCCCGACAGGTTCCGGAACCTTCCTGACGGCCGATTTCCATGGCAAATAAATTGGAAGGCAGGTCATCCATGAGCTGCCTTCCCTCCATATGACTAACCTTTCAGCCCAATTTGGGGCCGAAGGAATGAGCGATTCGACATTTTGACTGAATGCAAAACTGCCGAATTATCTCTTTCGAATCAGCCAGCCGCCCAGTCCCAAAAGCAGCAGTGTGCCCGGTTCGGGAATACCCGTAATTTCTATGTTGTCTATGGCGAATTTGTCGTTGCCGGGGCCTTCTACAAGATCATCCAGACGCAGTTGGAGATACGATTGATTGTTCATCTCTGTATAGCCCGACATATCGATTTCCACAGAATACCACTGGTTTGTCGACCACCCAGGCGTGATCGGCTGGTTGTTGATGATTTTAACCCAGCTGCCATCGGCGGAAGTGCGATAGGAAAAGTCAAAACTTACCGCCAGTTCAGACTTATAATCCCATCGAATAGACAGATTCGAAAATCCGGTCGCGTCAATTGTGATGAAAAGTGCAGCATCATTTTCTGTGCCGGATTTATTGATGTCATCCCAGCCGCCCGCCTGTCCGGCGATATGATTGATGCCGTCCGCGTCGAGATACGCAATGCCGTTTTTGCCATCGATATCCAGACCTGAACCGTGCAGATAAAGGGTCGGCATGGCAACCGTATTGTAATAGTCCGGCTCGAGTGTGTAGTAGGCGCTGCTGGGGCCGAAATCCCATATCGCAAGGACAGTGGCATTGGCCGACTGCGATATCCACATCACCAGAAGAAGCAGCGGGATTGAGTAAAGAAGTGATCTTTTCATTTTCACATCCTCCAAAATTAAAATCTGTCAGATACTGTACTTTACCTTCTTTATTATAACCGCTTCTGTTTAGTCCCACAAGTAAAAAAATTGCAAAGACGGACTTTGATATGAACGCCTTATCTCTTTTGTTAAAAGAAGTTAAGTCATCCATACTAATCCTTGGCTGATTATAACTTGTTTCGTATTTGTTATGTAATTTTATCGGACTATCAAGGTCTGTTTTTGTGGTTTTTTCTTGATTTTTAAGGCACAATCCGGTATAATTCCATTTGTGATGAATCAGTTTGACGACCTTGTGTCGTATTGTAGAGTATGGGGGTGTGGTGATGACCAAACCAGTCATTTGCCGGATCATTCAGTCCCGGCCGTTGAGTGAGGCCGGTGTCTTGCAATTGAAAGCGCCTATAAATCCGCCGAAGGAATGGGCCCTTTCGGATCTATTTCAGAGAAGTTTTCGGCGTCAATTCCCGATTGACCGAATTAGCCCGAAGGCGCCGCGCGGTATCTGGATCGACTGTCTGGCCTGATTGGAAGAGTCCGATTCAAAAAGAACATGGCTTTGAATTGCCCCGGAGCTATTCAAAGCCATGCACAGATAAAACTCGCTGTTCCCTGCGTTATTACTCACGGACATCCTTGTCCGAGAATTTATTCCTATCTAAATCCCATATTGGATCATCACCCGAGCCGCCTCAAGGGCTGCTTCGATCGTGTCATAATGCCCGGACTCCATGGACTCGCGAATTTTTCGGACCATTTCCGGATGTGTATCCTCCATCTGAAGCGCCCGATGCAGAATGCGGGCATATTTCTCCCGCAAGCGTATCTGGTCTGTCTGGGCCGCCCGTTTCTTTGGATCGACCGAGCGATTTACCGAAACGCCTGCCGAGGCGGCCATGCCGGTGATCAGATTGGATGGATCAATAAACATTCTTTTCCTAGGTCTTTATACAGATTTAAAATCACTACTCATCTGCCCTCATTGTCGAGCTAAACAGGCCGATCTTTAGGATTCTTTAAAATCATTTTAATAAATTTGCCAATTTCTGAGGAATTCGGTTAAAGATTCGGACATTTTCGGACGATAGAGACGGACTTTCGTACGAGGGATAATCCGGAAGCGTACGCGCCACTTCATATACCACAAACTTATTAAAGTAGCGCGGGCTGGTTTCGAGGATCTTCCAGTTGAGCGGTTCATAGCCGGTTTTCATCTGGTTGGCAAAATACTGCTGGATTCGCTGCTGGGTCGATTTATCGGAACTGTCCCAGACCTCTTCCAGCGCCCACAATATCGAAGCATCTCTCAAATCCACCATCTTCAGATGCAAAGCCAGCAGAAAATGAGGA
Source organism: Planctomycetota bacterium (assembly GCA_022705405.1). Lineage (GTDB taxonomy): Bacteria > Planctomycetota > Phycisphaerae > Sedimentisphaerales > Anaerohalosphaeraceae > JAHDQI01. Next base: position 12,049 of record JAKJEN010000047.1, on the reverse strand, counting down.
TATGAAGAATATCGGTTTACAGATCCAAATACAATTGCATCGGCCTTAAGTGTTTCCCGGATTTCCGCCAACTGCTGATGGGTGTATTGGCTGATCCCGTCCAGATCATTCTGAGACCAGGCAGGTTCTTGGCGCCGGATGAGGCGAATGCTAAACAGGTGTTTTTTTCCGAGTTCATCGGCCAGAGCCTGCGAAAGGTCCTGCCCTTGCTGCAAATGGAAGGTTCGGTTCTCCAGTTCAAGAAGCGCCACTTTGCCTACCTCAGAAAACCGGACGGAGGGATTCAGGTAAAAATGCCCGGATGGCATGGCCACCGGTTCGGCCACTCGGCAGCCCGCTGCGCCCAAGATAAAGCCAATAAATGAAAAATAACATCGAATACTCATACTCATCTCCGTTTTTGGGGCAGTTAACCCCGACTTTATTTGGCTGAAGTATCCGCATCGACGGCTTCGGCGCCCAGAATCCGAAGAATCTTTCCCAGCGCTTGCAGCTGGGCCGCCTGGGCCTTTCGCAGTTCCTCCCGAAAGCCCAGCACATCGGACTTCCAGTGATTCAACTCCACATGCATTTTCTGCAAAAATTCGCTTGCCTCGTCCAGTTCCTTCTGCGTTTTGGCCAGGCGAATCTCGAGGGACTCTACCTCCTTCTTCAGCCGTGCGTTTTCTTCAAACAACTGCATATTCTTTTCGCGGATTTGGTTGGAAACCTCTGAAAGCTGCTGATATTTTTCCGACCATAAAAGGGCCGACTGCACCGCCTCGGAGGCCGAAGGCCCGTCGGTAAATCGACGCTCAAGAGCGGCCGAACCCGACGAGGGCGCCAGCGGAACCGGTTTTGCCGTTTCCTGTACAATCGGCGCCGGTCTTGCCGATTCCTGCATGGCCGGCGATGGGGGCTCTGTCAATTGGCATCCTGACAGAATAATCAGACCCGCGACCCACATTCCATAAACGGTCTTTGTTTTCATGACCGACTCTCCTGCATATTCTGACCTGCTGCTACATTTCCGTAATTGCACTGCACAAAACTCTTTCGCCCGCATCCGCAAATCATCTCCAGAATGACATAATCGCTGTTGCTTTCGACGATCCGTGCCTGCACGGGGGTCCCCGGATCACACGAGGCGGAACGGCCGGATGCCCCTGCCAGCGAACCGTAATATCCCGTCGGCAGAACATATGGAGGGCCGCTTTGAACCTGTTTTTTTCGAATTACCTGTATCCGTTTGGTCGTCATTGTTGTCCTGCCTTTGACTTTCAGGCATGATAATCCACATGCCCTTGTTCGTCAGAGTATTGTCTGTCCAGTTCTTCCCGTTTTTCCTCCAGCGTTTTCTCTATCCCCGCCTGCCGTCGCTTCCGTTTGCGTTCCTTTTGCGGCGCATCCTGTTTTCTATGAATGCGCGATCCGATAGAGATCGTCTGCTCTACATGAGCCGCGGTCTCCACCGATTGAAGGGGCCTGCTTTGTCCATCCGGCATATCCTATCCTTTCTTTACCGCTTATTGCTTCCGATTATACCGCATCTGCGGCCTTCCAGTTCTTCAGCAAAGTTGAAAGCGAAAACAACGCCGCCGCATGCAGTTGACTGACTCGCGGTTCCGTGATTTCCAGCACCTCGGCGATTTGCCTCATCGTCAGTTCCTTGTGATAATACAGAACTATAATTCGACGCTGTTTTTTGGGCAGATTTTGGATCGCCTCCGCCAAATGTTCGATCAATTCCTCTTTCTCAATCCGGCTGGTGGGGTCCTGTTCCCCTTTGTCCGCCAGGCAGTCTCCCAGCGCAGGCGCCTCGTCATCCAGCCCGTGAATCGACAGAAAATGGCGCATCCGAACGGTTTCAAATAACCGGTACAATTTCTCCAGCGGGATTTCCATCTGTTCGGCCAGTTCTTCATCCGTCGGCGGAGTTCCCTTTTCTTCAAGGAAACGCGCCGCCAGATTCTGCGCCTGTTCATATTGCCTCGACAGCGACGGCGGCGTAAAGGACCACTGTCTCAGTTCATCAATCACCGCCCCGCGCACACGAATATAGGCATACGTTTTAAACTCCGCATCTTTGGACGGATCATAATCCCGTGCGGCTTTGACCAGCCCGATGGTCCCCGCCGAAATCAGATCCTCCCGGCTTAGCGGCGG
>JAKJEN010000047.1:0-9871 GCA_022705405.1 Planctomycetota bacterium | reverse complement strand
ATCCGATGCACCAGCGGCAGATACTGGACAATCATCTGATTCTCCTGGCTTTGCCTGATCTGGGAGCCATAGGCGCGCAGGGCCTGGCTGGGTGGGCAAACGGTCGGCTCCTCCAAAAACTCCTTCGCCATCCGCGACTGCGGATTAGACAAATCGGGGGTCGGCTCAACGGCCGGCGCCGAAATGGGATTTGCTGATTCAGCTGACGGATCCACTATTCATTTGTCCTGTCTGTTTGTTTGCGCATTTGACTGTCCACGATCGCATCCAGCAGAATCTTTATCACGATCCGGCCGGCAATCTGCGTCACCACATACATCACCACCGCTCCGCCCAGCGCCCGCAGCCCGCACGCCCCGGGACTGCTCCCGCACAGCCAGCCGGCGACGGCCATAGCAAAAAAAACCACTACCGCCAGTTGAATCGCCGCTGCTCTTACACTCTGCTGCACGTTATCCCTCGCTTACTCTTGAACTCATCCGGTCGACACCATCTCTGCGGCCTGCCCAAGAATCAGTGCCGCATCCGGCAAGGTTATCATTTCCACCAGTTCCACCTGGGTTCCGGTACAGATTTCGTCATAGGCGATCACCGGAAGGCGCTGCAAGGATCGGCCGATCAGATTCATCATCCCCGGACGAATTCTTGCATCGCACAAAAGCGCCACATCATCCAATCCCTTGTCCATGGCTGCCTTCCAGCATTGAGCCGCTGCCTGATTAATCTGAGAAGCCGCCTCCGGCGGAATGGAGAGAGTAATGGCATCCGGCCCCTGCTGCACACAGCTGAGTAGCGGATGCTCCAGCGCCGGATCCAGCGTAATTGCATATATTTTACCGTCTGATTTTTTGTGCTGCCCGGTAATGGTTCGCGCCAGCGCCTTGCGTGCGCACTCGGTCAGCAGGGCCGCGTTCTTGGTCCGTCCGGCATGCTCTCCCAACGCCTCTAAAATCCGCGGCAGATCCCGGATCGACACCCCTTCTTTCAGGAGATTCTGGAGTACCCGCTGGACCAATCCGGCCGAAACCTGCTCAGGAACCACCTCTCCCACCAGCGACGGCTGCACCTTACGAAGCCGTTCCAGCAATTGATGAACATCTTCTCGCGAAAGCAGTTCATGGGCATGTCGCATCAAAGTTTCTGACAAATGCGTAATCAGCACCGACTCCGGATCAATTACCGTATAGCCGTCCATCTCTGCGGTTTCCTTGTCGGAGGCGGCGATCCACAGCGCCGGCAGCCCGTACACCGGCTCGCGTGTGGCGATTCCCCTTACGGTCTTCTGCACAGTCCCTGAATCCATCGCCAGGTATTTATCCGGCTCAATTTTTCCTTCGGCAATGACATGGTCATACAGTAGTATCTCATAGGCCGACGGATCCAGATTGATATCATCCCGAAGGCGAACCAGCGGGAGAATAAAACCCAGTTTTTGTGCAATTTTCTTTCGCAGCGCTCCGATCCGATCAAATACACTGCTTGCGCGACGGGGATCTACCAGATTGATCAGCCGCACGCCCACCAGAATCGAAAGCACATCCGCCTGCAGGAGTTCTTCCACGGGCGTCTCGTCTGAACTCTTTTCGGGGCCGGCCGGTTTGATTTTCTCAGGGCCTGCCTCAAGGCCCGACTGTTTTTTGGTCCCCCATCCAAGAAATCCCAAAACCCCGCCAATCAGCAAAAACGGAATCTTCGGAAAACCCGGCACGAGAGAAAAAATTCCTACCACCACGGCGGCGATAGTCAGCGCCTGCGGCTGTTTAACCATCTGCCGGGTCATATCATAACTGACCGTATTTTCCGAGCGGATCTTGGTCACCAGAAAACCGCTGCTGACTGCAATGACCAGCGAAGGAATCTGACTGACCAGGCCGTCGCCGATAGTCAAAATCGAATAATGGCGGACAGCCGTCATAACATTCATGCCGCGCGTCCAGCCCAGTGCAATACCGCCCAACAGATTTATCGCTGTGATAATCAATCCGGCTTTGGCGTCGCCTGAGATAAACTTGCTCGCTCCGTCCATAGCTCCGTAAAATTCGCTTTCCTTGACGATCAGATCGCGCCGGGCCTTGGCTTCCTTGTCCGTTATAATTCCTGCATTCAGATCGGCATCAATGGCCATTTGCTTGCCCGGCATTGCGTCCAGCACAAACCGGGCGCTGACTTCGCTGATTCGTCCGGCTCCCTTGACGATCACCACAAACTGAATAATCACAAGGATCAGGAACATCACCAGCCCGACAATCAGATTGCCGCCGGCCACGAAATTGCCAAAGGTGTGAATAATAGTTCCTGCATTTCCCTGCAAAAGAATCAGCCGGGTCGAGGCCACATTCAGCGACAGGCGAAACAGGGTCGTAATCAGCAGCAGAGACGGAAATGTGGACAGTTCCATCGGCTCGCTTGACGCCAGCACAATAATCAGCACTGCGATTGCCAGTGAAATGCTGCAGGCCAGACCGATATCCAGCACAAAAGTCGGAAGCGGAATCAGCAGTGTAGCCAGTATCGCCACCAGTCCGGAAGCAAACAGAACATTGCTGCCGGCTGCCAGCCGCGAAAGCGCCCTGGAAAATTTAGCGTGTTCTGCTGTATGGGTATCCGTGTTAGCCATATCTTTGCTGTCGATTCATTTATGCCTTTTTGGTTTTTTCAGCTTCGGTTCCGATCCCAGCCGCCGGATTGCTGAGAATCTCGCGGATGCGAACTGCATAGCAGTCGTCCACGACAACAATATCGCCGGCGGCAAACGGTATTCCCTGCACAATCAGTTCCACCGGATCTCCCATCCGCTTTTCCAGCGGAAGGACGGATCCCGGCTGCATCTGCAGGAGTCGGCGAAGCGGAATCTCGGCTTTCCCCATTGAAATCGTCACCGGCAGCTGAATCTCCAGCAGCATATCCAGATGTTCTTCTCCGCCGTGGGGTTCCTTTCCTTCGGCCCTGGCAAACTCCGCTTCCTGCACCGAAACGCCTGCTCCTGCCGATGCGGCGTTTGGTTCGGTCCCTGTTGCTGTCGTTGTTGGTTCTGTCTGTGCCATATTTTCTTTTCCTTGCTTGAGTAAATTATTCGTAATCGCTGCCCGGCTCTGTAATGATCAATGATAATTTGCCCTTTTGTTCGGCCGGAAACGCATGAAAGCAGGCGCGCCCGTTCAGCAGAACCTGAAGAGGGGAAGCGGCTTTCTTGTTTAGTACCAGCACATCGCCCGGCTCCAATTGCGTCAGATCCGCAAGAGCGATCATTTCCGTACTGACATGGGCGCATACGGATATTGGAGCCGCCCGAAGGCGATCCAGAATCCGAACAGAACTGAGGTGTGAACTAATTTCCGGCGGAGTTTTGACGCCGGCATAGGAATCCAGAAGAGCGGACTCAAGAATCAGCGAAAATGAAATTTCTTTTTCCCCGATTCGCACAGAAAATATCTGTTCACATAAATCCTCCAGAACCCGGGTGCGCATCACCCAGTCTCCCCGCACCGGTTGGCCGGACAGATGAATCTTCAATTTGGTCTGTTCAGTCAGCACATCATCCATCGGCGCTAAAAGGATTCCCGCTACATCCATTAGAATTGATTCCTCCAGCGTCGAAAACTGGCCCTCCTGGCCGACAGCGGCCTCCGGATCATTGAGCATCTGAGCAATCAGCATGCAGGCGCTCTGAAAGGAAAATAAGAAGCATCCGATCGACTGTTTGTTCTCGTCCCGAATCCCCACCACATAAACGATCTGCTTGTCTTCAGTAATAGACTGAGACAAACGGTAAGCGCAATGTTCGCGGAATTCCTTTAACTGTACTTCAATCGACTGGTTAAAATGTTCGTTAAGCGTTTTCTGCAAAGCAGCCGCCATACGACGGCCCAATCCCTCCAGTTTCAAACGGGATTCTGTCCCAAATCGGTGCGGACGCGTCCAATCAAACTCCTCTACCTTTGCCGGAGCCGGAGGCACGGGCGCCTGTTGCGCTCGCTCCATCAGACTCTGGAGCTTGTCGCGGGTCATAGACTGCATGGAATTCGGATCTTTCATTGGACTGCAAACTCCCGAAACAAAATCCGCTGAACATACGGTTTGCCGTTGGAAAACAAAATTTCGTTAAACTGATCCTGAACCTGACGCTTGATTTTTTCCAAACTTCGGGAACCGCGCACATCCTCTAAACTTAACCCCGCAAAATACGTCGTCAGCCAGTCCCGCAGGATCATTTTCCGCTCTTCAAGAAACGTTTCCCCCTTGATCCGATCCATTTCCGGACTCATTTCCAGCGTCACACTGGCCCGCACATAACGGGTCACTCCCGGTTCATCCAGATTGGCAACGATTGGATCCATCTTGTCGTAAAGCCAGGTGCTTTGCGCCGCGGCATTCTTAGACAGGAAATCGTCAAAATTTTCTTTTTTTGTATCCGCTCCATTTGTCTCGGCGGCCGGACAGACCGTATCGGTTCCGCCCAGCAGTTGAGACAAAGCAAAGCCCCCGGTTGTGCCTCCTACAATAACAGCCCCCAGCATCGCCCACAGAAACCAGAACGATTTTCCATCCAGGCTCCCATCCTTTGAGCTTTTCTCTTTGCTTTCGGGCTTTGCCGGTTTGGTTTCTTTCTTTTTTTCATTCGCCATAAATTCTGTCCCTTTTTTATCCTGCGCTTACTACACTTTCCTGATGATATTTTCGAATTCGCTCCCGAAGGGTGCGTCCGCTGATTCCTAAGACCTTGGCCGCCTGTGTCTGATTGCCACGCGTATGCTCCAGGGCCGCCAGGATTGCCTGACGCTCTGCCTCTTCCAAAGAATTGACCGTCTCCTGCGCCGGCCGGTTTATCCATTCCTCTTCTTCGACTTCCGTTAATTCCTCCTTTAGCCATTCGATCCCGGTCGCAGAAAGCAGCGGGCCGCTTCCAAGGATCAGAGCTGTGCGAATCACATTCCGAAGCTGGCGGATATTCCCCGGCCAGTGGTATTGTTCAAACAGCGCCAGCGTTTGTCGATCGATCCCCTGAATCTGACGACCGGCTTCGGCGGCATACTGAGACACAAAAAACCAGATCAGTTCCGGAAGATCTTCCAACCGCTGTCGAAGCGGAGGAATGGTCAGCCGAATACCCGCCAGCCGATAATACAGATCCGCCCGAAATGCGCCCTGCCGGACCCGTTTGGCAATATCCTGATTGGTTGTACTGATAATTCGCACATTGACCTGAATGCTCTGGCATCCGCCCACCCGCTCAAAACACATCTGCTCAAGAACCCGCAGCAGTTTGGCCTGAAATGCCGGCGGTGTTTCAGTAATCTCATCCAACAGCAGCGTGCCCCCATGGGCACGCTCAAATCGTCCCTGATGGCTTAACGCTGCACCGGTAAACGCCCCTTTTTCATGGCCGAACAGTTCGCTTTCCAGAAGCGATTCGCTTAGCGCTGCGCAATTGACGCGGACAAAAGGCCCCTTTGCCCGCCGACTGCTTGCGTGAATCAATTGTGCCAGCAGTTCCTTTCCGGTGCCGCTTTCTCCGCACAGCAGTACCGATGCTGATGTCGGAGCTGCTTTGCCGGCCGCCTCCAGAACCTGCTCCAGAGATCTGCTGCGGCCGATAATCACCTGACCGGATGCATATTTAGAAATCCCCGCAAGCGCTCGGCTGCACCCAACAGGAATATATCGATCCAGAAGATCATCCAGAACCTCCGGCCTCAACGGTTTGAGCAGACAGTCAGCGCATCCGGCCTTGATGGCTTTTAACGTAGACAAAGAGGAATCCTGCTCGCTGATATGGAGAATCGGGGTCTCCGGAAGATCCCGCCGCAAGATCTCTAAAAATTCGTCTCCATCCCGTCCATCCGGTTCCTCAGACAATGACGGATTCCAAAAAACCAGTTCCCATGCACAGTGGCCGACCAGCCGACGGGCTGACCGCATTGTCGCCGCCACCGTCCCGCGGGAACCGCGCTGAGCCAGTTTCTCCAGCACCATCCGGTTTAATACCGGATCCGGATCGGCGATCAGCACGTTGGGCATTCCATCAGGGCAGATCGTTTGGATCACGAATTAACCTCTTGATCTCAGTTTTCTGAATATTATGATACCAGTCCAGCATCGCCTTCTGGGCGGCTGCGGCCTCGCTCCAGGAAGAACCGGGGGCCCGGGTTATAAGTTCCTGATACAGGGACTGCGCCTCAGAAGGCCGTATTTTACGAAGACAATTGGCTCGTTGATACATCGCCCACTGCCAGTTTAAATCCTCCGGCAAATGGGTTCTCTGCAGAACCATCTGATAAAATCGCTCCGCCCGTTCGATTTGACCGATCCCAAACAGCACGTCCCCCAGCGACATCGGATCCAGCGGCTCGTCCACGGCGTCAATTTGTTTTAACCACTCCGGATCGGCATGACTCAAAGCAGTTTCGATCAAGACTGTCGCCGGTTCGCTGATTTCTTCCTTTAACAGGGCCGTGTCTTCCATTTCTGTTTCCGACAATTCAGGAACCGCTGATACGCTGGACGGTTCCGCCTTGGCCTTTGCAGGCGCCGACGGAATCTCCAGACGTTCCAGATTCGTGATCAATTCATCCAGATCCATCCGGCTGACGGAGGTAATCGATAAAAAAAGCGGCTGGATCTGCGACTCCATTATCTCTTTGCGGAGAATTTCCGACCGGCCCAGTGTATTGGGATCTGCGCCCTGGACCTGACTGGACGATCCAATCCAGAAGGCCGATGCCAGAACAATCAAACTCATTTGATTCAGGGTACAACCTATCCGCTTCATGGCTGCCTGCCCTCCTCCAAAGGCAAACCTGCATAGGCCAAAGCGGCCTGTTCAGGCCGTTTCTGGTCCCTGTACAGACGCCCCATCAGAATATATGCATCCTGTTGAATCTGCCGATCCAGTCCTTCCTGCGACAAGATCTGACGGCAGATTTCCTCAGCCATTCCCAGGCGTCCCCGCCGGTAGACTACCTCCGCCAGCATAACCATGGCCTCGCCGGTCTGTGTCTTGTCTTCCAGATCATAAATCGCATCAGACAATTCTTTTTCCGCAATCGCCAAGTCTCCTGTCTGCAGATAACATCGCGCCAGTTCCACGCTCAGTTTGGCTCGCAGATTTGCCTGTGCGACAAACTGAATCCGCCTTCGCAGCAATGAAACAGCCGACTCGGCCAGATCAATATCTCGAAGAATCCGGGAACGCGACAGCATTACTTCACAAATCTGTTCCTGGCTCAATTGCGGTTCCGGTATACTCTCCAGAATTTCCAACGCTTCCAGATATTGCTGTTGGCTGGTCTTTGCGGCGATTAATTCCATCGTCACATCAAAGTATTCCTGGCTGCTTAACTGTTTGTCCATGGCCGTCCGAAATGCACAAGAGGCCGTTTCATAATCTCCCATTCGGGTACATATTCGACCCAGCAGCGTGTAAGCTGTCCCCAAACACCAATCTCCGGAACTCGTCATCAGATCAATCGCCTGGCTCAGCCACTTCCGCGCCGCTGCCCAGTCTCCCTGTTCATAGGCGCATCGGCCTAATCCATACGCAGCGCTACAACGGCTCGTCTCGCTTATATTCAGTGCATAAACTTTCTCAAACATTCGACCGGCATCCTCATAAAGACCGCCGGCCAACGTCGTTTCCGCAAGATGCAGCGATGCTTCATCTACAAGCCGGCTATCCGGATACTGCATCAGCAGGTCATTCAGATCCGTTCGAGCCCCACCAAAATCACGCAGATCGGTTTTCAGCTTGCTCGCCTTTAGCAGAGAATACGGCGCTAACGGATTATGTGGAAACTGTGCGCTGATTAGTTTATATTGACTAAGAGCCGTAGAGGGCTGATCCTCAATCGTATAGAGAATTCCCAGTGCATAATGTGCATTTGGCGTGCGGTGGTCCCCCCGATACCGCAGCAGAAATCGCTGCCAAATCGCGATAGATTCAGCCGCAATCGCCTGTCTCTGTTTGTCAAAATCCGTATACGTTTCCGGGTCATACAAAAATGCCGATTCCCCATCATATCGCCACAAAAGACCGGCGCTGCCGACGGCCACCTCCGCCAGGTAGGTGCCGGCCGTCAATGGAAGATACAGAGTCACCGGACGTTTCCGCATTGCAATATCGGCTTTATCCCACCGCAGTGTCATATTTGCCGCCGTTGCATATTTCCATATAATCTCTTCTATTGGGGCTTTGAAGCAAACGGCGTTCCACTGCGCTCCGGTTTCCCGCTGCGGATAATACTGAATCTTCGGACTGACTGCTCCGGCATTAATCTCCTCGATTCCATGGCGAAGAAATACCTTCAAAGAGTCCTGATCGCCCAGCGGTACTTCTGTTACAGAGATCATATCCGACCACAATCGACCCGGAAGCCCTTCCATTTCATTTTGCAGTTTCAGGATATATCGGGTCAGCGCTTCGGCAACCAAAAAGTAGCAGTCTGCCTCCACTGTTTCCGGCATAGTCGGGCCTAAGCAGGAAACCAGCGCCAGCGCCCGATACGCGCTGGTGCGGGCCGCCAGAAACTGCTGATTGTGCATTTGCAGAAACGACAGGTTGTAATACGCCAGCGTTCGAACCACCGGAGAGCGGCTTTCCAGCGCCTGCGTAAACAGGGAAAGCATCAGTTCCTGCTCCTGCGACTTTTGCAGACACAGCGCCATCCGCAACGCCAGATAATCATCCAGACATGCATCTGCCAAGTCGTTAATCATCAGATTATCCCGCAGTCGGTCATAAACATAACAGGCCTTGAAATAATCCTGGGCCTTGTACAAGGCATCGGCCGCCCGCAGCGAAATAGAACCCTCCAGCGCCTGGACTGTCGCATTACTCAGATGAACACTCTCAAATAACTTAGCCGGATCGATAGACTGGTTGCGGGTCCGTGTCAATTCGGAGTTCGCGGCCTTGGAAGGGGCTGCCTGTACTGCCTGCATCGGTTGGTCTGCTGCCGGCCTGGGTTCCGTTTGCAAAAGCAGATAGCAAAGGATCCCGCCAACCATAAAACAGTTGACCACCAGAAGCATCAATGCCCAGAAAAAATGCCCTTTTGACTGGCCGGCCATGCGCTGGGCATCTTCAGGAGCACCAGTCTGTGCCGACTCCATTGAGAGTCCCTTCTCCGTTGCCGGAGGTTTGCCCAAAAACAAATCTTTGCCCTGCGGGTCCTGAGCCAAAGAACCGCTGAATAGTTCATACGGGGTTCTTTTTGTGCTGTCCTTTTCCTTCATTTATTCTCTATACACATAGTCCTATATTTACATCTTAAGCCCAATTCGACATTTGCACTAAAGTGTGCAAGATGTGTGCCACAAGATAAAAAATGAATTTAATGAACTAATAATACGGTTTTTGAAGGGGAATCTACTGAATAAATTAAAAAAATATCCTTGCTTCTGCAGGCGATGTCAGTTTTCCATACAATACTGCAAGACAGGTCTGCTTTTGCCGAGCTCTGGTTTTCAAACAAGTTCAGGCCGACTCTTTCTTGGGTCGGGCCTTTTTCGCAAACAGATCGGTTTGGCCTTCTACCACCTCAGGGGTGATGACATATTGACCGGGTTTGGGCTCTTCCGGAAGCCGGTACATCAAATCCACCATAATATCTTCCATGATCGCCCGCAACGCCCGAGCTCCGGTATCCCGTTTCATCGCCTTCTGCGCCAGCAGCCGGAGGGCCTCGTCCGTAAACTTTAGTTCCGCCTCCTCCATTTCAAATAGTTTGACATATTGCTTGACCAGGGCATTTTTCGGTCGGGTCAGGATCTCTACCAGCGCCTCCTCATCCAGTGCCGCCAGGGTCGTGATGATGGGAAGTCGCCCTACCATCTCCGGTATCATCCCATATTCAATCACATCCTCCGGCGTTAC
>JAKJEN010000046.1 GCA_022705405.1 Planctomycetota bacterium | reverse complement strand
AGGATCACCGTCACAGCGTAGCCGACCGCCCCGATGATCTGTGCCCGTGAAAAGGTCAGGTGTCGTCGCCGAACGATGGCCAGCAGAACTGCCGCCGCCAGCAAGCTGCGCGAACCGGCGATTGCAGGCGCGTTCCAGGAAATCTGCTTAATCAGCGCCCCTGATGTACTCCACAGCAGGGCCGTCAGAAGCAAGAATACGAACGCTCTTGCATGTTCAGTCGATCTGTTCATTGTTTTTTTAAACCGCCCTGGTCGTAAAACACGATAACAAAACCCCATCTTTACCGCCGCCGGCCTGATTTCCAATCGAATGCGAGATATAGAAAACAGACGCTGTATGCCGCACTCCCTGTTCTCGGTATAGAAATATTTTCGCAGCTATGGCGGCGTCCTTGTGCAGGGTCGGAATAAAAGAACGGCTAAGGAGATTCGAGACGGGCGATCTCGTCTTTGCACATCCTGATCTGGTTGGGATCAGACAATTTTTCGAGCGCCGCCTTTAAAAGTCCGACGGCCTGCCTGGGCTCGTTCAGATATCGGCCGTAGAGAAGACCCAGCATCAAATGAACCTGTTCGGCGTGTTCATGTCCGCCGTAATGAGCCAGAAATTTCTCATAGGCGCCGGCGGCCGGCGCCCAGTTGCCTGCGGCCATTAACTGATTGGCCACATCCAGTTGATGCTGCTGCGGCAGCACCTGCGCGGGATCCTCATCGAGCAGTTTTAGATAAATCCGGGCTGCCGTGGACGGATCGTGCCGCCGCAGACATTCGGCAATTTGGCCCCGCAAGGCGATGATCTGCCTGCTTTCTTCCGATATCGCCGGCGGCGAAGCGGTCCCGGCTCCGGTTGTTTTCTGCGTGCGCTGCGATGGGCCAAACGGATTGTATCCGTCGGTGACAACATTACGAAACAGCCGTCTGCGGTACCACTGTTTGACCAGCGACCAGAGATCCTGGCGGTCGGCGTCGATCAGTTTGAGCGACAACAGCCCGAGGATTGCGGCGATTCCGAAGGCATATCCGGCCAGGTGGGCGTCATAGGCCACTGCCGAGGCCGACAATTTGGGCTCGACCACATTGTCCCAGATGATCATCTTGAAGGCGATAAAGTACAAAGCGCGAAATTCTGTGGCGCCGATAAAGAAGATCATATAAAAGACCGTAATCAGCGTATTGGGAAACAGCGCCAGATAGGCGCCCGTTACCGCCGCCACCGCTCCGCTGGCCCCCAGAACCGGATTGGTGTGCAGCATCGCATGGCCCAGTCCGGAAAAGACAGCTCCCGCCAGATACAAACAGAGGTAGCCGATATTGCCCAGTTTATCGTTGACCGGATTGCCGAACAAATACAGAAAATACATATTGCCCAGCAAGTGGAGGACATAGAAATGAGCGCCGGAATGCAGAAATGAATAGGTGACAAACTGCCAGATCTGCGGTCGCTGCGGCCAGAGCATAAAATTCTGCGCCCACGGGCGCAGATCCAGGTATCTGGCTCCGCTCTGGATATTATAAACCATCCGCATCGAGAGCACGAAAAAGACGACGTTTATGAGGATCAGACAATAATTCGCGTAGGGGGTCCGACGCGGGCTGATACTGGTTCCTATCGGCAGCAGCATAGTTTTTTCATTCGGCTCCGGAAATTTCGTTTCGGTAAAAGGCGGTATTGTACCGTGCGGCTTGGTTGGGGACAAGGAGAAAGAAACCGCCGGGGGATTGTTCGCATAGATGTTGCGAAAATCGATGTATCTGCATTTTTTTAGATGGAAATGGGGTTTTGGCGGTTTTTTCGTGTGCCGCGGCGAACCGCCGATGCGCCATTTTGTGCCGCCGGCGCGCCATTATGAGCCGCCTGCGCGCCGCGATGCGCCGACGCGAGCCGCAGTAAACCACCCAAAGGAATAAAAACCATGAGGTATTTGAAAAACAGAAAGGAAAATTGGATACATTAAATTTGGAATTCATTGACGGCTCCTTCTTTTTCAACGCCCTGTTTTACTCCTTCTTTACTTATAGCAAGGTATTATAAATCAAAAAATTTGAAAGTCAAGAAAAATCCGAAAAAGTTTAGTAAATATTAAATCTTCTGACAAAATCAGCTTTTTCATTAATCTGAAGGCAGATTTAAGGATTTATCTGATGAAGGCGAAATATGGAGATAATGGAACAAGAAATACAAAAACATGATCCATTATTTCTTGACAACGTATAGCGGAATTATTAGGATAGATTTGACAATTGAAAAATTGTAAGTCTTCTGGACTTAAAGCGGTTTTGTCAATTGTTTCCCAAAATTGGTAACTGTCCCCGGTTTAAAGACAGGAGCATATCATGGAATTTGCATTGGCATTTATTCTAAGTGGGTTTATCACAGGAATGGGGCTTTTTATTTGGTTTTCTCATAAGCAGAAAACACTGAAATCCGAATTTGATATAGAACGTGAAAAACGTATTATTGCCGAACAGACCAACAGCCGAATTACTGAACTGCAGGAAGCGATCGCCCATAAGGAAAAGAATGTTGTTGAACTGCAGAACGAACTGAGTTCGTTTAAATCTAAGGTTTCGGAACTAGAAGGCCGCCTGAGCGAAAAGCAGCAAGCCTATGATGAGAAAACCGTTCTATTAAAGGATAAAGATGTCAAGATTGCTCAACTACAGAGCCTGGAGACGGAACTAAAAACACAGACTCAAGAATTGAGCACTAAGATGGAAGAACAGCAGAAAGCGTTTGCGGAAAAAGAGAGAATCCTCAAAGAAACCGAAGAACGTCTGAAGACTGAATTTAAATCTCTATCCCACGATGTTCTTAATATGAATAATAAACAATTTTTGGAATTGGCAAAAACCCAGTTGAGCGATTATCAGAATCAAGCCAAGGGTGATCTTGAAAAAAGGCAAAAGGCGTTTCAGGAACTGGTCAATCCGCTGAAAGAGACTCTGCAGAACGTGGACAAAAAGATCGGTGAGTTTGACAAGCAGTGGATTGAGTCGTACTCCAAGCTGACTGAGAAGATGAATAGCCTACTAAACTCAGAGACCGAACTGAAAAGAGAGACTTCTAACCTTGTCACGGCTCTACGCAAACCACATGTTAGGGGCCGCTGGGGCGAGATTCAGCTTCGCCGAGTAGTAGAGATTGCTGGAATGGTCAATTACTGTGATTTCAAGGAGCAGGAGACAGCCGTCGGAGACGGCCGGGCTCTACGGCCTGATATGGTTGTGTCATTGCCAAATGATCGAACAATTGTGGTTGATTCTAAGGCTCCTTTGACAGCATATATTGACTCATTGGAGATGAAGGACACCGAACATCGAGAAGCGAAACTACGGGAGCATGCCGATCAAGTCAAAGACCACATCGCAAAATTGGGTACCAAGGGATACTGGGAGCAGTTTGAACAAGCCCCCGAGTTTGTTGTCATGTTCCTGCCGGGTGAGATGTTCTTTAGCGCTGCGCTGGAACAGGAGCCCTCCCTGATTGAGATAGGAGTGAAAAAGAAGGTAATTCTCGCTACGCCGACGACATTAATCGCATTATTACAGGCGGTGGCATATGGCTGGAAGCAAGAACAGGTCGCCAAGAATGCTTTTCAGATATGTGAACTTGGCAAACAATTGTATGATCGTTTGCGCGTGATGGCAGAGCACCTATCCGATACTGGCAAAGGCTTGGCGAAGGCGATGGAGTATTACAATAAGACTGTGGGGACATTCGAGAGCCGTGTGCTAATCTCAGCACGGCGGTTTAAGGAACTTAAAGCAACCAACGAGCAGGATATCGCAACTCTGACCTCTGTTGATACAGTTCCCAGAAAACTTGAAATAGATACATTAGAGTAGAATAAATATATAGAAAATAGCCATAGAAAGATCTTCATTTTTAAGAAAGCTGGATTTTATCCGCTGGGGGGGATCAAAGTAAGGGGTAAAAAAACGGGGCAGTGATCCGGTCGCCGGACCGCTGCCCCGCTGGAGCGTCCATGCCATGGAAAAGACAGGAGAGGAGATTGTATTACACTCCCGTTTGTTGGGATTTCTGCTCTCTGGCTATAGAAAACATACTAAATAAAGATCCCGCAAACAAACCGAAAAAATAGAATTGCCCTTTTTTGACAAACCCGGTAATGTGCCGCCATCCGGACCGATAAAACAAGGGATTGATGCGTATGAATAAGAAATTAATACACCAGCGACAGAGGCAGCTTCGCAGGGATTTGCGGGAAAAAAATCTGGATGCCCTGCTGCTTACCAAGGTTGAAAATGTCCGTTATTTGACGAATTTTTCCGGGCACGACAGTTGGGCGCTTCTTACGGCCAATACCTGCCTGCTGATTACCGACAGCCGCTACGGCGAGCAGGCCCGCGGGGAGTGCATCGGCTGCCGCATTCTGCAGCGAAAAGAAGCCATTGCCAAAGCCCTTGCGATGCAGGTTGAGCGGCTCGGGCGGATCAGGAAAATCGCAGTTGAGCAGACCGTCTCGGCGGCAACGCTGGACAGGATTCGCAAGGCGCTGCGGCCGCTGAAGGTATCGGCGCAGCCGGTCGATGGGCTGGTTGAAAAATTACGCGATATCAAACAGCCGGAAGAGATTGGGCTGATTCAGAAGGCCGGGCGGACGGCCTGGGAATGTCTGCGGGCCTCGCTGCGTTTTCTGCGGACCGGTATGACCGAACAGCAGCTGACCGCACGGCTGGAATATGAAATGCGGATGCGGGGGGCGCGGCCCGGATTTGATACGATCATTGCATTTGGCCCCAACGGCTCGCGCAATCATCATCAGCCCTCGGGGCGAAAACTGCGGGCGAAGGATACGATTCTGATAGATTTCGGCGTTTGCCTGGAAGGTTATACCTGCGATCTTACGCGCAGTTTCGGATGGGGAGGGGTCAGCGTCGAGTATCGGCGGGCCTGGGAGGCGGTCTATGCGGCTCAGCAGGCAGCGGTTGCAAAAATCCGCGCAGGCGTAAAGGCGTCGGAGGCGGATGCGGCCGCGCGGGAGGTTATTAAGCAGTCGGGCTTTCCGGCGTACGGCCACGGCACGGGACACGGGCTGGGCCTGGAGGTTCATGAGATTCCGTATCTGACCTGTCAGGATAAAAAGACCCTGCTTCAGGCCGGTCAGATCGTCACGGTGGAGCCGGGCATCTATCTGCCCGGAAAATTCGGCATTCGAATCGAGGACGACGTGCTGGTTACCGCCTCCGGAGCGCGGGTTTTAACCCGCGACGGCCGACATGGATTCAGTCGGGATTCTCTGCAAATTTTGTAAGAGGAAGCGTCCAGCGGCTATGACAAAGGAATCCGTACAGAAAATCCCATACGAAAAAATCCTGATCTCCGAACGGCAGATTCAGCAGGTCGTTAGGCGGATAACCGAGCAGGTCAACGCGTATTACGCTCAAGCGGACGAGGCGATTGCTCTTGTGCTTCTGGAAGGAGCCAGATATTTTGCCCGCGATCTGCTGGCCGGGGTTCAATTTCCGATCCAGACCGAATATCTGGAGGCCGACAGTTACAAAGGGTCAACGCGCTCTTGCGGAACCGTGGAGATCCGGGACTCTCAAAAACTCCGACAGAAGATCGAGGGCAAACAGGTTTTAGTGATCGATGATATCTATGATACGGGGCTTACGCTGTCGGCGGTAATGGAATGGGTCCGGGCCTGCCGGCCGGCGGAGATAAAAACCTGTGTCTTTCTTGAAAAGCGGGTTCCCCACCAAAAACAAATTTCCATCGATTTTCTCGGCATGCGGATCGAGGACGTCTTTGTCATCGGATACGGGCTGGATTATCAGAATCGCTATCGGCAGCTGCCGTTTATTGCCGTTCTGTCCATCTGAGGACGGTCAGTTCATCAGCCGCGGGACGGCCTCAAACTCAAACCTTTGCCCGCCGACGGAGGCGTCGACCATCAGCCCGGCATCGGCCAGCACAAAGACCGCCATGCCGTCTTTGTAATCGACCTTGGCCGCGGCCCCGACCGCGACAGCCGTTGCGGTCGCCTGAGCCGAAAGGGCAAAGTTGCCCTTCATAAACCGCTGCATGTCGGCGGGGCGGCGGAAGAAGATGATCTCGCGAAAATATTCTCCGCCGAAGGAAAATCCGATTGTGGCCTGCTTCATATCACAATAGCCCAGCAGCGCTCCGCTTCGGTCAAACACCTGGCCTTTTCCGTAGGCCCCGCCGACCCAGAAGGCGCCTTTGTAAACCTTCGGGAGAACGGCGTAGCCGACTGAGGCGTCAAAAAACTTCTGGATGCTCGGGTCTTTTTGCCGGAAATAGGGAATGGCTTCTTTTACATCCGATGACAGGTCTTCTCGCCCGACGGCTTTTTCAGGAGTGACTGAACAGCCCGACAACAGCAAAACGACAGAGCAGATACACAGCCAGTTCGATATTCTCATGTCTTTACTCCTTGCCAAAAAACAAAGATCAGACCTGTTAATTTTCAAAAAAGTATACAGCGGACAGCGTCGTTAAGCAATAGGATTTTAATAATCTTTTTGACCAAGGGGCTTTGCGTTCGTATAATAAGAACGTTCGCTGGGGGCGGCCGGGAAAAAACGGCCTGAGACGCCCTTTTGAGAAGTCGATTCCTGCGATTTGATCGCTCTTGTGCACGAGCGATCGGCGTATTTTGCGGGGGTGTACTTGTATGGGGCGACCCTTCGAACCTGATCAGGCAAACCGCAGTGTGCGGAGTCCTGCGTAGGGAAGCGACCTCCAAACCGGATCGACAGCCGACTGAATCGCTTCCCCGTGAAGCGATTTTTTTATGGGAGCAGAAAATGACAACACAAATTGAATATGCACGATCCGGACAAATCACCGACCCGATGAGGACGGTCGCGGAAAAAGAAGGGCTCAGCGCTGAACTGGTGCGAGAGCAGATTGCATCCGGACGGCTGGTCATCCCCGCCAATCGCATTCATTTGGCCGGCAATCTGATACCCACAGGCATCGGCCGTGCCGCCAGTACAAAGATTAACGCCAACATCGGATGCAGCAGCGTGCGGTCGGATCTGGACTATGAAATTCAGAAATTAAAGACGGCTCTTGAGGCCGGAGCCGATGCGGTGATGGATTTAAGCACAGGCGGCGATCTGGATACGATCCGCAAGCGGCTGCTGGATGAATGCCCGGCGCCTTTCGGTACGGTTCCGATCTATGAAGTCATCGTCGGACGGGGGGTTGACCAGATCGATCATGCGGCGATTTTGAAGGTTGTCGAAAAGCAGGCCGCCCAGGGCGTGGATTTTTTTACGATTCATGCCGGACTTTTGCGGGAACATCTGGATCTGATCGACAAACGCGTGTGCGGGATCGTCAGCCGGGGCGGTGCGCTGCTGGCCAAATGGATGACCTATCACCAGCGGCAAAATCCTCTGTATGAAATGTTTGACGATTTGTGCGCGATTATGCGCCAGTATGATGTGTGCTTTTCGCTGGGCGACGGGCTGCGGCCGGGCTGCGGAGCCGACGCCACGGATGCGGCGCAGATTGCCGAACTGCGGACGCTGGGCGAGTTGACCCAGCGGGCCTGGGACAACGGCTGTCAGGCGATGGTCGAAGGCCCCGGACATGTGCCGTTTGACCAGATCCGGTATAATATGGAGATTCAGCATGAGATCTGCAAGGGGGCACCGTTTTATGTGCTCGGTCCGCTGGTGACGGATATCGCTCCCGGCTATGATCACATAACCAGCGCCATCGGCGGCACGGCGGCGGCCTATTACGGCGCTTCGTTTTTATGCTATGTGACCCCGCGCGAGCATTTGGGTCTGCCCGATCTGGAAGATGTGCGTCAGGGTGTGGTGGCCTGCAAGATTGCCGCACACGCGGCCGATGTGGCGCGAGGATTTGCCGCCGCTGTGGAGAAAGACCGCAAACTGAGCGCAGCGCGGGCGGCTTTGGACTGGAAAGAGCATCTGGACAGCGCAATCGATCCGAAAACCGCTCGGATGATGTACGAAGAGGCCTGCGCTCACAGCCGGATTGATAAAGAGAACACCCGCGATGATTACTGCACCATGTGCGGCAAGGCCTGGTGCTCGGTACGCATCAATAAGGAACTGAAAGAGATAAAAAGTAAAAAGTAAAGAGAGAAAACAAGAAGGGAGCCATCCTGTTTTTCTTCTTTTTGGGTTGACAAAACAAGATCCTTTTGGTACCTTATCGGAAAACAAGCAACAGTATTTTAATTTGCACTACGAAATGGGGATTGCTTGCGACTGAAAGGGGATGAAAAGTGTTCTGTATCCAACGTCTGATAATCTGCGGCATGATTCTGTGTCTTACGGGGGTTGTTTTTTGCGCGGCGGTAATCCTGAATGAATATAACGCTGTGGGTTCGGATGTCTTTCTGGGGGGCGGAGACGCGACGGCCGACGCAAAAGGCGGTCGGGCTTCGGATTCCTTTTTCGGGCGGGTAGCGGGCAACGGCGGCGATTGGTTTGAACTGGTTGTGATTGCCGACCACCTGGACATGCGCAACTGGAAACTGGATATATACGAAAACGGGGTCCTTAATAAAACGCTGAGTCTGACCAACCATGCCCTGTGGTCTGATCTTCGCAGCGGGACGATCATAACGGTTGCCGAAGATCTGCCTACTGATGTGAGCTATGATCCGGCCGCAGGCGACTGGTGGATCCATGTTCAGGCCGCCAATGGGGCGGATGGGACCTATATTGAAGCGTCCAACTTTCCCGTCAGCAGTTCGAACTGGCAGCTTCGCATCCGCAACGCCTCCGGTACCGTGATTTTCGGTCCGGCCGGCGAGGGGATCAGTCCCGCCGGCGGAATCGGCAATGACGAGATTTTTCGACTGGAAGCAGATCCATCAGCGGCGACAACGGCCAATTCTCCCGATTATGACAGCGGAAAAGATTTAAGCACCTTCGGAGCTCCTAACCAATGGGGCCGACAAAATATAGAGGCCCTGCGCGGGGCCGCAGCCGAATCGACGCTGACTCTGCTGTCTCCCAATGGCCTGGAAACCATTCGGAGCGGCGCGACGATACCGATTACCTGGAATTATACCGGCGCAGTGCGGCGCGTTCAGATCGAGTTTTCTATCGACGGGGGGATTGTCTGGTCGCCGGTTTATCCGCCCAATAAAGACAACAGCGGCCAATACCTGTGGCAGACGCCTCTGGTTTCTTCGGACCAGGTTCTGATCAAGATCAGCAATGCGGCCGATCCCTCCGTTTCCGATAGCAGCGATGCGGTCTTTTCTATTTTTAAATGCGAACTGGAAGGAGATTTGACAGGGGATTGTCTGGTTGATCTGAATGATCTGGCGCTGCTGGCGGCTTCCTGGCTCCGGTAAGACAGTCCACAAACATCGGCGCGGCGCGGGCTTGGGCAGGGCCCTTTTTTAAGGGGCGTTCTTAAAAATAAAACGCTGTCCGAGATCGGCTAACGCTTGCCCTATTTTCCCTGGCGGATACAATGCACCCAGATGGAAGCTCAACCGTCCAATTCAGCGTCGGAACGCAAACGAAACAAAGCCCGCTCGGCAGGTGTGATTGGTTTGACCTGCCTGTGCGGGTGGTTTGTGATGGAACTGGAAATCCTGGGCGTGCGGATGCTGGCGCCGCATTTCGGCAGTGCGGTGTATGTAGTCACCGGCAGTGTGATCGGCACCTTTCTGCTCAGTTTGGCGGCCGGGTATCTGGCGGGAGGGCGGCTGTCGGAAAGGTCCGACAGCTGCCGAATCCTGGGGTTTTTCATCGCGATTGCCGGCGTGTGGCTGATTTTGCTGCCTTGGATAACCGGTCCGATATGCGACTGGATTTTCGATATGGGCATGGATGAAAAATGGGGTTCGCTGCTGGCGTCGCTGTTTTTGTTTGCCGTCCCAACGGGGCTTTTGGGGACGGTCTCGCCGACGGCCGTGCGTTGGCTGACATACCGGGCAGATCAATCGGGCTTTAACGCCGGGCTGGTGCTGGCTGTTTCGACCGCAGCCAGTTTCGCCGGATGCCTGGCGACGGCCTTCTACCTGATCCTGTATTCAATACGGCTGACGCTGTGGATCTCCGGCGGGATTCTGACGCTGCTGGGCCTGCTGCTGGCGGGTCTTGCGGTTTTACAGAGGAAACAAGATGTTTAAACCGGTTCTGATTTTGCTTTATAGTGCGCTGGCATTAATAGCGGATGCGTCCAGCAGGCAGCCGGCAGACTGGGGCAATTTAATCCATCGTCAGGAGTCGCTGTACAACACGATCTTTGTCTATCAGCGCGGATCGATTGTCACGCTTCGGTTCGGTCGGCGCTGGGCTGTGCCGATTCAGTCGCAGGTTAATCTGGACGATCTGAGGGAGCACCGGCTGGAATATACCGAATTGTCCTTTTGCGGGCTTCTCTATCAGCCGCAGCCCAGGCGTGTGCTGACGCTGGGACTGGGGGGCGGGGTGATCCCGCGGGAACTGCGTCGGTATTATCCGGAAGCGGTCATTGATGTGGTCGAGATTGACAAAGCCATCCCGCCGATTGCCAGACAGTATTTTGCCTTTGCCGAAGATCCGAATTTAAGGGTCTTTGTCGAGGACGGCAGGATGTTTATCAAAAAGCAATTGCGGCTGGAACAATCGCCGCGCTACGATTTGATTATTCTGGACGCCTTCAACGGCGATTATGACCCGCCAGTTCCTGGAGGAGGTCGGGGCTGCGCTCAGTCCCGATGGGGTTGTAGTAGCCAATGTGTTTTATGACAATCTGCTGTTTGACGCCGAGTGGGCGACGTTTCTGGAGGTCTTTGGGCGCTGTCAGGTGTTTATGGGCAAAGACAGCGGCAATGCGATGCTGGTTTCGACGGGACCTTCGGTCCGTCAGCCGGAGGCCAAAGAACTGATCGACCGGGCGCGAGATCTTCAGGAAAAACGGTCGTTTGCATTCAGTTTGGTTTCCATCGCCCGGCGCCTCCGGCCTGCTTTGCGGCCTGATGCGCAGGCCAGAGCGCTAACCGATGATCGAGCGCCGGTGGACTGGCTGCGCGATCAACAAAGAAAAAAGCCGCCGGCCTACTGAATTTTTACTCCCAGTTGGGACCACAGACTGAGGACCTGATCGGCCGTCAGTCCGCCTGTATGACGGTGCAGCGCGTTGCCTTGTTCGTCAAAGAAGATCTGTGTCGGTACGGCCTGTACGTTGTAGCGGCTTTGCGCCTGGGGCTGGTTGTCCAGTGAAATCAGGGCTATCGTGAAATGATCGGCGTATCGGGCGTTCAGATCCGCAAGTACCGGCATCATCCGGCGGCAGGGGGGACAGCCGGCCGAACTGATTTGCAGCAGTACCGGCTTTCCCTGTCCGATGACAGATTCGTCAGAGAAATTGGAGGACTGCCTGTTAAATCGGCCGATCTGAAATACATGCAAAAGGAAAAGCCCCGCCAGCGCCGCCAGAATAATCAGCCAAAGCGATTTGTTTTTTTTCATATCCTGTTCCTTATTGAATAAAGAGTTTGATTTCTTCGGGCGACAGCACCTTTCCGGCTGCTTTGACCTGTCCGTCTATCGCCAGGGCCGGGGTCATCATCACTCCGAATTTTATAATGTCGCTGATTTGCGAGACTTTTTCGATCTGACAGTCCAGGCCCAGTTCAGCCGCAGCTATGGAGGCGTTTTCGGCCAGTTTTTTACACTTGGGGCAGCCGGTTCCGAGAATCTGAATCTTTTTCATGCAATTATCTCCATTAGAAAAACGCCCCGTATATCATACCACAGATTGCGGCCATCCCTATAACTAATGAGCAAAAAATGATTGTTTTCTGCGTTCCCAGGATCGAGCGAATCACCAGCATACTCGGCAGCGACAGCGCCGGACCAGCCAGCAGCAGCGCCAGAGCCGGCCCCTTGCCCATGCCCGCCCCCATCAGTCCCTGCAGGATCGGCACTTCCGTCAGCGTGGCAAAATACATAAATGCCCCCGCGACGGAGGCAAACAAGTTCGCCCGCAGGGAGTTGCCGCCGACGGCCTGTTCCACCCATTTAGACGGGATCAGTCCCTCATGGCCCACGCGGCCCAGCAGAAAACCGGCGATCAGCACGCCCATCAGGAGCAGCGGCAGAATCTGCAGCGCAAATCCCCACGAGGATTCCAGCCAGAGTTTGCGCTCTTCTGAGCCGACCCACAAGACCGCCAGGCCGATGAAGAGGGCCAGCAGTCCGAGGGTGAGTCCCCAGCGGATTTTGTAAACGGCTTCGTAAATTGGATTCTTTTCAATGGCATCTACTGTCTGGATCTGTTCAGCGGGGATAGCGTGCTGGACGCCTGTTTGATCTTTAATCAGAACCTGTCGGCTGGTTTGCGAGACGATCGAGCCCTCGATGGCGTAAGTCGTCAGACCGCCGGGGCAGCACAAAAAAACCGCCCGCACATCTCCGCTGCGCGCCCAGTTGGCAAAAACCAGGATGGCGATCATGCATGCAAACAGGAGGGCGGTTTTCCATAATGGTCGGGCAGTCTCCGGCGGGGGCATCAGGGCAGCGGCCTGGGCCTTTTGGGCCTGTTCTTTTCGGTAGAAAACGTGCATCAAAATTCCAATCAGCACGCTGAATACGACGGCGCCGACCGCACGGGCGATTCCCATCTGCAATCCTAAGATACGAGCGGTCAAAATTATGGCCAGCACGTTGACGGCGGGGCCGGAGTACAGAAACGTGCAAGCCGGTCCCAGTCCGGCTCCCATTTGGTAAATGCCTGCAAACAGCGGCAGTACGGTGCACGAACAGACCGCCAGGACCGAGCCGGAGACGGATGCGATGCTGAAAGAGAGAATTTTATTGGCGTTGGCTCCCAGATATTTCATAACCGAGTTTTGACTGATAAAGGCGGAGATCGCGCCGGCGATAAAAAACGCCGGCGTCAGGCACAGCAGCACGTGCTGGCGTGCATACCATCGCACAAGGGCCAGCGATTCAAAAACGGCGTTGTCAAAACGGGGCAGCCCGACCGGCAGGTAGAAACATCCGGCAAAGACGGCCGCGACCAGAAGAATCTTTTTCCATTCAGTCTTTAGAAAACTCATAGAGACGCCTATCCAATCACTTTCAGCGTTTGTGAGTCGCTTTGAATCTGTTCCTGAAGACACTGAGACAGGCAGTCAAGGAACCGCAGGACGCATTGGGTTCGGATCATGTAGACCACGCGAAGCCCTTTTTTCTCATAGGTTAAAAGGCCCGAACCGACCATCAGGGCCAGGTGGCGGGAGATATTCGACTGTTTTTTGCTTACGTGATGGGTAATATCCTGAACGCAGTGCGGACCCTGGCGCAGCACATTGAGAATGGCAATTCGTACCGGATGGGCCACGGCCTGGGCTATCAGGGCTTGCTTATGATACAGGTCATAAGGCAATTTCAGATCGTTTCGTGAAATTTTCTTCATTTTATTATCCGATCCTGAAACCATATTATCCGTTTTTGACATTTTGGCACAACTGACCTAAAAGTCTAACAGCCAATTTCATAATTTCAAAAAAATGTGTTTTTAATACTGAAAACGACCTATCCTTAAGTTTATCAAATGGCTTGTCTGTATTTTAATAAGTATATGAGTATATTGCAATATACTCATATACTTGGTTTGGCCGGCAAGGGTTTAAAAAAAAATTGAAAATAGGAATTTATCTTCTTTTTTATGAGGAGGATTGCCGCTGGAGGCCGCGATTGGCGGAAACAAGCCGGATTTTGCGGGATTATGGGTCTTTGGATCTGCAAAATCTTGTGTGAATCCTCAGGGTATTTATCCAGGACGAATCGGCCGGCTCAGAAAATGGACGGGGTTTTTATAGGCCTTGCCCGATAAAAACCGCCTTTGCGTTTTACAGCAGTCGATTTGACCGGGCTGCAATTGACGTGTATATTTTACAAAGAGCCCAAAAACACATCCAACACTTTCTGTATGGGGGACGTAAAATGAACAAGAAGCGAATTATTCGGACAGGCCTGCAGGTGCTCTGTTGGCCGTGATGCTCTCATCCGCTTGTATCTGCCGGGCGGATGAGGTGTACACAGGCGGAACCACAACGAATATCGACTATGAAGTCCTCGGCTATGTCTGGGTCGAGGGCGCTACAGTCAACCTTTATCCCGGAGCTCATATTGTCAATGACTACTACCTTGGCGATGTGATTGCCGCTTCCGGGGCGATTATCAACATCTACGGCGGACAGATTGACAACTTGCTGATTATCACTACCTCGTACAATGGAATGCCCGATCCTCAGGTGATTGTGCACGGTACGGATTTCGCGGTGGATGGGACGGCGGTTGACCCCAGTGCTGCGCAGTTGTTTCTGACCGGTCATCGATTGTCGGGTCGATATGCCGACGGCACGTCTTTTGCTTTTGGGGTGGATTGCTTTGAAGAAGGCAGCTATCAGCTGACTGTCGGTCTGCATTGGATTGACGCAGCGCCTCCTGAGCCCCAGCCCCAGCCCAAGATCGAGGTCTCTGTATCGTCGATCGATCTGGGTCGGGTAGAGGTCGGCGAATTTGCGCAGGCGACCTTCCAGATCGCCAATACAGGCGCTGCGCCTCTGGTTATCGATTCGCTGTCACTTGAGCAGGACAGCTTGCTTCAGTTTTATACCACCGGTCTTTGGCAATCGCCTCTGATTCTGGCCGCCGAAGAGTCTGTCGAGATTGGGGTTTTGTTTGCCCCTGTCGAGATATGGCAGGCCGAAGCGGCGATTGTTCTGCTCAGCAATGATCCTGAACAGGAGCGGCTGGCGATTATGCTGGCCGGCGAAGGGTTCGTCCGGCTGACGCCCGCTCAGCAGATCAAATCGATCCTTGAGTTCTTTGATCGATCTGTTCGGGAAGGCAAACTGGTCGGGCAGGGTCCTCGCTTGCTTGCCGCCTTGCGGCTGGCTTCGCTGCGGCAGATGATCGTGACTGCTCAGATTCTGATTGACCGGCAGCAGAATAGCGCGGCTTTTCTAATGCTCAAGGCGGTAAAGATAAAGATTGATGGGGAATGTCGGCCCGGCGATTTTGTGACCGGCGCAGCTGTGGGCGAATTGAAGGAAAAGGTGTCGGCCCTGATGGAAGATTTGAAGCAACAGTAAACTGCGACTGCGGTTTTTCCCGCGTGCGTTTTGAAATCGGCCGCGGGGGCAATGCCCTCGCGGTCTTTTTTTGCGCCCGCAGATTGGGGAACCACTATTGGCATATAATATATCCACATTATCTGTATACTGTTTTGTGAAAAATTGAAGAAAAAGAAACAATTCTTGACTTTGCTGTCTGTCCGTTTATAATTCAAGTTTCGCCGACGTGTAGTTTTTGAGCGGTAAGGGTGAGATTATGATTAAAAAAGGAATTACAAGTCGTGCATCCGCATAGGATTACATCCTGTAAGGCGAAAACCGGCAGGATGAGCGGACGGCTTGTCAAAATAGGCATGGATTCTTCAGGGAATCTGCAAAATCGGCAGCAGCTGTGGGGGGCAGATCGTATGGCCGAGTAAGGCAAACAGTCTGGTGTGCCCGCGAGAGAGCGGACAGAAGGCGGGCCGATTGATGCAGTGATGGAAAGTGGCAACCTGAAGGTTTCCACTTTTTTGTTTGTACCCGTAACGGATCACGGGATCGCAGCGGCTGGATGGATGCCCCGTAAGCGGCCTTAGGGGCGCCATTTCTTAATTAAGGAATGGTAAAAAGTTGAACAGCCGACTTTTTTTGACGGCCGGCGGCGGACGAATGAGAATGTTAACCGGTATCAGTGTTCTGGGAAGGAACCGGATGTTATGAGTCAGGATTTATTGAGGAACGTCGAGAATATCGCCCGCAACAAGAACATCGATAAAGAATCGATCTTCCAGGATCTGGAGTCTGCGATCGTGTCGGCTGCGCGCAAACATTTTGCCGTCGGGCCGGACAGCGAAATCGTCGTTCATATTGACCGAGCCTCGGGGCAGATTACAGGGTTTAAGGACGGCATCCAGATAGATATTCAGCAATTGGGTCGAATTCCGGCACAGACGGCCAAGCAGGTAATTATCCAGAAGATTCGAGCCGGAGAGCGAGACAGCATTTTTACTGAGTATGCTCAGCGACGCGGGGAGATTGTCAACGGCGTAGTCGGCCGGTTTGACGGCGGGGTGCTGGTAGTGAACCTGACCGACCGGGTTGAGGCGATTTTGCCCAAATCCGAACAAATCAGCGGAGAATCGCATCATCCGGGCGAGCGGATTCGGGCGATGATCCTTGAAGTGCGGGAGGCGTCCAATCAGGTCAAGATCGTGCTGTCGCGAACGCATCCGGATTTTATCCGTCGGCTGTTTGAACTGGAGGTTCCGGAGGTCAGCGAGCGGGTTATCGAGATCAAGGCACTGGCCCGAGAGGCGGGGTATCGCACAAAAATCGCGGTGGATTCAGTGGATGATAAAGTGGACCCGGTGGGGGCCTGTGTGGGGGTTCGCGGCAGTCGGATCAAGAATATTGTGGATGAGCTGGGCGGGGAGAAGATCGACATTGTGCCCTGGAGCGATTCGTCACAGGCGCTGATCGCCAATTCGCTGCGTCCGGCCAAGGTCAGCGAGATCGCAATCTGTTTTGAACTTGGGCGGGCGACGGTGGTGGTGGCCGAGGACCAGTTGAGTCTGGCAATCGGCAAACACGGACAGAACGTGCGGCTGGCGGCGCGGCTGACCGGATGGGATATTGATATCCTCACGCCGCCGGAATACAACAAGGAAGTGGATCGGCTGGCGACCTGTATCGGTCAGATTGAGGGGGTGGACGATACCTTTGTGGATAAATTACTGGCGCTGGGGATTATCTCCGTGCTCGATCTGGAAGAGGTTGGGACCGAGCCGCTGACAGAGGAACTGGAAGTTCCCCGGGATCTGGCCGAGCGGATCATCAAAGCGGCCGAAACGGCGGCCAAAGAAGCGGCGGCTGAAGAGAAATTGACTCAGGCCGAAGGACTTCTCAAGCAGGAGAAGGCCCGGTCTGAAAAGAAACGGAATAAGTAAGGATTGTATGGATTCGGCTGAGTCCCAAAAGGTCTGATCCGAGTCCGCAGGAGATCCAGTTTTGGCTAAAGCGACGACAAGAGTGTATATCCTGGCCGGGGAACTGGGAGTCAAGAGTCAGGCGATTGTGGCCAAGTGTCAGGCCGAGGGTCTGACGGATGTGAAAAACCATATGGCTGTGATCGGCCCGGGGTTGGCGGCTACGATTCGGGAATGGTTCAGCGAAGGGGAACTTGCAACGGCGGTTGAATCCTCCGAGCGAGTGGATCTGGCGAAGGTTCGGGTTCGAAG
>JAKJEN010000045.1 GCA_022705405.1 Planctomycetota bacterium | reverse complement strand
GTTCCTCAATACGCTTTTCAAGCGTTTTAATATATTCCTGCATCACCGGAATCTTTGCAACTTCTGCTTCCAGTTGTTTGATATACGTGTCCTTGTCCATAACGATATTATCGGACAAAGGGAGCCAATTACTGAAATTATGCTAACGAACCGAAATTGAGTGAACGCTTACGAAAAAAGTAAAAAATGAAAATGCAAAAGGAAAGTTCCTCAGTTTTACCTTTTGCCTTTTGAATTGATTTAACCACGGATTGACACGGATCGACACGGATTAGAAAAAAGTAAAAAATGAAAATGCAAAAGGAAAGTTCCTCAGTTTTGCCTTTTTACTTTTGCCTTTTGAATTGATTTAACCACGGATTAACACGGTTTGACACAGATAAAAAAGGTCCTTAACCACAGATTTTTATCTGCTGAAAAAGTAAATTCCGTTTTTATTGTCAAATTGGCTCCTTGGGTCTGCGTCCGCGACGCCGTAGGGTTGTAACCCCTGACCGGCCTCGAAAATAGAAGAAATCAGAACTTGATATAATTACTAAATACAGATATGAAAGATCTGCTATCTGGGTCTTCAAAATTCACCACGAAAAAGGATAGATCCGCCATCAAAAATTTTTTTAAATAAGTTGTTGACAAAAAATATTTGACGAACATAGATAGTAATTAATTACTATCTATATTTATTGGAGATTCATATGAGTGAATTGAGCAAGCATCTTCCGGCTGAACAGCGGCGGGGGGTTATTATTAAAACGGTACTCGAACTGGCTGGAAAACAAAATCCTAAAGAAATTACAACGGCTGCCATAGCCAAACATATGGGATTAACACAAGGGGCGCTTTTTCGACATTTTACCAATAAAGACGCTATTTTACAAGCTGTTATGGAATGGATAGCCGAGCGTTTGTTGTCTGGCATTGATAAGGCGATCGACGCACAGTCCTCCCCTTCTTGCATTCTTGAGGGCATGTTTATGGCACATGTGGACTTTATAACAGAGCATCCCGGAGTTCCGCGCATGCTGTTTGGTGAATTACAACGCTCTGAAGAAACCGCACCCAAGCGAATAGCACAAATAGTCATCCGCCGTTATGCAGAGCGTCTCAATCGTGTGTTTGAACAAGGAAAGGCCTGCGGCGAGATTGATGCAAAGATTGATAACGAGGCCGCGGCCACGCTCTTTATCGGCACCATTCAAGGGTTGACTATGCAATCGTTGATAGTTGGCGATGTGAGTCATATGCGCCGCAATGCGCAGAAAGTCTTTGCTATTTATCAACGAGGCATCCGGAGTGCAATATGAAAAAACTGCCTTTTCAAAAGCGAACATTGGCGATAATAACGGTACTTGTTCCTCTGCTTGCGTTGTTTGTCTATGTGGCTTTACGTTCGGGGCCGCTTGCTCCCGTATCGGTGGTATTGGTTACCGTCGAGAATAAGCGTCTTTCTCCGGCGCTCTTCGGGATTGGAACCGTTGAGGCACGTTTTACCTATAAAATTGGCCCCACATTTGCGGGGCGGGTCAAACGGCTGGATGTACACGCAGGCGAGTATGTCAGGGCAGGGCAATCGCTTGGCGAAATGGATCCGGTGGATCTTGATGAACGTATTCGAGCTCAGGACGCCGCTCTGAAGCGGGCGAGCGCTCAATTAAACGAAGCGCAGGCATGTAAGGATTATGCAATGACACAGGCCTTACGTTATGAGCAATTACTTAAAGCCCAGTCTACCAGCGAGGAGATGGCAGCTGCTAAACAACAAGACCTGTTGGTTGCAAAAGCAGGTCTGACTGCGGCATGGGAGGAACTGTCTCGCGTACGTGCAGAACGAGAGGCGTTAGAGGCGCAGCGCAAAAATTTATCTCTGATTGCGCCAGTCGACGGCTTGGTGGTTTCACGCGATGCCGATCCGGGAACCACCGTGGTTGCAGGTCAGTCTGTCGTTGTTTTGATTGATCCAATCACGCTCTGGGTCAATACCCGATTCGATCAAACTCGTACGCAAGGTCTCGCCGCCGATTTGCCGGCCCAGATCACATTACGATCTCAGGCAGGCAACCTGCTGACAGGGCGCGTGCTGAGAGTTGAACCCCTGGCAGACGCGGTAACGGAGGAAACGCTTGCCAAGGTTATCTTCGATCAAATTCCCGATCCGATGCCGCCTGTCGGCGAGCTGGCTGAAGTCACGATTTCCTTGCCAACACTTGCGCCGGCGCCGGTTATTCCTAATGCCGCCGTCCATTACATTAATGGCAGATTGGGAGTGTGGCGGGTGATACATAACGATCTTCACTTTACGCCCGTTTCACTGGGAATTGCCGACCTGGAAGGCCATGTTCAAATACGAGAAGGGCTCAAGGTCGGCGACCAAGTCGTGGCTTATAGTGAAAACCCTCTAAAAAAGCAAAGTCGGATTCATGTTGTGGATCATATTTCGGGGACGAGGCAATGATCAGTTTGGCGGGACGCGACATCCTCTATTCGTGGGGAAAGTTCGTATTTACCGGTATGGGTCTTGGGCTACTCATTGGCATCACACTGTCTATGGCAGGGATTTATCGCGGCATGGTGGAAGATGCCAAGGCGCTGCTCGACAATAGCGGCGCCGATCTCTGGGTCGTACAAAAGGACACGCTTGGCCCCTATGCAGAGCCATCCAGTCTCTATGATGACATCTGGCGTGAGATTCGGAGCATGCCCGAAGTGGAGCAGGCGGCGAACATTACATACCTTACCATGCAAATAGGCAAACAAGACGGCGACGTACGCGCCATGGTTACCGGCCTAACGCCCGGAGAACCAGGAACCCCCGGCTGGCCGCCCTATCTCATTGCCGGGCGTCAAATTACCCGGAGTCATTACGAAGCGGTCGCCGATATCGCTTCAGGATTTAAACTGGGCGACCGCATCCAAATCCGCCGCAGCCGCTACACCATAGTCGGACTGACAAGAAGGATGGTCTCCTCCAATGGCGATCCAATGGTATTCATTCCACTAAAAGACGCCCAGGAAGCACAGTTTCTAAAAGACAATGACGCTATCTGGAAACAGCGAAGGCGAACGGCTCAGAACCCTGCTTTCAACCGACCCGTAGTGCCCGATTTGCTTGACGCCATAATTGCCTCGCAAAGCGTCAACCCCTATGTCAATGCAGTTTTGGTGCGAGTTGAAACAGGACATTCCCCTGAAGAAGTTGCCGAGTCGATCCGCCGCTGGAAGCGATTGACCGTCTATACCCGCGGTCAAATGGAGGAGATTCTGGTCGGCAAGCTGATTGCTACCTCCGCCAGACAAATCTTCATGTTCCTGGTGATCCTTGCGATTGTCAGTTCCGCCATTGTGGCTTTTATTATCTACACCCTGACGCTCGGAAAAATTCGTGAAATTGCTGTCTTGAAACTGATTGGCACCAAAAATCGCACCATTGTCGGTTTAATCATGCAGCAGTCCATTGCTTTGGGTTTGATTGGCTTTGTGGTGGGTAAGATCTCTGCAACATTATTGATGGCTCCGCTCTTTCCTAAATATGTACTGCTACAACCCCTGGACTCCATTATTGGTTTTATCGCCGTAGTTATGATCTGCGCATTGTCGAGTATTATCGCTATTCGCGCCGCGCTTAGGGTTGACCCAGCCGAAGCGATAGGGGGTTAATATGGCGGCTAAAGGTATACTGATCCAAGGGTTAAAAAAACGCTATGGAAGCGGCGATACCGCCGTTGATGCCCTGAAGGCAGTAGACATGCACGTAGCTCCTGGCGAAGTTGTTGGGCTGATCGGTCCTTCGGGCTCCGGCAAAAGCACGCTCCTTAAATGTTTGGGAGCAGTGATTGAGCCGACCGCCGGAAAGATCATACTCGACAACGACATCATTTACGACGACGGTTGGAAGGTCAAAGATCTTCGTGCCTTGCGACGGGATCGGATTGGCTTTGTATTCCAAGCGCCATATCTGATACCTTTCCTCGACGTCACCGATAATGTCGCCCTTCTGCCCATGCTGGCGGGAATGTCAAACCTCGAGGCGCGTAAGCGGGCGATCGAATTGTTTGAAGCGCTTGATGTGAAACATCGTGCCAAGGCCATGCCTTCTCAACTCTCCGGCGGAGAACAGCAACGAGTGGCTATTGCACGGGGTTTGGTGAATCAACCCCCGGTAATACTGGCCGATGAACCGACCGCACCGCTTGATAGCGAGCGAGCTTTGACCGTGATCCGGATATTGAATGATATGGCTAAAAGATTCGAAACTGCCATTATTGTCGTTACTCATGACGAAAAAATTATTCCTACCTTTAAACGCATTTACCATATCCGCGACGGAGCGACCTATGAAGAGAAAGGACAAGGGCGCGGCTTCGAATGAAATATACTCAAAAAGTTTATTCAGAAAGCCCCCAAGGGAGCGTTTATATGAACAAAAAGAAAAAGATCCAGTATATGCTGCTTGCTTTTTTTACCATTTTACTAACGGGGTGCACAGTAGGGCCGAATTATCAGCTCCCAGCTCCCCCTGATGCGACGGATTATACTTCTACTCCGCCGGCCGTAAATTTAAGTTCCTCCCCTACCGTGCTGGGCAGTCCGCAAAATATTATTAAAGGAAAACGACTAACGCAGTATTGGTGGCGATTAATGAGTAACGATAAACTGGAAACGCTCATCCGAGAAGCATTCGAGCGCAATCCAACCCTAATGGCGGCAGAGGCCACTTTGCTTCAAGCCCATGAACTTTATCTGGCGAGGGCCGGTTTAACCCGTTATCCACAAATAGAGGGCAGCCTGGGCGGCCGGCGTCAACGCTTTAATCCCGGCATATTAGGGCAAATCGGAGAAGCGCGGGAATTCAGTCTCTACAACGCAGATATAGGCGTTCGATATTTATTTGATCTGACCGGAGGCAATCGCAGACTATTGGAAGCTCTGGCGGCTCGGTGCGACTATCAGCGGTTTCAATTAGAAGGGGCTCGTTTGACATTGGCGGCAAATATAGTAACAACAGCCATTACTCAAGCAAGCCTGAAAAGGCAGACTGAAATTATGGAAACCATCTTGAAATCGCAGGAAAGCCAACTGGAATTAACCCGACAGCGCATTCATCTTGGTCAGGGAGAACCAGACGATGTATTTGCCTTGCAAACGCAATTGGAGCAGACCCGCGCCAAACTACCACTGTTACGTTATCAAATTCAACAAAGCGAACATCTTATGGCCGTTCTTGTGGGCAAAGCTCCGGGAGAGAGTTTGTTGCCGCCGTTTACCTTGGAGGATTTTACCCTGCCTCCGGATCTGCCTTTGTTAGTCCCCTCTGAACTGGTACGTACAAGGCCGGACATTCTCGGCGCCGAAGCGCTGCTGCATATCTCCAATGCAGAATACGGGGTTGCAATATCGAAACTGTATCCTCAAATCAACCTTAGCGCAGATCTTGGATCGCAGGCGCTGACGACCGGTGCGTTGTTCGGCAGCGGCTCCGCAGTTTGGAGTTTAGCGGGACAGCTGACACAACCCCTGTTCAATCCAGGCCTGCCCGCTGAAAAGAGAGCGGCGCTGGCCGCCTTCGATGCGGCTGCGGCAAACTACCAATCCGTCGTTTTAGAAGCTCTACGCGACGTAGCTGATGTATTACGGGCATTGGAGAATGATTCAAAAAGGCTGGAGGCCCTTTCTGCCGCTGATTCCGCTTCAGAGAAGTATTTCGATTCCACACAGCGTCGGTATAAGATTGGAACAGCCAGCTATTACGATTTGCTTATTGCGCAACAACAACGACTCCAGTCCGAACTCGATCTTACAGAAGGACAGGCCAAACGTCTATTTAACACTGCCGCTTTTTACCAGGCGATGGGCGGCGGCATTTTATATGATGGATCTGCGGAAGGGGCATATTAAAAACCTGTCCTAATAACCCAGAACAACGAAACGTAGTGATAGCCCAGACAAATTGAAGCAGCGACAACTGACGGTCGAGCAGGCGCGGAGGGATTCGAAGCTGGTCCATCGAAGATTCCACGGTATAGCCGAGGCCGAGGATCTGGCAGAGGAATTGAGGTTCTGCAACGTTACGGCCGATCCAAAGCCGACTCGCTCCGCGGCATCGGCGTTCTTTGACACTGGAGGCGGTCTATGTCGCTTCGGTTTCGAGGACTCGATTGCGGTAGAGTTTGGTCTCCAGCGATTTCTGGTAGGACGTCCAGTTGCCTTCGCCGGGGTCGTTTTCAATCAGCATGGTCGTCTGGTTCATCTTGGCGTCGAGGTTATCGATATAATGCACCATATAGGCCTCGGGCGTGGCGGGAACCCTGACCGCCCCGAATTCGAGCGTACCATGGTGGCTGATGATGATATGCAGCAGATTGTCGAGGATCGGCTGGGGAACCGGATTGCCGGCGGCGGCCAGTTGATCGGCCATCCGGGCGACCATCTGTGTGCCCTGGATGATATGGCCGAGCAGTTGGCCCTGATCGGTATAGCCGATGCCGACGTTGTAGGACAGTTCGCGGGTTTTGCCGATGTCGTGCAGAAAGATAGCGGCGACGACCAGATCTTTCTGGATCCTGGGATACAGCGGGAACAGGGCCTGTGCGGCATGGAGCATATTGAGCGTGTGCTCGAGCAGTCCGCCGAGGTAGTTGTGGTGCATCTGCATGGCGGCCGGAGCGGCGCAGAACCGCTTCATCAGATCGTTGTCTTTGACAAACAGGGAGACCAGATTGCGCAGCGGCAGGTTTTCGATGGAGGCGAGGATCTCGAGCA
Source organism: Planctomycetota bacterium (assembly GCA_022705405.1). GTDB lineage: Bacteria > Planctomycetota > Phycisphaerae > Sedimentisphaerales > Anaerohalosphaeraceae > JAHDQI01. The sequence goes on along the minus strand of JAKJEN010000045.1, from coordinate 10,599 downwards.
ATTCCTTGTACATCGCGACGACGTCTTTTTCGGTGCGCGGCATGTACTCGGCCGGATTGACTTTGGAGGGATCGACCACCTGCAGATCATTGACAATGATCTGCATGGCGCCCTGGTACAGTTCGCTTTTGCCGCGGATCTGGAGATAGCCCTCGGCGGGGATCTGCTGGTAGATCTGCTCGGTGGCCTGCCACATGCGGCTGTTCATCTTTCCGGTTTTGTCCGACAGGAACATGGCGATATACAGATCGCCTCGCGCGGTATTGCGAAGGATGGGCTGAGCGACCAGATAGATGTCGTTGATCTGCATCCCCGGCTGGATATCCTTGATGTACAAATGGGCCATTTTGCTTTTCCTTTCCTGTCGGCGGGGGGACATAAAAACGGCCGCCTGCTGCGACGGCCGAGAGTTCTATCCCTTGCGGCAAAACCGCGGACATCGGGCGGCTTAGCCGGTTTTGGTCTGCATCTTGTTGAGCCGACGGGTCAGCCGGGACTTGATGCGGGCGGCCGTGTTCTTGTGCAGCGTCGAGGTCGTCGAGATCTTGTCCAGTTTGCTCGTCAGGGTTGTCAGTTCCTTGCGGGCCAACTCGACGTTGCCCTCCGCAAGGGCCTCCAGATACTTCCTGGTTTGGGTCTTAATCTGGCTCTTGCGAGACCGATTGATGGCCCGATGTTTTTCATTTTGCCGAATCCGCTTTTTTGCCGATAACGAATGCGCCACGTTTTTGCTCCTGATTTTTGAATTTCCGCTTTATTGGCCGGATAAGGCCAATCCCAAAAGAGTCAGGTATTATGCCCTTTTGAGCGAAGTTTGTCAATACGCTGGCTTACATCTTTATAATTAAACTCCAATTGGGCGAGTTTGCGATAGATTTCGAGGGCCTGGTCGTCCTTGCCGGATGCCTCGTAAGCCCTTGCCAGATTGTATCTTATGTCTTTTGTAAGGGCGTCTTCCTGAGTCGGGCTGAGTCGGATGGCCTCCTTAAAAAGATCGATGGCATCGTCATACCAGCCCTTCAAAAGAAAGCATAATCCCGTTTTGTCTATGGCCGAGATCCGCAGGCGGGGGTCTTTTTGGGCCTCCTGAAACAAAGGGATGGCCTCGTCGAACCGCTTGCTTTTAAGGAGGCAGCGGCCGTATTCGTACTTCATCTTGTAGTCGGTGGGGTAGTTTTCGTGGCCCAGCCGATAATGTTCGAGTTCGATTTGATCCAGGCGGGCGACCAGGGCATGGAAGCGGGCGCTGAGGCCTTCATCGCCTTCTTTCTGCTGGAGTTGGCGGTAAACTTCTCGAATCTGCTCTTTCAGGCGGCGGATTTCCAGTTCGCCGAGTTTGCGCTGGAAGGTGAAGTCTCTGGATGTCTGGTAATTCGACTGGAGCAGCTGAACCACTTCGTTCCAGCTTTGCTCGGTATCCAGATCAGCCAGGGCTTGGGCTAATTGCAGGATATTGGTGACGGTGGGGGCCTGGCGAACCGCCGCCTGGGCTTCTTTGACTGCAAACCGTCGATATTCTTCGCTTTTGACGGCCTGGTCCTGGCTGTGGAGCCGGTCCTGGGCTTCTTTGTCTTTGATGGAGCCGCGAAAGTCGCCGGCCTTTCCATAGCGGCCTTTTTCCATGGTCATGCTGGCGCACAGATCCCTCAGTTCGTCGCGGAGGGCGTCGTCATTGGGCTTTAGTTGTACAGCGTGCTGGCAGGCCGCCACGGCCTTGGTGAACATCTGAAGCTGGATGTAGGAGTCTTTCAGGAGCAGATATGTGGCCAAAGAGGGCTTGCTGCTGGCGCGGTTGGCGTCAAAGATCAGCTGAGCGATCCAGTCGGCGGTGCGCGTAAAGCCGCCGGCCACACAGGCCTTGAGCATGTCTTCGGCATAAGGCAGGCAGTCCGGATCCTTTGCCAGAAGATATTCGGCGGCCAGCATCTGGTCCAGCGGGGTTTTCTTTGCTCCCAGCCGTTTGGCCTTTTCGATCATGGAGGGTTTTTTGCCGCCTTTGCCCTGGCGGATGAGAGCCAGCCGACGCAGGGGAGCGTGGCCGTCTTCGAGGGCGTCCGGGCACAGGCGCAGACCTTCGAGATATAAATCAATCGCATAGTCGAAGTTGTCGGCGGTGGCGACTTCTTCGGCGCGGGTAAAAAAGGCCATGGCCTTCTCTAAACTTATCTCAAACTGGTCTTCCGGGGTTTCGATCCTGATTGTCTCCAAAGTGTTTTAGCGTCGATATCTATGCATCTTAGCGGTTTTCTGTATAGTTTGTCAAGAACTTATGAAAAGGCGATTGAGGGGGCCTGTCAAGTGTTTTGGCAAAAAGACATGAATTTTGCCATTTTTTTCTGGATATAAAGGCGAAAGTGTCTATATAATGGCTTTAACGGCGAGGTTGATCATATATAGGGTATATCGGAAAAAAGAGTGTTTCATGATTTTTTGTTAGAGTGAGGGACCACCTATGAAATACTGCCGAAAAATAACCGGATTTACCCTGATCGAGCTGCTTGTGGTAATTGCCGTTGTGGCTGTTTTGGTGAGCATCCTTCTTCCCGCCCTTTCTCGAGCAAAAATATATGCACTGCGAACCCTGTGCGCCAACAATATTCGCCAGCAGTGCCAGGGGGTCCTTTTATACGCCGGAGAAAACAGCACGTATGTTCCAACCAGCAACACAGGCAACTGGTTCTGGGATATGAGTTTTTGGTCAACCAATGAAATTTCCCGTTTTGCCGGATTTACAGACAACGCCACTTATTTTTGTCCCGCCAATAAGATGAAACAAGCGGATGATGCGCGATTCTGGCAATACCGTTGGCTGGAGGCAACCAATCTGGGCGAAGATTACAGCAAAAAGGTTCCGCTTCGCGATGAAAAACGTCTGACGCCGGATCTTCAGCGTCGGTATTACCGCGTGCTTCCTTATCTGTACAACTTTGATAAATATGACGAGGAAGGAAGATCTTTCTTTGCCGGACGTTTTTTGGAGGACGGGCGCGAGCTTGATAAATTTGTCATACGACGGCTTTCGAATCTGTCGGCCTCCGGGTCCAGGTGGATGGTGATGGACGTGGTGATCAGCGAGAATGAGTGGAATTTTTTTGATATCAAGAGCGGAGGCATCGATGAACTGAGTATGGGGACGCTGGTGGACAACAGCAATCATCAGTCGCGACAGATAAGGCGAGGTTTAGGCGGCCAGGGACCGGAGCCGGAGGGCGGCAATACCGGTTATGCCGACGGGCATGTGACATGGTCGCGTTTTCGAGATATGAAGCACCAATTGACTTATGGAGTCCGGTTTTGGTGGTAGACGGCCGTCAGCGCTGAAGGATTTTTTTACTTTTCCGATTCTTCGATCAAACGGTCGAGGACATCATCAATTCCCAATTCGGCTGCCCATTTTTTCAGATAGTTAAAGTCCAGGTTGTCTTTCTGAATTTTCAGAACTCCGAGAGCGTCCTTCCATTGGTTTTCGGAGCGTCGGCCCTTGTTCCATTCGAGTTTACTGAGGATTGAGTCTTCCGGCGTGAGGATACAGGCCTTGATTCCAAGAAAATGCACAGGGATTCTACGGGCAAATTCCTCCCGGCTGAACGATCGTTTTTTGCAAATAATCAGGTCTGCTTTGCACCCGGATTGCATATGAATGACATTGAACATCGAGCGGTTCTCGACGGCCTCTGCCGCCGCCTGCTCGCTGACGTAATACTCCGGTCCCAAAGATTTTACAAAGGACGTTATTTGATTAGGGGTCGGGTCAATGACAATATCCGCATCGTTGGTCGCCCTCGGCAGACCATGAAAACTGCTGCCGATGGATCCGGAAATCATATAGGGGATACCCGCATGACAGAGCGCCTTGATAATTTGCTCGAGAAATAGACGCTGATCGGTCATGCTGAAATCTCGCAGCCCGGGAATGCCTGGCGAAAAAGGGCAGGTTCAAGAATCAGACGCAAGTAGGCCAAAGTAACCTGCTGATCGGTATACTCGGGATGGCGATGCCGAATTCCGGCTCGGCTGATTTGCCGCAGGGCATCGCTGAGTTGAAATGTCATTTGGGCTCGGCCGGAAAGTCCCATCTGCCGCAGCGTTGTAACCTGCATCTGCGCGGCCTGTTCGGATGTGTCTTTTTGTATGGATTCCTTATGCCTTTCCATTCCTTCATTATATAGAAAACGTTCGACTTAAGTCTATAAAAAAAGGTGCGTCCTGTAGGGGACGCACCTTTTGCTTTTTTGAGAACCGCTTTTTGGAATTATCCATTCCGGACGGCGGCCTGGGCAGCGGCCAAGCGAGCGATCGGCACGCGGAATGGCGAGCAGCTGACATAGTCCATGCCGACCTTATGGCAGAACTCAACGCTTTTGGGTTCTCCGCCGTGTTCGCCGCAGATGCCGATTTCCAGTTTTTTGTTGGTCTTTCGGCCGCGCTGGATTCCAAGCTGGATCATTTCGCCGACGCCGTCGAGGTCGATGCTTTCAAACGGATCGCCGGGGAGGATCTTCTTTTCAATATACTCCTGCATAAATCCGCCGATGTCGTCGCGGCTGAAACCAAAGGTCATCTGCGTCATGTCGTTGGTTCCAAAACTGAAGAACTGAGCCATCTGGGCAATGCGGTCGGCCAGCAGCGCCGCACGCGGGATTTCAATCATGGTGCCGGTAAGGGTTTTGATGGCCTTGATATTATATTTGGCCAGCACTTCTTTATAGATTTTCTGGACGATGGCAACCTGATCCTTCAGTTCATTGAGGTCGCAGACGACCGGAACCATAATTTCCGGATACGGTTTTTTGCCTTCCTTGATTAGTTCGGCGGCGGCCTCGTAGATAGCCCGCACCTGCATGGCCGTCACGTCCGGGTAGGTGACGCCCAATCGCACGCCGCGATGGCCCATCATCGGGTTGGTCTCGCGCAGATTCTCCGCCCGCTTGGACAGTTCGCTTCCATCGATATTCAGCGAAGCGGCCAGTTCGGCCTGTTTGGCCGGATCGTGCGGAACAAACTCATGCAGCGGCGGATCGAGCAGCCGGATGACCACCGGCATACCATCCATCGCCGCCAGGGTGGCCTTGATATCCTTCTTGACAAAGGGGAATAGTTCGTCCAGGGCCTTCTTTTGTTCCTCCAGCGAGCTGGACATAATCATTTTGCGGAGGAAGAACAGGGGCTGTTCGCTGTTTTTGCCGTAGAACATGTGCTCGGTGCGGAACAGGCCGATGCCCTCGGCTCCGAACTGACGGGCCTTGGCCGCGTCTTCCGGGGTATCGGCATTGGTGCGGATTCCCAGCGTGCGGACCTTATCGCAGATTTTCAGGAAGTCCATCAGAACCTTGTTTTCCTGGCCGGCGTCGATCATCGGCAACTGTCCCAGATAGATATTGCCCCGGGTGCCGTTAAGGGTGATCCAGTCGCCTTCGCGAACGACTTTGCCGTTGACATGGATTTCTTTTTTGGCCAGATCCACATGCAGGGCGCTGCATCCGACGATGCAGCACTTGCCCCAGCCGCGGGCCACCAGAGCGGCATGACTGGTCATGCCGCCGCGGGCGGTAAGAATGGCTTGTGCAGACCGCATGCCCTCTACGTCCTCGGGATTGGTTTCTTCGCGAACCAGGATGACTGACTTGCCCTTTTTGGCCCAGTTGACGGCATCGGAGGCGGTGAAAACAACCTGTCCGGCCGCTCCGCCGGGTCCGGCCGGAAGCCCTTTTGCCAGTACGCTTTGTCCCCTTTCGATTTTCGGATCGATAATCGGGTGCAGCAGTTCATCCAATTGGGCCGGCGTTACTCGCAGAACGGCCTGTTTGAGGGTAATGAGTTTTTCTTTGGTCATATCCACAGCCATGCGCACGGCAGCCGGCCCGTTTCGCTTGCCTACGCGGCACTGGAGCATAAACAGCCGATTGCGTTCGATGGTAAACTCGATGTCCTGCATGTCCCGGTAGTGTTTTTCAAGGCGATTTTTAAAGCCGACCAACTGCTTATAAATCTTGGGCATGCCTTTTTCGAGAGTAAGCAGGTCTTTGTTGTGTTCAGACTGAGAATCGGCATTGATCGGGGCCGGCGTACGGATGCCCGCCACGACGTCCTCGCCCTGGGCATTGACCAGGTATTCGCCATAGAATTTGTTTTCGCCGTTGCCGGGGTTTCTTGAAAAGGCAACGCCGGTGGCACAATCATCGCCCAGATTTCCGAAGACCATCGTCTGGACATTGACGGCCGTTCCCCATTCATCGGGGATTCCTTCAATGCGCCGATAGCTGACGGCCCGCTTGCCGTTCCAGGAGGAAAAAACGGCATGGATGCCGCCCCACAGCTGGGCCTGCGGGTCGTCTGGGAAATTCTTGCCGAGCACTTCTTTGACTTTTTGCTTGAACTGTTCGCAAAGGGATTTGAGGTCCTCGGCGCTAAGATCGGTATCCAGAGCATACCCGCGGCTTTTCTTGACCTGATCCATGATCTTTTCAAGCTGTCGGCGGATGCCCTCATCCTCTTTGGGCTCGATCCCGGCGGCTTTTTCCATCACAACGTCTGAATACATCATAATCAGCCGGCGGTAGGCGTCATAGACAAACCGTTCATTGCCGCTGCGGGCGATGATGCCGGGAATTGTTTTGCTGGTCAGGCCGATATTCAGAACCGTTTCCATCATGCCGGGCATGGAGGAGCGAGCTCCGGATCGCACCGAAACCAGAAGGGGATCCTTCGGGTCGCCGAACTTTTTGCCCATGATCTTTTCGATTTTAGCCATGGCTTTGGCGACTTCTTCCTTCAGGCCGTTCGGATAGGTTTTCTTGTGCTGATAGTAGTAGGTGCACACTTCGGTAGTCAGGGTAAAACCGGGAGGCACGGGCACGCCGAGTTTGGCCATTTCAGCCAGATTGGCTCCCTTACCGCCGAGCAGTTCCTTCATTGCGGCGTTGCCGTCGGCCGTGCCGCCGCCGAAGAAATATACAAACTTACCGGGTTTTGACTTGGTGGCGGTTTTCTTTGCGCCTTTTTTCGGTGCGCATTTTTTCGTTTTCATTTTCGCCTTGGCCATCGATTCATCTCCATAATTGATTTTACGTTAGTCCCGCCTGGGACGGAATTTTAATGCCGGCCGCAGAAATCGAGGCCGTTATATACAGAAAGTCCCCCCGGACCATTTCTAAAGAAGAGGGAATATAGCCCATCGGCAGGGATCTGTCAACAAGGAAAACAAAGAAAGATGGAAGGGCCGTTTTATTGGGTATTGGGTTTGCTGTTTTCAAACGATTGGGAAAAGTGTATATCGCTTGTCGCTATGGACTTAGAACATTTGTGATTTTGTCAAAGCCGGACTCTGACGAAACCGGCACGGGGCGTTTTTGAGGCGTTTGATCCAATCTCAATTCCATTTTCATCCTGCCGGTCGGTTGGGTATAATGCCCGTTATGAACAAGCGAACCGAGCAACTAATCAAATTGGACAAGAGATATCTGTGGCATCCATTTACTCAGATGTCCGACTGGCTGGCCGCAGAGCCGGTGATCATCGAGCAAGGCGAGGGCTTCTATCTGATCGATACGGAGGGCCGCCGGTATATCGACGGGGTCAGTTCGCTCTGGTGCAATGTCCACGGTCATCGGGTTGGGGCAATTGACCGGGCCATCGGCGAGCAGCTGAACCGGATCGCCCACAGCACGCTGCTGGGACTTGGGCAAAGCCGTTCCATAGAACTGGCCGAAAAACTGGTGCAGATCGCCCCTGAGGGGCTGGAGAAGGTCTTTTATTCCGACAGCGGAGCGACTGCTGTGGAGATTGCCCTCAAGATCGCCTATCAATACTGGCAAAATCTTGGGGAGAGCAACCGTACTCGCTTTATCGCCCTGCGCGAGGCCTACCATGGAGATACGGTCGGGGCCGTCAGCGTCGGCGGCGTGGAATTGTTCCACGGCATCTTCAAAAAACTGTTGTTTGAGACGTATTATGTCCCCAGCCCTCATCCTTACCGATTTGAGGGCACAGCGGATCAATGCGCCGACTATTCGCTTGAAAATATGGAATATCTGCTCAAACAGAACGCAGGTCAAATCGCGGCGATAGTTTTAGAACCGCTGGTGCAGGGAGCCGCCGGGATGATTGTTCATCCTTCCGGTTTTCTCAAAAAGGCCGCAGACCTGGCCCGCCGATACAAAGTGCTTCTGATTGCCGACGAGGTCGCCACGGGGTTTGGCCGCACCGGTCGGATGTTTGCCTGCGAGCAGGAGGGAGTGCAGCCGGATCTGATGTGTCTGGCCAAGGGCCTTACCGGCGGCTATCTGCCGCTGGCGGCTACGCTCGCCACCCGGCAGGTTTTTGACGCATTTCTCGGCAGTCGGCAGGAAAACAAAACTTTTTATCACGGACATACCTATACCGGCAATGCGCTGGCCTGCGCAGCGGCTCTGGCATCGCTGGAATTGTTTGAAGAAAATAAAATCCTGGCCTCCCTGTCGGAAAAAGAAGCCCTGATTGAAAAATCGCTGAAGAGAATGAAAGATTTGCCGTATGTCGGCGATGTCCGCCACAGGGGGCTGATGGCGGGCATTGAACTGGTGCGCGACAAAACGACTCAGGAACCGTTTGCCTGGGAGCAGGCCGTCGGCGCCGACGTCTGCGCGGCCATGCGTCTACGCGGGGCGATGGTAAGACCGCTGGGCAATGTGATTGTACTGATGCCCGCGCCGGCTATGGATCAGGAAACCCTGCAGGGCCTGCTGGACATTGTGGAATGTACGATTCGACAGGATCTGCCCTCGATTGTAAAAGGACAAGGGACATGACGCTGAATCTGCATCTGCCCAAAACCAAAGGGCTGTTTGTCGCCGGCACCGACACCGGCGTCGGCAAGACGCTCATCGCCGGCGGTATCGCCCATTTGCTTACGCAAGAGGGTCTGAAAGTCGGCGTATTCAAGCCCGTCGCCAGCGGCTGCCAGTCGGATCGCGGGCAGCTGGTCAGCCAGGATGCGGCTTTTCTGGCTTTTTGCGCCGAGACGGACTATCCGCTGAGCGTTATCAATCCGATCTCTTTTCGAACGCCAGCGGCCCCGATTACGTGCGTGCGGCTGGAGCGTCGCCCGTTGGATTATGAGGCCATCGCGACGGCCTATACCTGGCTGTGTGAAACCTGCGATGCGGTTATCGTCGAGGGCATCGGCGGGGTCTTGACGCCTCTGACGGAGACCGAAACGGCGCTGGATCTGGCGGTCGAGTTTGAACTGCCGACGCTGGTGGCGGCCCGGGCGACACTGGGAACCATCAATCACAGTCTTTTGACTATTCGGGCTGTGCGGGATGCGGGATTGCCTTTGGCGGGCGTTATTATAAACGGATTCAAGGCGCTGGACGCTGAAATCGCAGAGGAAACCGCTCCCGATGTGATTGCGCAGATTGGACAGACGACAATTCTGGCGTTGGTTCCGTATGATCCGGATGCCTCTGTGGAGCAAGGACGGCTGACAGAGACAATCACCGAAACTCTGGATGGGTGCGACTGGAAATCGCTGATTCAGGGTTGATTGAAAAAATCGCAGCCGGATAAAAAAAGGATCGTCGTTTTATCCGAATTGCCGCTTGCGCAGGAAGGATAAAATTCTATCGTCCTTTTTTTAATAGCCCTCCTTCGGACGCTGACTTTGCAACTCTATTCTTCGATCAGCAGCTGCCAGCGAGGGGGTATGAAATCTACTCTGCACTGGCAGCCCAGCAGGGTCGTCATATTTTGCGAGGTAATCATCTGTTCGGGAGTCCCGCGAGCCATTACTTTGCCGTCTTTGAGCAGCAAAACATGGGTAATCCAAGGCCCGATTTCCTCAATATGATGGGTGACCAGCAGAATCGAAGGGGCATCCGGCCGGGTTGCCATATGACTCAGATCGCTTAAAAACCGCATCCGCGCTGCCGGATCAAGGCCTGCGCAGGGCTCATCCAGTATCAACAAAGTCGCCCCGCCGACCAGCGCCCGGGCGATCATCACCTTCTGCTGCTCGCCCTGCGACAGAGTCCGGTAGGATTGCCGGGCAATATCCTGCGCCCGCAGTTTGGCCAGGGCGGCCAGGGATTGTTCCATCTCCTCCGGCGCCATGCGTCTGTACAAACCCAGCGAGGCGTCAATTCCGGAGGCCACGATTTCGATGGCTTGATCCTGGTCCGGAAGGCGGTATTCGAGCGAAGAACTGACCAGCCCGATGGTCCGCCGCAGTTTGCCGATATCGGTTGAGCCAAACCGCCGATCCTGCACCGTCACCTGTCCAAAAGTCGGCCATTCGTAGCCGGTCAGAATCTTCAGCAGCGTGGATTTGCCCGATCCGTTGGCCCCCAGCAAAGCCCAGTGCTGCCCCGGCTCTACCCGCCAATCGATCCGATCCAGAATCGTTCGATCCTTGCGGCAGAAGCAGACCTTTTCAAGATGAATGACTGATTTCATAGGGCGGACCGGTCAGCAGATTGCAAACGATTTTCCTGTCAGCCGCTCGTAGGCCTCGATATATTTGGCGGAGGTTTTTTTGACGATCTCCATAGGCAATTCCACGCCCGGGCCGGATTTATCAAAGCCCGTTTGCTCGAGATAATTACGCACAAACTGCTTGTCAAA
>JAKJEN010000044.1 GCA_022705405.1 Planctomycetota bacterium | reverse complement strand
GCACAAGGATCTCAAACCGCCGGTCGTTCTGCATCAGCCGAAAACTCTGCCGGTGCTTGATATGATCAATATCGTCCAGCGCGAGGATGCACGGCCCTTTCAGATGTTCCAGCAGATATTGAAATTCAATAAATCCTATGTGACCGCCGCTGTCCAAAAGGACAAAATCGGGCTTGCCGTCAAATTGACCCAGACATTCCAGAAGCAGCGAATCGGGAACATTCGGAAAATCCGTTTCAACATAATAGCGCTCGGCACGCACCGGCTCCGGATGATCCACGAAGATATCCTCGTATTCCGTCGTTTCCACCGTGGCCTTCTGGATCTCCTGCCGACTGGGAAGCAGAGACCGCGGAACGGATAGACCATGGAGGGCTTTTACAGGATACCCCTTGCTATGCAGATACGCTTGGGCCTTGGCATAGTATTGAGGATTGACCTCGATGGTAAAAAAAGTTCCCTCAATGCCGTTCTGCTGCATGGCCTCGGCAATAATTGTAGTCGTCCCCTGCCCTAAATATGTGCCGGTCTCGATAATCCGGCGGGGCTTATATTGCGCAAAGATTCTGCGGATCTCCTCCGAAAACGCCGAGCCATCCTCAATATTCATCCCCTTTTTGACATACTCCTCGGCCACTTTCAGCCGCTTGGGCATCGCATCGCTTCTCGGATCGGTTTGGCTGTATGCGGGAGAAGACGTCGTTTCCTGACTGCCTTTTCCCCTTTCGCCATCATCGCCCGCCAATTTATAAACCACCAAGCCATAATTCTCCTGAGCTCTTCCCCAGCGAGGCAAAAGACGAACCGGTTTGTCCTTGAAAAATTCGTCGATAAAGGTCTCCTGTCCATAGTTTTTATATTCATCAAATATAAGGATCCCGCCCGGCATCAGCCGCGGATAAATATATTCAATACACGCAATAGCGCTTTGAGCGATATCCACATCAATATGAGCCAGGCAAAAACGCTGACCGGCAGGCAGGCGGGCAAATACCTCTCCGCATTCTCCCTGATAAAGATCAACAAAATTAAAGACCGAAAACGCATTTCGCACCGTTTCGTAAGAGACATCCGAAAAACGACCTTTAAAATGATGCGCCGGATTCCGCTGCGGATCGCTGTACGGATGATCGGAAAAGGTATCGATCCCGATGATGCGCCGGCCCGCAAACTCTCGTTTATAATTCTTGAGGATATGCTCGGCGAGTCTGAAAAGCGTCCCTCCCTTGTACACGCCGACCTCAATCATATCCCCCTCAGCGGCCAGGGATTGCCCGGCCAATTGGCACAGGAGATCGCAGTATTCCGCCGGAACCAACGTCTCGGGGCGAAGGGCGGACAATTCCTGTTCAGAAACGGAAACCTGCAGCAGCGGCCTACACGAACCGGATAGATCGGCCGTTTTTGGACAGACCCTGGTATTTTCCACAGACCTGTCTAAAAGGAGAAATTCTTCCGGTTCAATCCCTTTCAGGAATATGACACAGCCGTTATCTTGAATGGAATTTCTAAGAATCCTGTACTCCGGAAAAGATTCGGCAAATCGCTTCACGACCTCCATCAAAAACGGAAAGGTCGGATGGATAATATCATCAAATACAATCGCTCCTTGGTCCGCCAGAAGGGCGTGTGCATCCAATAGGTCTTCCCATGCTCCGTCCTGGGAGTGATCCCCATCCACAGTGATCAAGTCAAATCGGCAGCGAGTTCCGATTAACTCCTTGAGGATTTGATGGCTGTTCCCCTGAATCAGCCGAACCGGAATATTTTTGCCTCTTTGTCGCTGAAATTGCTCAATCTGTTTTTCAGCAAATTCCATCGTATTGCGCAGATCTGCATAATTACCGGTCCACAGGTCCACCCCTACAACCTGCTGTGGATCGCTGTTAGCCAGAACCTGCACCAACGAACAGCCGGTCCGTACCCCGATCTCAAGATACGATCTGGGTTTCAGAACTCCTGCTGTATAGGCCAGCGCCGTGTGAATATTCCAGAACGGTTTGCCGCTTGCGATTTGCTCCTGCAGGATGGCAATCCGTTTTTGGATCGGGGCATCCGTCTCTATATGTTCCCACGCCTCCAGAACTCTGGACTGCACGGAAGGCGAGCCGATCACCGGAAGGGTTTGATCTTCAGGAAAGACGCCGGCTTCGGCGCCGGATGTTTTATTCTGCATCAAAAATTCTCCCATCGCCTCAGGGTGGGTTCCAATAAACGGCTGTGTATATGAGTTCTTATCCCCCGTCCAGACCGGCCATCGGCTTTCGATTTCCCGTCTGTTGGACGGTGTCCATTTCCGAAAACACTGCTCATACCATTCCGTCAGATCCACACTCCAAAGTTTGCCCCAGCCGTATCGCTGATACAACTGGATCTTCTGCCGTACCTGCGCATCGGTCACATAACTGTAATGAAACGGCACAATCCCCATCTTCCGGGTAGCGTTCCCGTCCAGCAGGCGCATCTGTTCGGTTGTCTCCTGGCGGTCGGGCCACTGAAGCGTCGGCGGACGGTGACTCGTAAAAACAGCCCCGCGGACATATCGAAAAAGACGGCGGTAATGGTAGGGCGGCTCAAAAAATTTCTCTGACACGAAAATTGTGTCCAGTCCTTTCCAGAAATTATCCGGAATAAAATTAACCTGCGTAATCGAAGGATCCTGCCGCAGGATTTCTTTCATCTTTTCCAGATGCTCCCGCTTGTATACCTCATCCGAATCGATCAGCCAGACATAGTCGCCGCTGACATGCTCCAGCGCAGCGTTCTGCATCTCGCATTTTTCCGGCCAGCGCCCCTGGATCAGGCGGATTTTGCGATCGGGATCGGGAAACCGCCGCAGAAATTCCACCGTACCATCGACGCTCGACCCGTCCGGGTTGGCCGCAAACATGCATTTTTCAACCGCCCCCTCCACGACGATAATTTCATGGGCAAACTCATAGATCGACTTTAGACTATATTCGATAAACGGCATCCCGTTGAGCACAATCATCACAAACGAAAAACGGGGCGTATCAATTTGTTCCCTCTTTTTTTTCTGCCAAGTTGCCGCCCATTGTGCATTGAACTGGTCAATCTCCTCAAAATGAAGAAGATGCTGCGCCTCGTTGAAAAATTTTTCCACTCCATGCGTGTTCAAAGCGTTGGAAATGCACGCCGGTTCGCAGTCCCGCGTCGGTAAATAAACAATATGATAGTCCCGAAATCGGATGGGCTTCTCCCGGATGCAAAGGTCTGGATTTTTATCAAGCCGCTGCTGAAGGACCGTCTCCGGATGCCGGTTTGCACTCAGGTATGCCTCGTATATGGCCTGCATATCCGGAAATCGCCAGACAGAAAAGAAATCCTCCACACGAGCGAAACAGAGATGATCGCAAAGCATCGTGTCCGGAATAAAATAACTCTTGGCAAATGTCAGCGTCTTCGCGGACGGATCCAGAAACGAAGGAAACTGGGGATTGATTACGGCACAGTCGGTTCGCAATCGTAGGATATACCGGTATGTCGAAAAATCCGGCAGTTGTTCCAGATAATGACACAACAAATTGACCGAAAAAAACATCCCCATTGTGGCGTTCACGGTCGAATTGGACCCACTTTCTGTCCCGACCGCCTTCGCAAAATCCTCCACACGATACGGCTCTTGGCGAATAAACACCTTGGTCCGCGGATGTTTTTCAATCTCTTCCAGGTTCTTCACCTCATCGGCCCGGATTTTATTGCCCAGATCCTCCTTCCAGATGTGATAAAAACAGTCATAGTCGTAGCCGCGAAAGAGCCGCTCGATACTCCGATTGACATACACTGCATACCGTACCGGACCGCAGATGAAAATCGCCAGTTTGCCGTCGCTGGGTTTCATGATACCCCCGCATGAAGAGTACACATCGCCGTTTCTTCAAACATCCGAATGCCCTCGGCGTTACCCAAGTCGTACTTGACACGCACCCGGGTCGGATAAAAATCATATCCCTCCTCGATCAGATAATTCAAAGCCGGGCCGACATAAAACTCCTGGCCCGTCATTTGGTTCTGTTCAAACTGCCTTTCCAGCGCCCGGAGCAGCGCCTTGCCGGAACTGACGCCGTAAACGCCCGCGCTGGCCAAATTGGAAATATTCTGCTTTTCCACGATTCGAACAATACGGCCGTCGTAAATCTCCACATAACTGGACTGACTTCCGAAATTAGCATAGATCGGCAAAAATCCCTGCCGCCCGGATGTATAGGCAAAACAATCGAAATCAATAAACTGATCACAGTTGACGGTAATAACCGGCTGCTCGGTATCCAGAAAATCCCGCGCCAGATAAACGGACCGGGACGGTCCCTGCGGCGTCTGCGGACAGGTAATCAACGAAAAGGGTTGACCCAATCCAGCCGACCGCAGGATCCGCTCGATCCGCTCCTGCACATCATACGCGCGGGCATATTCCTCCGTCGTGACAAACGCCAGCGTATCCTGCATCTGGATCTTGCGGCCGATCGAAGCAAACAGCCAACCCAGCATCGGCCGCCCGCTGATCTCAATAAACGGCTTGAACGACCCGAACTGCTGCGTTCGAGTCCCTTTTCCGGCCATAGGAAATATCCAGATCATTGCTTTATCCATTCACTCCGACAGGACAGATTTCAATTCGATCCTTTGAATCATTCGAATCGGCTGAGGCAAACAACGACGGACGGATGGCAAAGATCAGTTTGCCGCCGAGTCGCGGCAGCGTCACCGCCTCCGACTCAAGCAACGGCTCGGCATACTGCACATACGCATCGCTGACATCATATTCTCCCGTCAGCAGCCAGCCGGACGGCATCACCCTCGAATAATCCCCGATTTCATCAAACGGAATCGCCCGGTACTCCACCTCCTCCGGCCCCCTCGGACTGCGGGCAATCGAACCCAGAAAGCCGGTTATACCGGCGGTCAGTTGTTCTACAGTAAATTGGCCGACTTGATACGCCCGCTGCAGATCTCGTCCATCGACAAAATGAATCTCACTTCTCTGATCGAACCCCGGGATAAACGCGCGGGCCTGAATTCCAGCATCCGCACAAAGATTCACCAGTATCTGAGCCGCCGTCGTACGACTGGTTCCGTACATCACCTGACCGCTCAGGTCGTACCGCTCCCCCAGATCCCCCACCTCATACCCCTCCGACATCACCACCATCGCCCGGCCGAAACGGCTTACGGTGTTGTCAATCGCGCCGATCACTTTTTCCACCGGCTGTTGATCTTCCGGGCACAGGATCAGCAGCGGCAGGCGGCGATCCGGATCGGCCAGCCGCCCGCAACCGGCCAGAAAGCCCGTTTTTCGTCCGAATGTTTGGGCGATAATCGCCTTGTCATGCTCACAAGCGCCAAGGTTCTCCTGATTCATCATCCATACCTTATTCCGCCAATAATTAGCGCAGCTCGGATACCCCGGCGTATAAAGCACATCGTCAAACAGTTCATCCCCCAAATCATTGTCCACCGTTTTTGCCACTGAGGCAATACGAATACGGCTGCCCAGGACTTCCGCTACCGCCATCGACTGCTTAATCGTTCCGTTGCCGCCGATATTGATAAAATAACCGATACGCCAGGCATTAAACATTTCGCCCAGACAAAGGATCTGCTCTTCTTCCAAAGGACGAATCCGGGTCGTGCCGACATAACCGGAAGCGGCCGTCCAGTACAAACGCTCCAGCTGAGGCCCGTCCAGATCCGTCAGATCCAGTACCGATCCCTCCAGGGCCCCCCGGATCCCGGGACAGCCCGCATAAATACGGCCTATCCAGCCCGACGTCTGTGCTTTCTGAATGATTCCGGCCAATGTCGCATTGATTACATTGGTCGTCCCGCCGGACATAGTGATCAGCAAATTGTTCTTCATATTCATTCCCCTTCGTATCAGGAGAAATCTGAACATTCATTATTTGGCGTATCTGGACAGAGCGCGGATGCCCTCGCGAATCTGCTGGAGTTTATCCCCCACCTCCTTGCGCTCGGCGGCAATCACCAGGCACAAATCCTGATACAATCCCTGGATCTGCTGTTTTTCGCGGTTGTACTGCGGCCGCTCCAGCAGCCCCAGATTCGCCATCTGACTGGAGATCTTCTGCGACTCCTCGGCCAGTTCGACCGCCCCATCCAGATCATATTTGTGCAGTCTTTCCAACTGCCGCTCCAGCAGTTCCGACAAATACGCAATCATCTGAAGCTCCTGCATTGTGGAATCCTGTATTTCCGCCGTCGTCGAACTTATTTGATTTTTCATACATTACTCCCGGTTTATCTGAACAGCTTTATGTTCCATTTCTTCCAGCAAATCTTTGGCATCCTGACGATCCGGCTCCAGGGCCAGAATATCCCTCAGCAGATCCCGCGCTCGCTGGACCTGTCCTTCCCTGGCATACAGCGCCGCCAGGCAGAACATCACCGAACTGTCGCCCGGATGCATCTGCAAATACACCTGAAGATAATGAATGACCTGCGCAAAGGTCCCCATCTGGCAGGACACCTGAAACAACCCCAGCAGAGCCGTCAGATTGTTGCTGTCCAGTTCCAGACTCTTCAGGTAATAGTCAAACGCCTGCTGCGGCCGTCCGGTCTGCTGGGCGATCATCGCCAGCCCCGCGTGTGCCCGGCTGTTGTGCCCATCCAGCCGAAGCGCAACCCGAAACGCCACCTCCGCATCCTCCACATGCCCCTGCTGCAGTTCAATAACGCCCGTGCCCACATACGGACCCGCCTCATCCGGTTCCAGCCAGGCCGCCTTTTCATAGCAGCGGCGGGCGTTTTCATACTCGCCCACCGAGGCGTAACAGTCTCCCAGTTCCTTGACCACATCATACCGCTGCATCCATCCCTGATCGGGATTCTGCAATTGTCCCACTACGTCCATGGACCGCTCTCCTGCTGCGACAAAACCGGCTGGAATGCCGTCGGTTCCATCCTGATTCTTTTCCTTGCCTGGTTTGGCTTCTTCGTCGGATATTCGGCTCCTTCTAAAATCAGGCGGGCCTGCTCAAAGGCCTCAATCGCCTGTCTGTATTCTTTTTTCTGGGCGAGAGCGCGCCCTTCAATCAACCGGCTGGAAACGCTCGGGCGAACCTGATTGACTTGCCGGATTAAATCAATCGCCGCCTGACGCTGTCCTCCGCGATGCAGGGCATGGGCGCGTCGGATCTGCATCCATAAGGTATTTCCGAAATGTTCGGCCAGATAGTCATAAATTGCCGCCGCGCGCAGCCAGTCTCCTTCCAGTTCCACCTGCTCAGCCCCGGCCAGGATATAATCAAATTGAAACGGATATTCCTCTAATTTCGGCTTTCGAACCGCAATACCCGCCGCCTGGATCGACTCCCGAAGCTGCAAATGTCCAAATTGCTCCCTGGCCCTTCGCAATTCCGATGTTCGAAACACCGCCCCCCACTGCCGAGGCGAAGACTCTATCAGCTCAAAACCCACATTCGGCTCGGAACTGTTCAGCAGAGGATACAGCGAACGCTCCACCCAGGCCGATTCATCCTTCTCCACCGGCAAACCTGCCGGAAACAGCGCCGTAAACGGGCTCTGACAAATCGCCAGCATTCGATCTACTCGCTGTCCTGCGTCATCCCGCCAGTCCACCTTGACCTTCACCGTGTTGGGAGTCGTTGGATTCCATGAATCGGCCTGTTCTCTGGGAACGGCCGCATAAATCTGATTGGGATAAAAGACATGCGACCAAAGATCCTGGATCGTCTGATTGAAGGGGTCGTTTATCTGGTCGCTTAGAACCAGAATGGACAGATCCTGCACGCGATCCCACGGTTTGGGCGGACGGGTAGTTCGAATCGTTAATAGATTGCGAAGATAGTCGTTGACATCCTTGCGCCGCTGAACCGAAATCCGGTCGCATTCTCCTACCGGACCGTAATATTCCCCCGTCACCACAGGCACATGCAGGAAATCCGTATAAAAGCACAGCTTTCGGTTCAGGTCCCAATCGATCAGAACATTGAGATTTTCATTATAGCCGCCGGCTCGTTCCAGCAGATCCTTTCGATGCATCACGCTTACATGCAGCACGTGATTAAACTGAAGCATCACCATCTGGTCGTAGTCCCGGCTGATTTCCACATTCTTGGCCAGCACAATCCGCCGCCCATCCGCCATCACCCGGCAATGGGCCTTGTACAAATCGCTGTAAACCGCCTGGCAGCGATCCTGACTCTCAATGGCCGTCACCAATTGCTCCACATGATGCGGGTACAGTTTGTCGTCGTCTCCGAGATAGCAGATATAGTCCCCTCGGGCCTTTGACAGCGCCTCATTAAAGGAATACGCAAGCCCCTTGTTCTGGTCGCGATCAATGAATGTCAGCCGCCGGTCTGTAAATCGATCCACCACCGAACGCACGGGTTTGCCTCCATCGCGAACCAATACGATCTGAAGATACGGCCAGGTCTGAGACAAAAGACTCTCCAGCGCCTCGGCCAGATACGCAGGGCGATTGTACGTGCTGATCAGCGCGCTGACCAAGGGACCGTTTTTTTGCCGTTTGGTTTTATTCACTCTGTGGGCTCAATTCGATCTTCTTCACAAGACAGTGCTCGGACGAGAAAGGCCGGGTTGATTCTCCCCATCGCTTCCAGAACCTCTTGCGGCTTTCGGGGAAAGATGGAAATCACCTGGGCCCCTTCCCCGGCCGGCCACTGATCCCAGGGTTTTTTGCAGATAAAAAGTACAGGCGTCTGGACGGCCGCCGCCAGCGACGCCATTTCTTCTTCTTCGCTGATCAACAGATCGCATTGCTTTAAAACCGCCGCATTCTCACGGGCCGTCAGTTTGCCGCGCAGATCTTTGGCGGATTCCTCGATTTGTCCGTGACAGCCGCCGACATATACCAGGCCCGCCGACATCCGGCTTCGAAGCAGTCGGCACAAATCGCGACGGCTGGAGGCGGGCCACTCCGGAAAGGCCTCCGCCGAAAACGCCAGGGCAATGCGGGGCCGGGCCAGTTTGCCGATCCCGAACCGCTGGGTCCGCACAAAATCAAAACTGTTCAGGGAAATCTGCGGCGTCTGCTGTTGCAGCGTCACTCCCAACTGGCGGGCAACTTCATAAACCCAATCCATGGCGGCTTCCTTTCTGAGCGATCCCCGCAAAGTAATCACCTTATCAAACGATGCGGCCAGGCCGTCGGCTTCTGAAAACGCCACCCTGCAAACAGCCGGATGACCCGCATACAAATCCGCATGCTCATGACAGACAGCAATTTCCCGTCGAACTGATTTTTCCTCAAACAGCGCTCGGATTGCCGGCTCGGCATACAACGCCGAAAGAAGACCCCGCGGAAGAATCAGCAAAACCCGCTGGGCAGGTTCTGTTCCGCTTGTTTTTACCGGCTGCGGCGCAGAGTCCTGCGGTGCGGGCTCGCTTAAAAAGGGGCCGCGACTTGACTCCTTTCGGAATAGCCTGCCGCCGGTTCCGCGTGATATTCGGCATCTTTGGATAATTCAGAAAGACGCTGAGCCGCCCGCAGCGCTTTTTTCGCAATATCCTCAATCGATCCATCCGGCGATGAAGAAGACGGCTCAGGCCGATGATAGGGCCTGGGCGCCGGTTCCGCTTGTCGTAAGAGATCAGGATTATATTGTGGAGACATCGAAGGGCTCGTCGATAAAACGGAAGGAGAAATGACAGGACTGACCGGCTGGACCTCTGAAGGCGCCGTCTGGGGCGGTACAGCCGAATCGGAAAATCGACGCTCGATCTCGGATAGAACCCCAAGCAGCGGAAGATAAACCTGATCCGCCGAATGACGGCCGATTGCCATTGTCCGATAGCGGAGCGGCTCGTAGGATCCTTCCAGAATCTGCCTGCAAAAATCTTCCGCTAACGCAAACAGATACTCCGGTTCGACCCATTCGCCGGCGCCGGGGAACAGATGCACCAGCGGCCGAAGTCCCGCCGCCATTCCGGTCAGCGTCCCCTTCATCGCCCGCCCGTCAATCGCCGTCGATACAATATAATGTTTGTCTTTCAGCCAGCGGTTCAGATTTTTCGGCGTCCCGTCCAGAAAAACCACATTTTCAAGATCCATCGCCTCAATCATCGACTCGATATAGCGACCCACCAGCGGATCCTCAAATTCACCGGCCAGGTGCAAGCGCATATCCGCATCCAGATAATGCAGTTTCTGCATGCACTGCAGCAGGAACATCGGATTATGATGGGCCGTCCATGGCCCGATGGCCGCAATCCGTTTGCCTTTTTTCCGTTCTGTGTATGGTATGGATTCAACATCCACACAATATGGAATGGTCAAAACCCGAACCGATGAAGCAAGAACGCCCCGATCCAGAAGAATCTCGCTAACCTCCCTGCTGGGAACAACCAGCGCAGAAATCTGATGCCAGGGAATCTGTTCGATTCGGCTGTCTTGCAGATCTTCAAAGTCCAGAAAGACAATCGCTGCCGAACCGTCCCAACCTGCCTGCGTAATACGATCGCTGCATCCGACAAAAATAGACGTATATTTTCCCGAATGGATACCTCCTGCCGAAAACTCCGATCCGCTGCAAAGTTCCAGCGAAAAACGCGACTGAAGATACTGTTTTAGGCCTTCAATACGATGCGGTTGATCCGATGCCAATTGCAATCTCATTCGTTTGCTACGTATAATTTCCAGCATGGGCTTGAGAATTTCCTGTTCCGGCAACAAACGCAGGGAATACAAAAGCATCTCGATCGCTGAGCCAAAGGCCGATTTGTTCACAAAACTATTGGCGATTCGATTGACCGTATCGACATTCAAAATCTGCGCCGAATCCATCGTCTTCAGCAAAGTCATCGCCTTTTCCGGCTGCCCCTCGGCCAGATACGCCTCACATAGGTTATAGACAACCTGGGCCTGGATGTCCCCCTGGGCGCAGGACCGGGCGCGAAGGTAATAATCAATGGCCTCCTGGCCGCGGTTCATACAAAACAGAATCGTGCCGGCATCATTGAGGGCCTCCCCATCGGTCGGATGGGTTTTCAGATAGGTCTGCATCTTCTGCAAGGCCTGGTCATAACGTCCTGACTCGGCCAGTTCAATCGCCTCGAGATACTCTTTTCTGTATGCTTCAGCCATTTTTATACTCCGCAACAAGGACAAAATAAGGGTATTTTCTCTCTTGATTGATTTGTGCAAATTATGTGCCCAAAACTAAAAATATTTGATATGAGTTAAATATTGAGGTTTTTCAGTGTAATTCAAAAAAAGTGTAAAGAGATCAGACACCCTCCCGATTTTTATCTTGCACAGGACAATTGACCTACTATATCCTCATATTTCCTGTCTTCTTCTTTACTTAATAAATTTCGTTCAAAAGAAGCCAATATCTCATCAATCTGAATCTGAGTTCGAGATACTGGATATCGCTGCTCTACAAATTCGCGGTAAAAGGCTGGTTTATATTCATCCGTCAGGATATGCCGACAAAATTCCTCCGGAGTATTAAAAAGAAATTCTGACCCATAAATTTCCTTTGCGCCCGGAAAGTTGTGAATCACCGGTTTGATCCCGGCCGCCATGGCCTCTAAAATCCCCATCCCCTGACTCTCAATCACGCTTGTAGCGGCCAGATAATGCTTATCCGAAAGCCACGATTGAATGTCGCCGATCCACCCGTCAAAATGAATCGCCTCCTCCAACCCAAGTTCTTTAATCTGATGTCGTATATATTGATACAAAAGAAAGTCATCCTCTCGTCCGGCAATAAACAACTCATATTCCGGATCAATCTGCCGTAAACTGTACATGCACTGAAGCAAAAGTATCGGGTTTTTCACCATCCGCATCGAAGCGGCAAAGGCAATCCGCTTCCCCCGGCCTCGATTTTGAAATGGAATTGAATCCAGTTTCACCCCATTGGGAATCTTGACGATGGGTACCTGATTTCGAATATCCGGTACCCATTGCTCAAGGGCCTGCGGGACATGGGAATTGCCAACGGTTACCAGCAGATCCACCTGCGGCCATTGAATCTGGCGAATCCACGGATGGTAGGCCTCATAGCGGTGCAGCCGTACAATCATCCGGCATACTTTCGGCAATCGGGAGCCGATCTGGGCCAGGTTGGTAGCCCATTCAAACCAGGAAATATCGCTCCATTTCATCAGTTGAGCCATTTCCTGCTCCGTGGACCCGTCAAAGCATCGCACCGGATACCGTTCCTGAAGGTATTGTACTATATCCCGCAAAAAAGTATCGCCGTCTGCGCCGCAAAAAAAGGCGATTCTGGCTCTTTTCTTTTTCAGTTCCTCAATGGCGCCTTCTAACAGGCCCGTCTGTTCAGAAAAACTTCGACCTCTTTGCATAATCTCCATCGCGCCGGACAGATTGCCTTCCTCCTGCAGGCGGCAGGCAATCCGCAATCTCAGCGAAGGATCCGCCGGCGCTTCCTCGCGCAAAGAGTTGAGCCAATCAGCCGCTCGGACCGGCTGATCGGCCTTCAGATAGGCCTCTGCCAGATTCGACGCGGCCTCCTTCGGGCCATTGGCAAACAGCATGCACTTTTGAAAAGCAAGAATGGCCTTGCGCATCTGGCCCATTTTCATAGAAAGACACCCCGCCAGATTCCAGGCCGGTCCGTGGGTGGGCCGGGCCTTTAAGAAAAGTTCAAGCCGTTCGAGGGCCGGTCCGTTTTGTCCCTGCTGGGTCAGCGACATCGCCTGCTGAAAGAGTTGAGAAGCGGTTTCTGATGCCATATCCGACTCCGGTTACTTTAGAAAATCCAGCAGCGACATTGAAAAAATCTTGGAAGCGGCCGTCAGGGACATTTCATAAAGCATCTGGTGTCGGGCCAGATCAATCGCCACTTCGGTAATATCCGAATCCCGCAGCCGACTGATTTCATCATCTGAGCTGGCTTTCATATCTTCCATACTTTCCTTCAGATTCATCAGGGTTTCGATCCGTCCGCCAATAATCGGAAATGCGCGAACCAGCTTCTGTTCGACCTGCTGCATCGAGTTGATTGTGGCATCCAGCAGCTGGTTGAGAGTGGCATCATCAATCCCCTCCTTATTTTTCAGCAAGTCCCTGGCATGAATTAAAATATTAAACATATCGTATGTCCCCGGAACCCGCACAGGAACAGTTCCGGTTCCCGAAATAGTAGCGGCGTTTACATAAAGTACTTCTCCCGTCTTGGAATTGACCACCGCCACGTTATCTTCGGTTCCATTCACGGTCACGACATGCTGTCCGCCGTCTATGGAAAGCTGATAGGCCCCCGGCCCTCCGGTTATGCTCAGCATGATATCCCCGCGTACGCTGGAGGTGCCGCTTCCGGCGGACGCTCCCGTATCTCCATAAAATACCGGCGTCTCCCGCGTATCGTTTCGAAAAAGTCGATCCCCCACCAGCAAAGCCGATACCTGCATGCCGCGGATAATTTCCACGGGCTGCTCTTCCTGACCGCCCTGATAAAGAACCTGAATGATATCGCCTTCTAAATTCTTTACCGCCCGATAAGCCGGGTGTTCAGAATTGGTCCCGGCAAACAAATACTGTCCAAGACGCTCGGAGTTGGAGAAGGCCACCAGCTGCTCAAGGGCATTGTTGATCTGTTCAGCCAGCGATTGACGGATCTGATTGCTGGTGGTTCCCGACATCGTGGAGGTCATATCTGCCCGGGCCTGGCCGAGTTCCGACATAATGCTCTGAACCACCGAAGAACTGAGCTCCAGAATGCTAATCGATTCCTGCATCGTTTTCAGATAGACTTCTTTGGATCGGCTGTCCGTCTGAAAGCCGAGGATATGATTGGACCGGTTCGGATCCTGCGACACCCGATTGAGATACTGCCCGGTGGCGGCCCTCTGCTGGAGTTCATTCAGGGCCGTGGTATGCATGCTGATGGCCCAGTAGGTATTCTTAAAAATCGATTCCAGTGAATAACTCATACGATCCTTTCCGGATTCAGATCTCGTTATGACAACAGCGACAGGATGGTATCCAGCGAACTTCGAACGGTATTCATATACTTGGCCATAGACTGAAAGATCCTTTCATACACTATCATCAGACTGGCCTGTTCATTGACATCCACGCCGCTGATCGTATCCCGCTGCTGTTCCAAGCTGCGCAAAATGCCTTCCGTATTCTCGTACTGCATATCGAGAATCGAAATCTCCTGTCCCACATCGACTGCCAACTGTCGATAGAATTCCTTGATGGTCAAACCGCCCAGATTTTTGGACGCCTGATCGCCCAGCCGGGCCATCGCCAGGCAGTTCAAATTATCGGTTCCTTTCATATTGCTGGAAACCACAATTCGGGATACGCTCAAACGGATGTCGCTGCTAATATCAATTGAAGAGGCGTCCCGTCCGGAGAAAAAACAATTAATGCCCACCGCCGCCAGAAAACCGGAGGTATCTGTATTAGCCAGCGCCTGAATGGCGATAACATCTCCGTCATTCAAATAACCCGGACTGATTCCCTGGGAACCGAAGGTAATATAAATGCCGTTTTCCAATTCGACGGCTGTGCCCGGTACATATTCAGATCCGAGTTTAATGGTTTTCACCACGCTGCCGCTGCCGTCTTCAACTTCCAGCGTCATCGTCCCGTTTCCGATTGCCAGGGTATCGGAGGGCGTTGCCGTGCGAACTGTACACGTATACGTTTGATTTACGCTGCCGGAATACTGGCCGGAAATGACGATAGACGGAGGCATTTGATTGGCTCCGGGTCCTGCTCCGGCCAGAACGGCCGGCGTCGTAGAGGTCGGAGCGCTCAAAACTCCAGGCAAAAAATCAAACTGGTAGCCGGTATTGGCCACGATCTGCAGCCGCCCTGAGTTCAGGCCGGTTGCATCCTCCAACCCCGGAATGGCGGCCAGGTCTGCCGCCACGCTGGCCAGTGTGCTGGAGGCATCCACTGTGACCGCATGTCGCGTGGCCGCTCCGCTTGGATCGATCACCCGCACATAGATCGTTCCGCTGGTCACCGGCGGAACAAAATCCGCTATAGCGCTTTCGTTCATGGTCCAGCCCGACAAACTGGTGAAAGAACCCTCGGATCCAATGCCCTGCACATGCAGTTTATTGGTCTCCGAAATCAGCGTCAGGGCCAGTCGGTCCAGACTCGACATAAACTCCTGAAGGGCGTGATTTCGAAGATTTGTTATCGCTCCCAGATTTCCTCCCCGAATATTGGTTTCAAATGTCTCAGATCCTCCGGCCCCGATACCCAGATCCAAATGGCCCTGATTTTCCACCATCCCCAACTGGATCGTACTCGTGTTTGATCCAATCACCAGAGGCATATCGGAAATAGACACATCCACGACCCCATATTCCCGCTGCTGGGTTCGCACATCGACCAGTTTTCCCAATTGACCTATCAGCAGATCCCGCTGATCCATCAGGTTATTGCATTCCTGCCCGCGCACCAGAAGAGTGAATATCTCCTGATTCATCGACGCGATATGACTGGCCAGCTGATTGATTTGGTTTACAATGGATTCCGCCTCCGTGTACATGGAGTCTTGCAAACTGTTGACCACAGAAGCCAGATTTCGAATCTGATTGGTCAGAGTTTCCGCCGAAGATAAAACGGAGGTTTGATAGTTTACATCCTGCGGCCGCATGGACAGGTTATGAATCGAGGCATAATAATTATCCAGACTTTTGCTGATGCTGGTCTGCGACAATTCGCCCATGCCGCTTTCCACAATCCGCATCGCATCCAGCTTTCGGGACACCATCGAAAGCGTCGAATTGTATCGAATCATCTCCGACTCAAGAAATGTGTCCAGCCGGCGGCGAATCCCTGAAAATTCCACTCCCTGGCCGACCATCTGTCCGTTGGACAGCGCATCCTCCGCCGGCCGCAGGTCAATCTCCTGCTTGTGGTATCCTTCCGTCGCCGCATTGGCCAGATTGTTCCCGATGACATTCAGGGCTTTCTGGGCCGCATGAATTCCGGAAATCCCTATTTCATAACTTGCCATGGTTTATCCAATCGAAAATCTCAATCCGCTACAGGGCCACGCTCAGCAGACCCGCCTGAGCGCTTCGGGCTGAGCGGCCGCGGGAATCGTAAGTCGTTCCTTTCTCCCGCTGTCCTGTGAGCGCTTCCAAATACCGCTGATTCAGTCGGGCGCATTCCCGAACCAGCAGCTCGGTCCCCTGATGCTGCTGCCGCACACGAATCGCCTGCTCTGCCAGATGCCGCTGACGTGCGACAATGGCCTGCTCGGCAGCCGTCCCAGCCGCCCGGCAGATCAGCGACAGGCAGACCTCCTGCGCCGAGCATCCCAGCTGACGGCCGATCTTTTCCTTTAAATTTTCCAAAGACTGGTCCAGCGATTGGCGCACCTTGGACTCCTGCAGCAGATGTTCCTGCATTTCCTGCAGTACCGTCGGGTTCCGCCGGATCAGGGCTTCCCGCAGCGTATCCAGAAAGCCGAGCATCCTCTCCAGATGCTCAGACTGACAATCCAGAAACAAAGTCAGTTCATCGATCAATTCCTTGCTGAGAGCTCTCATATTCGTTCACCCAGTCCTGAAAATTTCACATCGTTTGTCTGAGCCGCCTGAGCTGCCATCTGATCATAAATCGATTCCCACATCCCAAATCCTCCCTGCTCCGTAACCGACTGACCCAGAAAAGTCCAGAACATGCTCTTGTATTGTTCGCCGACTGCGGCCTCTCCTTCATCATCCTCCTCCGATTCCAGCTGCTCAGTGGCCTCTTTCATCTGCTTGAATACCTGCTGGAGCAGAAGACCCTCAAACTGTTTGGCAGTCTCCTCCAGACGCTTGAGGTCTTTTGTTTTCTCCCCCGATCCGTCGGCCGTATCGATCCGAATCAGGGCATTTGGCGCCAGCCGATCCAACTCTCCGTCAATCTTCATCACATCATCTCCAGTTTCGCCTGCAAAGCGCCGGCGCGATTGAGCGCATCAAATATGGATATCAGGTCGCGAGGCGAGGCCCCGATCGCATTGAGGGCGCGGGCCAAATCTTCCACTGTCACGGCCGTAGGAACATTGATCAGATACCCCTCCCGTTCCTCAACAGCCAGCGAGGTGTCATCTACCACGGCTGTAGAGGCCCCTTCCGTAAACGGCGTGGTCGGCTGAGAAACATATTGCTGCTCTTTAATCTTAACCACCAGATCGCCCTGGGCGACGGCCGTCTCCGAGATGCTGACGGTCCCCCCTACAACAATAGTGCCGGTCCGTTCATTGATCACCACGATCCCAGGGATGTCCACTTCCACATCCAGTTGAAGCAGTGAATCCACAAATCCCAGCACATCCGCCGCCCCAATATTGTCCGGAATCCGCACCCGAATCGTTCCCGGATCTTGCGCAAAGGCCGAATCGGGATACAATTTGTCGATGGCCATCCGGACTCGCTGGGCCGTAGTAAAATTATTATGCCGTAAAGTCAGGGTGACATACCGCTGTTCGCCGATCAGCTGAATAAACTGAGCGGTTTCGGCTCTCTCTACATAAGCCCCATTAGGCACCCGTCCGACGGTCGGATGATTCTTG
>JAKJEN010000043.1:12269-17653 GCA_022705405.1 Planctomycetota bacterium | reverse complement strand
GTTTGGGACATCGGGCGCAATCGCTCCAGACTTTCATTGGAAGGGTTTTTTTATCCACACGTTTGAATCCGATTTTTTCAAAAAAAATCGGTTCCATTGTCAATGTGAATACTTTTTTTATTCCGAGGTTTCGGGCCTGTTCTACACAATTTTTCACCAGCCATCTGCCCAGCCCTTTGCCGAAATAATTTTTATCTACGGCCAGGGATTGGACTTCGGCCAGATCTGCCCAAATTACCTTCAGGGCGCAGCAGCCGACGATTTTTCCGTCTGACTCGGCCACCTGGAAAACCTGAAGGTTTTCGTAAATATCCGCCATCGAACGAAAAAGCATCCGGTCCAGTTCCGCATAGCAACTGATCAGTGCATGAATGGCCGGCACATCCTGACTTTTCGCCTTTCGTATCTCCATCGAATCCATTATATCCGCATTCTGATAATTGACAAGTATTTAGCAATACATCCTTTTCGGCTCTACGGGTTTGGGCTCTCAGGTGTTTTTGGGCAAACTGCATAAAATAACAAAAAAACACAGACCATAGTCGGCCAAAGGGAAAGTGACAGAAATCTTCCAATGGATGCGCATATAAAAAGGGAGGCAGGCACATTTACTTTTGAACAGATTGTGGGCCGCGCTCCCTGATGCCTCGTGCCGATATAAGCACCTTACCGCGGATGGTGCGTCGGCGTTAGAACGCCATTTTGCACGGGCAACAAATGCACTATACTACATGCCTGTCAGCAAGTCAAGAAAAATCCGCCTTGGCCTGCTTTTTTATTTTGCGGAAAAATTTCCAAACCCTCACAAAACAGGGTTTTGCTTGTCAAAATCAATGTTTTTTTAATCCACACGAACGAGCACATCAAGGGTTTTGACCCCCCATTTCTGGGCCTGCCGATGAGAAGCAAAGAAGACATCGAGGCGGTTGCCTTTGATCAGCCGTCCGCGATCTTTAACATCTACCTGCCGATTGTTATTGTAACCGGGCACAATCATACTTGTACCAAACCGGTACCGTTTGTCGGCGGCAACAAACACATCCCCAGGCCGAATCCGGTGATTGCAAGCGGTAATTCCATCCGCATGACGGCCGCAGCATTTACGGCAAGGGCAATAGGCCGTCACCTTCATACGAACTACTCGCCACTGAGCGGTATTTTCCTCGTTAAAAGGTTCTTTTTGAACGACCTGCGGCAGGATATCTTCCTGCTGATCCAGACTGCGAAGCATTTCCAGAAGATCGCTGTCTGCAACCTCCACAGGAAGAATTTGCTCGCCGGCAATTCCGGGGGCAGACCCATCGGACTCAAAAGGAGACCAGGAACTATGCAGAGGGATAACTCGCCGACCGTTCAGGCTGCTGGTAGCCATAACCATAAGCAGCGCTACTCCAATCAAAAAACTGGAAATCAGCGCCGCCTGATAGCCGACCTGTGTTTGCCGGCGATAGGGCATCATTTTCTCCAATTTTGCCAATGTCAAACCTTTCCAATCTAATAAAGGAAGCAGACCTGGGTGCCAAACCGCTTGGCGAGGTCCATTTTTTCTACACCGACTTGCTAGCTCTCGATGTTGTGTTTGAAAAGGCCATCCATGGCTTTAAAAACAAAAGCCCCTTTATTCAGAGTTTTCTCGTGGAGGGGCTCGTTATGTTCCGACCAGTGTAGGTAGTATAGATACGAATGTCAAGGCGAAAGGACTGAAAAATATGCTTTAAAACCCGATAAAAACCTTCCTTTTAACAAAAATATCCGATATTTTTAAAAAAATCTTCATTCAGGGCCTGTTTTTAAGGTCCGTTTTTGTGGGCGGTAAAGATCGCGGGATCGAACTTACCCAGATTCTCACTTTTTAAAAAGAAACGAGCCGCAGGCATCCTTGCCCGCGACTCTGAAAAAGCGCCAATTATTCATTTTAACTACAGAGATTCCTTGCATGACAATAATAAGGAAACCTCCTGTTCCCGCTGGCATTCCATTACACCAACCTCATCTTACCTTCATTATAAAGATTCGCAGCAGAAGAGCAACTTGGTTTTCGAAAAGAAACTAAAAAAATGAAAAGAAAAAAACAACATAGTTGCTTTCGCTTGCTTCGACAGACGAAAAATAAACTACAGTCGCTGTAAGTATCCCAACAGCAAGCACTTCTTGAGGAACCATCCGAACGCTTGCAAATCCAGGGCGGCGGATTGCGATTTTTGGAACCTCGAAAATTATATAGATTGATTTTTTTGTTAAAATAAAATTTACAAATCGGTTGTGAAATTCTTGCCAAACATTAAAAGTATGATAGGATTAATGGCATCGCAGATACATTATTTCCAACACAGATTTGGAAAGGGCTTTCAAATGGTACACCTTTACCTGCCGTGGCTGCTTCTTGTCGGTCTTTTCGCAAACTCGTCTTCTGATGCGTCTGCACAGGAGGCCAAAACAGACACGTATGGCGATGCGGAAATTTCTCAAGTGGTCCAAATCACATCTGATTTTACGCTGATCTGTAATATCCGCAACCATCCGCCGGTGATCGGGCACAATATGCCTGTGCGAATCCGCGGACTTGAATCGTCCGGAGCAGCGCCGGATCCTGAACTGCATGATTTTCTTGCCGACTTTCTGATCTCTGCAAACCGAGACAACAAACCGGTTATCCTGTTGAAAAATATCCAGCGGGGTCAGCAGTTTTGTCTGATCGCCGACATTGAAGTCAACGGCAAAGACCTCGGCGACCATCTGGTCGATCAGGGGTTGGTTAAGCGGATTCTGAAGGTTCCTTTATCTTCGGCATCCGAAAAAGAAACACAGACTGCTGTGTCCCCTGCGCCTGCGGCAGTACAGCAGCCGGCTTCGCAGATTTCTAAATCCGCCGCATCCAATCACGCGCAGGCGCGCGGGTATATCTCTTCCAAATCCAGTCGGATTTTTCATCGCGCCGATTGTCCCCATGCCAAACGCATAGCAGAAGAAAAAAAGGTCTATTTCCAATCCCGTGAACAAGCCGCCTCCGGACGGCGTCCCTGCAAAACCTGCAATCCGTAAAATTTGAAAATATCTCCTTGGCACTGTTAAAAACAAGACGAACGTGATGTCGATTTTTTGGTTTATCCAGAAGAACGACAAATTTTACCTGATCCAGATATTGGCATCAAACAGAGCGGGGCCATTTATGAAGCGACAGTCTTTATATAGATCCAACAAACATGCATGCGCAAATCAACTGATGACTCCCTTCATATACTCGCGAGTCATTTGCTCTTTGGGATCCTCAAACATCTGCTGGGCCGGGCCGTGTTCGATCAATTGTCCGCAGTAGAAAAACGCTGCATAGTCGGCCAGCCGCCGGGCCTGCCGCAGAATGTGCGTGACGATAATCGTCGTATAGTCCTTCTTCAGTTCCCCGAAGCACTCTTCAATCCGACGACTGGACATCGGGTCCAGCGCCGAGGTCGGTTCATCGGCCAAAATAATATCCGGCTCCACCGCCAGCCCTCTCGCCAAGCACAGCCGCTGCTGCTGCCCAATTGAAATTTTTGAGGCCGGACTGTCCAGCCGATCCTTCACTTCATCCCACAAACCCGCCTGGCGCAGGCGAAACTCCACAATCTCATCCAGTTTCTCTCGATCTCTGATGCCGTGAATCCGCGGCCCATAGGCGATATTATCATAGATTGACATCGGCAGCGGACGCGGGGTCTGTGAAAGCAGGCCCATTTTTCTGCGAACGCGAGTGATTTCTACTTTTGGATCATAAATATTCTCGCCGTCGACCAGCACTTTTCCGCTAACCCGGACGCCCTCGACCAGTTCAACCATCCGATTGAGGCATTTGAGAAATGTCGTTTTTCCGCAGCCGGACGGACCGATGATCGCAATTATCTGCCGGTCGGGAATTTCAAACTGAATATCGCAAAGCGAGCGCTGGCGCCCGTAATACACATTCAGATCTTCCACACGGATATGGCCTTTTCGGTTCATCAAATCCTCACAGAACGGAATTTCGTGTCAGTTTTCGGCTCAGCGCCCGGGACAGGATGCTGACGGCCAGAATAATCCCCGTCAGAACCAGCGCAGAAGCGTACGCCCGTTCCTGCACCTGCGGAATCGGCGAGCCCAACTGAAAGAAAATCGCCAGCGGCAGCGTCGCAGCCGGCCGAGTCAGCGAATGCGGGATCGAATCGCTGAAGCCGGCGGTAAACATCACCGAGGCGGCATCGCCGATACCTCGTCCGAACGCGATCAGCACGGCCGTCAGAATTCCGGCCATGCACTGGCGCGTGATCACCTTTACCGCTGTTTGAAAACGCGTGGCCCCCAATGCGTAAGACGCCTCCAGCAAATCGGGCGGCGCCATCCGCATCACTTCATCCATCGCCCGACACAAAATCGGCAGCATCAGCAGGGCCACTGTCAGAATTCCTCCCAGCAGCGAGGCCCGCAGGCCGACCGAGAGCATAATCAAAAAACCAAAGGCCCCAAATACAATCGACGGTACACCCCAGAGCACATCCAGCGAAAATCGCACCATCGCCGCCATCCTCGACCCCCGCCTGCAATATACGTTCAGATACAAAACCACCGGAAGACCGATCAGCAGGGCCAGCAGGGTCGCGGCAGCGGCCAGATAAAACGAGCCGAGGATTGCATTTAGAATTCCGCCTTCCTTGCCCAGATAGAATCCCCCCTTAGGCGTTTGGGTAAGCATCGCCCAGTTTATCGCACCGAATCCTTTGACTGCAACAGCGCCGACAATCAGGATCAGCGTCAGCAGAATAAACGCAGTGGAGGCAACCATCAAAACCTTCATCAGGCGTTCTTCAATCCGTCTGTAATCCATCCCTCATCTCCTATTGCACCTGTTTTTCCGCTCGGATCAGCACCAGTTTGGCCAGACTATTAAACAGCAAAACCACCCCCATCAGAATCAGGCAGGCCAGCATCATCGCCGAATCATACATCGGGATGGACATCATCTCGCCATAGTTATTGGCAATCAAGGCCGGCAGCGGATAGGCGGCATCCAGAACCGACACAGGCAGTCGGGCTACATTGCCGGCTACCATCAGAACGGCCATGGTCTCGCCAAATGCGCGCGAAAGCCCCAGCGCTGCCGCGGCCGCAATTCCCGGCAAGGCCTTGCGCAGGACCACATGCTTGACTGTCTGCCATTGAGTAGCTCCCAGCGAAAGCGACGCCTCGCGGAATTCACGCGGCACCGCCCGCAGGATCTCCACTATGATATGAATCATCACCGGAAAAATCATTACCGCCAGGACAATCCCGCCCGCCAGCACACAATAGCCCGTTGAGGTCGCCCCAAATAACGGAGCCACCGTATTTTTCACCCACGGCACCACCACCAGAACCCCCCACACACCGTAGAC
>JAKJEN010000043.1:11956-12235 GCA_022705405.1 Planctomycetota bacterium | reverse complement strand
GCGGCCGCGACCACTCTCGTACCAGCCGCGGTGCGTATTCGGCCAGGTAAATTCCTGTCAGCAGACAAAGCGGTACAGCAATCATAATCGCTGTCCCCGTTACCCACAAGGAACCGACGATAAATGGAAGGAAACCAAACTGGCCTCGCAGAGGAAACCAATTCGATGAAAAAAGCAATTCGCCCAGCGGCCGGGTTTTCAGAATCGGCCATGATTTGGTCAGCAGACCAACCGCCATCGCAACCACAATCAACCCGACAGCCCAAGTCAGCAGAGACA
>JAKJEN010000043.1:0-11839 GCA_022705405.1 Planctomycetota bacterium | reverse complement strand
CCCGCCTCGGAAACAAAGGCCTGCCCATCCATCAGAATCCATCGGAGAAAGGCGACTATTTCTTTCTTCACGGGCCGGCCTTTGGAAACCAGATACAAATCGCGCGCCGGCGGCGAAGGGTAGCGGCCGGCCGCCACGGCAGCCGTCAGAGCATCCCGGTCTTCATAAAACGATTCCTCCGGATCAATCCGTCCGTTTTCATTGACATCCAGGGGAACCGCCGACATCTGATCCATCGGCTTTTTTGTCGTATCATCATAGGCGTAATTGACGTTGTTAAAACCGATTCCAAGGACATCCTGCCGGATCGCTTCGGCTACCCCCGGATCGCCGAAAACGCCAAGCCCTTTCAGATCTTCCTGGTTGCGGCCCATATAGCGGGCCCATGTCTCAGCTGCTCCGCAGGCATCAGAGCGGGTATAGACATGTACCGGCAGATCGCAATCGCCGCCGGTCAAAACGCCCCAATTTGTCTGATGGCCCAAAATCCACAGATCTTCACACTGCCTGCGAGTAATGCCTTTTCTCAGAAGATCGTCTATGACCGGATTATTACGATTGACCGTCGGGATCACGGCATCCTTGGTCACGGCCATGGCCCAAGCGCCGCGCTCGATCTCCGCCGAATTGATTTCCCGCGAGACCATTCCCAGATCCGCCGCCCCCGACAGACAATCGGCCATTCCTTTGCCCGCCCCGCCTGCGGAAATGTCAATCTGTACCTTCGGATGAACCTTGCGGAACTGTTCGGCCCACTTGACCGCCATTGGGTACATGGCCCAAGCCCCTGAAATGGAGATAGTTCCCTTCAGATCCGATTCTGAACTTGCCTCATGCGGATTTCGCTTGCATCCGAGATTGGCAATAATTCCTAAAACTACAGCGGCAAATAAAATTCTTTTCATAGTCATTCCTTTGGTGTTTTATGTCAAATCCGCCAGGGACAGTTTTTCCAGTCGATTGGCGATAAAATCCCGAATCTCCCGAAAAACAGCCAGCATTTTCGGTTCTCGAATCAGCGGCGTATCAGCAAAAAAATAAACGCTGGCCGATTCAGTCGGCGCCAATGCTCCATCCATAAGCCGGATGATCTCAGCAATTGTGATTTCTTTTGCCGGGCGGGACAACCGATAGCCCCCGCTTGTCCCGCGACGGGTCTGGATATAGCGGCTCTGGCGCAGAGATGTCAGCAGCAGTTCAAGATATTTTTTGGGAATATCGCAGGCCTTGCAGATCTCTTCAATCTTCACGTACACCCCTTCGCCTTTTCGGGCCATATAAAGCAGAGCAAGGATGGTGTATTCACTTTTTGTTGTTAGTTTCATAGCCGATGTATTTGCCTATATTTAAAAATTCATATATTGTATGTCTATAGACATTATAGACAAATATATTTGAAAAGTAAAGCAGATTTTCAAAAAATTTTTCTCTATAATATAATTTCGTTTGGGAACGTATGCCCAAATGATATAATTATTTTACCATATACAAGATAAGAGATAGACTAATTCCATTTATTGATTGGAAAGTTATGGTTAAAAAAAACTGTTTAACGAGTATTTGGTTATTCAGTTTAGTGTTAATTCTTTCCCAGTTTACGTTTTCTGTCCCAATCCCCTTTGAGAAAGCTCAAGCAACCATCCATGGTTGGTTAAAGAAAAACACAAATCCGCTGGATTCTCCGATCAGCGCCCAACTGAATGTCGCCGAACCCGTTCTCAATGAAGATGGGCTGACTTTATATTACATCGCACATCTGGACCCGCAGGGATTCATTATCCTTTCGGCCGACGATGAAATAGAACCAGTTATTGCCTTTTCCGCTACCGGCTATCTCAATCCTGACCAGCCCAACCCTCTAAACAATCTGGTAACTAAAGACTTAAGCCATCGCCTTCAAATTGTCGCCCAAAGACAGGACAATGCAGACGCAAAGGATGGACAAACTCGCCAAAAAGGACCACGCAGCCAAGCGGCGCGTTTGTGGAACGACCTTGCCGCCGCAGGCGTCGAAGGCGAACCTATCGCTGCCTCCCTGCCGTCAATCAGCGATGTCCGTGTAAATCCCTTTCTTCAAAGCCAATGGGGACAGGGAAACTCTGGCGGCGGGTACTGCTACAACTACTATACACCCAATCATTATCCCGCCGGATGCGTGGCCACAGCTATGGCCCAATTGATGCGCTATCATTCGTGGCCAAGCGTCGGTATCGGTGTAAAAAACTTTGAAATTTTCGTCGACAGGGTCCCATATTTTAAAAATACACGCGGCGGAGACGGCTATGGCGGGGCTTATAACTGGAGTCAAATGCCCTATATTCCCGCCTCCGGACTGACAACGACCCAGCGGGAAGCTATCGGGGCGCTATGCTACGACGCCGGCATTTCCGTCAATATGTCTTATACATCCTCCGGTTCCTCTTCTTCTCTTGCAACAGCCGATACGCAACTGGTCGACACTTTCAAATTCGCCAATAGTATTTACGGTTTTGGCTTTCCCTCTTCCGGAAATTCGGCCCTTTGGACTATGATAAATTCCAATCTTGACGCGGGCTTGCCTGTGATCCTTGGCATAGATGGACCTTCAGGCGGACACGCCGTCATCGCTGACGGCTACGGCTACCAAGGCACAGCCGCCTACCACCACCTCAATATGGGCTGGGAAGGGCTGGATGACACCTGGTATCAACTGCCGACAATTGACTCATTTCCACAGTTCAATATCCTTCACGAGTGTCTTTACAACATTTACCCCAGCGGCAGCGGCCAGGTCGTCAGCGGCAGGGTTACATCGATGGGCGGAGCGCCTCTTGAAAACGCAGTCGTCTCCGCCTGGATCGGCTACGCCTTAAGCAAGCAAACCGTCACCAACAACCGCGGCATCTATGCCTTCAAGAATATGGCGTCCAATACCACATATCGGCTCTCGGTCTCTCTTAGCGGCTACCAGTTCGCTGATCAAAACGTCGCCACCGGTCGGTCCGTCGATAACAGCGCCACTACCGGCAACAAATGGGGGATCAACTTTGCCGCTTCCAACGCTTCTCCGCCGATAGCTCAGGATGTGCAGACAGAAACCCAATCCACTCAGCAGAAGATCATTACGCTGCTGTCGATCGACGATGGCCTGCCTGACCCGGATTTTTACACCTATACGATCGTCTCACTGCCATCGCACGGCTTTCTGAGCGAGCCCGATGTCGGTCCCATTGAGTCGGTTCCATACACGATGGCCTATACGCAAAACCAGGTGATCTATACCCCCTGTCCCTACTTTGGCGGGCAGGATACCTTCACCTTCAGGGCCAATGACGGCGGCATGCCCCCATCCGGCGGAGATTCCAACATTGCCACAGTCGCCATTGCCGTCAATAACCAAATTAACCTTGAATATGGAACAGATTCCAACACCTACCTGAGCGGCGGAATGCTGCTGGGCACCGGCGCTTACTTCGATACCCGAGTTCAGGTTATTTTACTGCAAAGCGAACTGGGCGCCTCCCGCTACATCACCGATCTGGCCATAAGGGTACATACTGCACCCGGCGGTACTTTGAACAACTTCACTATTCGGATGCAGCATACCGCCTGGAATACTTTTTATAATCCGAACAGTCAGATTCCTGCAACCGGATGGACCATCGTTTATCAGGCCATTACAACCATCAGCGCAACCGGATGGATCAATTTTCACTTTAATAATCCGTTTTTATACAACGGTTCAAGTAATCTGTTGATCGATTTTTCTTACAATAACTCCGTTCGGACAGCCCCCGACGGTTCCTATTTCATTAAAGAGGCGCTGTCCAACCGTGTTTTGAGTCTGGGCTCGGAATCCGGCGCCCACGGCGATCCCCTTCTCTGGGGCGACTTTTATGGAAAATACTACTCGGTCAGCGGCTATATCCCCAGCATGGTACTGCAGGGCCTATTGCCGATCAATCCAATCACGGCCGACTTTGATAAATCCTGCACAGTTGGTATGCCCGACCTTGCGATTCTGTCGGCAGCGTGGATGACGGCCCTGGGGGATTCCGATTATAACCCCCTTTGTGATATTTCAACCCCCAAAAACAATGCCGTAGACATCGATGACCTGATCGTATTTGCCGCCGGATGGCTGAATCGCTATCCGGGACTATAGTTGACCGATTGACCCGGATAACAGACGCTATTCAAAAATTGTTTGTCTTTCAAGAGGTTTGGGCTTCGGTGCCTTCCACAAGTCTGATCTTCCGCTCCTGGATGGCGCAATACAGGACCGGTACAATCAGCATGGTCAGGATTTCAATTAACATTCCGCCGAAAGAAGGAATTGCCATAGGCACCATGATATCGCTGCCCCTTCCAATGGAGGTAAAGATCGGAACCAGGGCCAGAATGGTTGTGGCCGTGGTCATCAGGGCGGCCCTGACTCGCCTCTTTCCTCCCGCAAGCGTGGTGTTGCGTATTTCTTCTATCGTAGAGGGCTTTTTGTTTCGAAACGCCTGAATCAAATAAGTCCCCATAATGACTCCGTCATCATCGCTTATGCCAAACAGAGCCAGAAAACCCACCCAGACCGCTACGCTGAGATTGATCGGATGAATCTGGAAAAGATCCCGCATGTTTACTCCGAACAGGGTGAAATTCATATACCAGGGCTGTCCATACAGCCAGATCAGAAGGAAAGCTCCCGACCAGGACACCATGACACCGACAAAAACCAGCAGGGTTGTGGAAACTGCACGGAATTGAAAATACAGAACCAGAAAAATGCTGAACAGCGATATCGGCACCAAAATCATCAGAGTTCTGGCGGCATGGAGCTGGTTTTCGTATGTGCCCGCGAAGGTAATCTCTACCCCCGGCGGACGAATAAACTCTCCGGCGGCCTCCTTTTCTCGGATGAGCCGGGCGGCGGCATCCACCATATCCACTTCGGTCTGTCCTGGTTTCATATCAAACAGGACATAACTGGTCAGGGCTGTATCCTCGCTTTTGATGGCCTCAGGCCCTCGCACATATCGAATTTGTGCAAGCTGAATCAGCGGAATCTGCACGCCTTCGGCGGCAGGAATCAGGATCTTGCCGATCCCTTCAATTTGGCCGCGAATTTCCCGCATATACCGGACACGTACCGGAAACCGCTGCCTGCCTTCCACCGTTGTGGAGATCTGAATGCCTCCGATCGCCACCTCCACCACCTGCTGGAACTGTTCAATTGAAATGCCAAATCGAGCCAGGGCCTGCCGATCGGGTACAATTTCCAGATACGGCTTTCCGATAATTCGATCGGCAACGACCGTAGTCGGCTCCACCCCCGGAACCTGACGAAGAATCTTTTCCAGTTCCAGTCCGACTTGCTCAATGGTTTCCAGATCGGGTCCTTTGATTTTGATTCCCATCGGCGCTCTCATTCCGCTTTGCAGCATCACCAGCCGGGCCGCGATCGGCTGCAGTTTGGGCGCACTGGTAGCGCCTGGAATCTGAGCAGCGGATACAATTTCCTGCCAGATATCATCCGGCGTACGGATGTGATCTCTCCATTGTCGATACGGCCTGCCGTGCGGATCTTCAATCAGTCGGCCGTCGGCGTCTCTTATATACGTCTGCTTTTGTCTGTCATAACGAAAACGGACACGCCGGCCCGACTGATCTGTGATGTATTCTTCCTTATAGTTGATCACTGTTTCGATCATACCAACCGGCGCCGGGTCCAGGGCCGAATCGGCTCGTCCGATCTTTCCCACAATGGATTCAACCTCTGCAATAGCGGCAATCGCGGTATCCTGCTTCTGAAGGATGTCCAGCGCCTCGCCAAAGGAGGCATGCGGCATCGTAGTCGGCATCAGCAGAAAAGAACCTTCATCCAGAGGCGGCATAAATTCCCGCCCAAGGCCCGGAAACGTATGGGCAGCCGACGACCAAAGACGGTTTGCTCGAAGTTCACCGGGTACAAAACGAAACAGTCTTTCAAAGCCAAACCAGATTAGCGCCCCCAGAAGCAGCAAGACCGTCGGAATCGACAGGAATTTAATTTTGTGAACCAGACACCATCTCAAAATCGGTTCATAATAATGCTGAAACAGCAAAATAACCCCCATCAGTCCTCCGATCAGCAAAACCACAAACAGCAGATTCAGCGGCAGCCCTTTCTGTACGCCCAGCGGATTCCAGTCGGCCGTCAGCAGCACGGCCACCAGCAAAAGAACCACAAGATTTCCAACCAGCGGGGCCTTTTTCCGAATACTCGGAGGGATCCGATCCCGAAACAGAGAATATGCCGCCAGGAGAATCAGCGCCGATCCCGCCGGCCAATTGAAACGAAAGCAAACCCACAACCCTGCCAGCGCAAGCAGACTGTACAAAAAGATTCGAATGTATTTAGAGCCGATCTTTCGCGGGAAAAACACCAGGTGCGCAATCGGCGGGATCACGGTCAGCGCAATGACAATGGAGGCAAACAGCGCAAAGGTTTTGGTAAACGCCAGCGGCTTAAAGAGTCTGCCCTCCGGTCCGCTCATAAAGAACACCGGCAGAAAACTGATTATTGTCGAAGCACATGCTGAAAATACTCCCCCTCCCACCTCCGCCGCCGCTCGGTGAATGACCTCAGCCCTCGGCATGTCCGGCGGATCTTCCTCCAGATGTTTTAAAATGTTCTCGCAGATCACGATCCCCATATCAACAATGGTCCCCACCGCAATCGCAATCCCCGACAGGGATACAATATTGGCATCTACGCCAAAGATCTTCATCAGAATAAAGCAGCCCAGCACTGCAAGCGGCATGACGGAACTAATCAGAATCGAACTGCGAAGATGACGCACCATGATAATCAAAACGATGACCGTCACCAGCACTTCCTGATAAATAGCGTCGTTGAGCGTACCGAGCGTTTCATAAATCAGGCCGGTCCGGTCATAAAACGGAACAATTGTCACCTTCGACACGGTTCCGTCGGCCAGCGTTTTGGAAGGCAAGCCCGG
Organism: Planctomycetota bacterium; assembly: GCA_022705405.1. Taxonomy (GTDB): domain Bacteria; phylum Planctomycetota; class Phycisphaerae; order Sedimentisphaerales; family Anaerohalosphaeraceae; genus JAHDQI01. Next base: position 4,868 of record JAKJEN010000043.1, on the reverse strand, counting down.
AGATAGTTCTTCGATTTTCTGTTTGACGCTTTGGATTACTTCCAGCGGATTGGAACCATACTTGGCCACTACCACGCCGCCTACCGCCTCGGCGCCCGCCTTATCGAGGGCGCCGGTGCGGACCTGCGGTCCCCATGTCACCTTTGCCACATGCTTAATCTGCACCGGAACATTATCCCGGACTCGGATGACCGCACTCTCGACATCCTCAAGCGATTTGATAAATCCGACGCCGCGAACCAGATACTCGACCCGATTCAGTTCAATCGTCTGGGCTCCGACATCGATGTTGGACCGCTGCACTGCGGCAAAGACCTCATCCAATCCCACGCCGAATGCCCGCATCGCATCCGGGTCGGCCTCGATCTGATACTCCCGCACAAATCCTCCCACCGAGGCCGCCTCGCTGACCCCCATTGCCGAACGCAGCCGCGGACGCACCTGCCAGTCCTGAATCGTCCGCAACTGTTCCAGGTCCCATCCTCCCGCCGGCCGGCCTTGCGGATCGCGCCCCTCCAGCGTGTACCAGTAGATCTGTCCCAGCGCCGTCGCATCCGGCCCCATCGTCGGCATCACTCCGGGCGGCAGCGTCCCTGCAGGCAGACTGTTGAGCTTTTCAAGGATTCGGCTTCGCGTCCAATAGAAATCCTTGCCGCCGATCCATTTCTCAAAAAAGGTAAAATCCCTGAACACCACATAAATTGACGAAAAGCCAAACATGGAACTGCTGCGAATCACCTGAATATCCGGAATACCCAGCAGCGCCGTAGTCAAAGGATAGGTGACCTGGTCTTCTACATCCTGCGGGCTTCGGCCGGGCCATTCAGTAAAGACGATTTGCTGATTTTCTCCGATATCCGGAATCGCATCCACGGCTACCGGATTACGGCGAAGCGCTGCGAATTGCCAGTCAAACGGCGCTACATAGATACCCCAGCCGATGACGAATAAGGCGATCAGACCTACGACCAGTTTGTTGTAAATGCAAAAGCCCAGGATCTTTCCAATCCAGGATTCCTGCTCAGGCGTCAGATTGTATCGGGATTCTTTCATCGCAGCAGTAACTCTCCGCAAGGTTTCGCCCAGTTAAATTACTTGTGAAACTGCGGCAATTTATCCAGGTACTTCTCCGGCTCCTTCAAAAAACTGGCCTCGCATCCGGGGCAGCAGAAGTAAACCTTTTTACCCTGATATAAAATAAAGACATCCTTATCAATCGGCCCGCCCATGACCGGGCAATGGGTCTGCTCAATGGCTCCGGACTCGCGGGCCGCAGGATCAATGGTCATCATGCTCGGCCTGGCCTGAATCTGAAGAGATGAATCAATCTTGAATGCCCCGCGGGCGACCACCCGTTCTCCTTCTATCAATCCTTCGCGAACGATGTATTCAGCCCCTGCCCGCGGTCCCAATACAATCTGCCTTCCGACAAACGTCGGCTTCTCCTGCCCTTCAATCTGCACATAAACCACCGCTCGATCCAGATTCTGTCCGGTAATCAGCGCTGCCTCCGCCGGAATCATCAGAGGCATCTGGGGTTTGTCATCCGGTTTGTACAACGTCTCGGCTCGAACCAGGTCCATTTGGCAAATATCGCACTTGCCGGCCTGGTCTCGCACTATATCTCCATGCATCGGGCAGATCCATCGGCCTTTCAGATCCGCCGACATCGTACGGCCCTCCTCGGTCAATGAGGCCCTGACCTGCGCCCGCACAAACAACTCCGGCTTGAGCAAACCCTCTGTGTTTTCCACGGTTGCCCTTACTTGCGCTGTGCGGGTTTTCGGATCCAGCGTTGGCGAGATAAAACTGATCTTGGCCTCAAACAAACGCCCCGGATATGCCTCTGTCGTAAACTCGACCGGCTGTCCGTATTGAAGCCATGCCAAATCCGATTCGTATGCGTCCAGCGTCAGCCACAACGCTGACAAATCCGCAATTGTATAAATCGGACTTGCAGTCTGGACGTACATTCCTTCGGATACGGACTTTTCTATCACCACTCCGCCAATCGGGGCATAGATCGTCAGATGATCCATTACCTTTCCGCTCTTTTCTACTTGGGCAATCTGCTTGGCCGTCACACCCAGTAGCCGCAATTTATCCCTCGCCGCCTGCACGCTTCGGTCAGCCGACTGCCTCAAAAGAGGCGAGTTGCTTTCGATCTGTCCGGCTGACTGCAAAGCCCCCAACAACTCGGCCTGAGCGCTAATCAGGTCCGGACTGTACAATTCGGCCATGTGATCGCCTTTTCGGACCGGCATCCCGGTATAATCCACAAAAAGCCGGTCGATCCGTCCGGCTGTCCAGGCAGAAATCGATTTGACACGGGTTTGGTCATAATCCAGTTTGCCTATCAGTCGAATCTGGGCCTGTGCCGGTTTTCGCTCTACCACGGCCGTTTCAATTTCCATTAAATGTACAGCAGACGGTGAAAAAGAGATCATTGATCCGGAAGTCTGGGTTTGTTCATCCGTCAAGGGAATCAGATCCATAAAACAGATCGGGCACTTACCCGGCTTGGGAAGTTGGATTTGAGGATGCATCGAACAGGTCCAAACCTCTGCCTTTTTCCCTGTCTCAATGTTTGCTTGAGAATTTGGGTGGTTTTCAGGGCCTCTAAACCAGTAGCCAAAGGCAAAAAAAAGTATGGCAATTAAGATATAAGTTATTTTTCTTAGCATACTTATAAAACCTGTGAATTTTTAACAATGAAGCGTCCCGTTTATCATAGTATATCTATTAGTTAAGTAGCAATTATGTTCTTAACAACAACCTCGAAAATCATTATTTATGGCTGGTTTGTGTCCGGAATTTTTCCTCCCAGCAGTTGCTCCAAGCGGGCTTGTTGCTGCAAATGCGTTGTCAAAGATCGCTCATAGGCCAGTTCATACATCAACTGTTTGCGTTGTGCATCAAGTAAGCGGAGGAAATCGAGACTGCCCGAGCGATAGGCATCCTCTGAGACCTGGACCATCTGTCGGGCTTTGGGGATCAAGATGCTGCTGTACAGAACGGTCTTTCGCCAACTGTCTTCCAAGTCATAAATTGTCCGTGCGGCTTCGGCCGAAAGGTCGTTGGTTTTCTGCTGCTCCTGCCGGCGGATGCGGACAACCTGCGATCGGGCCTGGCCGACCTTATCGCGGTAACTATCTTGCCAGATAGGAAGATTGATCGAAAACATCAGCGCCACCGGATCGTGATCATTGCCGCTCATGCCGGATTGATCTCTATTTAAAAACATCCACTCCACGCCAAGGTCGATATTCGGATAAAAACGCTTATCGGCAAGATCCGCCTCATGCCGCGCCGAGACAGCGTCAAATCGGATCGCCTTCAATTCAGGGTTTGACTGAGCCAGCTGTTGGCTGATTTTTCCGACATCCGGGCGAATTAAGCTGGTTTGGCCACAGACAGGCCACGGCAGAAGAACATCGGTCGGTCGATTCAAAATCGCGCATAACTCGGCGGAGGCGGGCCGGCGCATCTGTTCGACGCTGACCAGCGCATCTTCCATCTCAGCCAGTTCGATCTGTGCCCGAATCACATCCGCCTGCGCCGCGGCCGCCACCCGGTAGCGGGACTGAGCTACCTGTTCAAATGACCTCAACAAATCCAGATTGGCCTGAGCGATTCGGACAGCATTAGCCAAATAGGAATATTCATAAAACGACTGTTTGACTCGCCGGACCAGATCCAGATATTCCGCCTGATAGCGCTGGCCTGCCGCTTTCGCCGCTGCCGAAGCGGCATCGGTTCGCGCTTCAAGCGTTCCAAACCATGGAAGCATCTGCATGATGCGAAGCCGATGCCGATCGCCCATCGAGGTATCCCGGATGAAGTAATCATATTCGAGTTTTGGGTCCTCCGGCGTGCCGGCAGGTCTGACGGCCAGCATAGCAGAGCGCCACTGCTCGTAGGCGCTTTGAAGACCGGCGTTTTTGGCCGCTGCCTCCTGCAAGTAGTCTTTCAGATAAACCGGAGCATTGGGATCTTCTGCGAAGATTGAATCAGCGCTTGAAATCAAGACAGAGAAAACTATAGCTGCCTGAAATATAATCGGTAGGGCAGAGGTCTGATTTTTATTCGAATGCATAAATAAACCCTTTCTGATAAAAAAGGATGCAGATGCTTTCGTATTTATACTACCCTAAAATCCCTCCGGTTCAATGTCAATAATTTGTCATCAGGGCAAAAGATCGCTCGGGTAGAGATTTTCCGCTCAGAAAGGATATCCCCGAAGATTGACCTTTTAGGCGGCTTGGAGTATAGTATCAAGGCATGGACTTTTCTTAACCATCGAAAGGCGACAATGTTTGGGTGGATGCAACAGTTAAATCCTGTTTTTCAGGCGCTGATCGCAACCCTGTTTACCTGGGGGCTGACAGCTCTGGGGGCGTCCTGTGTGTTTTTTTTCAAACAGATTAACCGCAAGACGCTGGATTTCATGCTTTCCTTTGCCGGCGGAGTGATGATCGCGGCCAGTTTCTGGTCGCTTTTGGCCCCGGCCATTGAGATGGCCGCCAACCAGGGGCAGATCTCCTGGGTACCGGCGGTGGTCGGTTTTTTGCTGGGCGGCGTTTTTTTGCGTCTGATCGATATGGCGCTGCCGCACCTGCATCTGGGCTATCCCATCGAAGAAGCCGAGGGTATCCATACCACTTGGCGACGGAGCATTCTGCTGGTACTGGCAATCACAATCCACAATATCCCGGAAGGGCTGGCCGTCGGGGTGGCCTTTGGCGCGCTTGGCCATGGGTTGACAGAGACCAGTTTTTCAGGCGCCTGTGCCCTGGCCATGGGCATTGGCATCCAGAACTTTCCAGAAGGCGTTGCCGTGGCGGTTCCGCTGCGGCGTGAAGGAATCA
>JAKJEN010000042.1:4096-18050 GCA_022705405.1 Planctomycetota bacterium | reverse complement strand
GAGTACAAAAAAGAGATATCAGACTTTTTAAAAATTCCAATCTTTTGAAAGATCCGCCAGGTCCTTGAGATCGTAGGGGTTCAGCCATCCTGCGGCCAGGATCAACAGATCGTTCATATTCACCTGGCAATCCAGATTCAGATCTCCCTCGGCACAAAGAGCGAGCGATTCTATTTGGATATAGTCAAAAAACATCCAGCCCCAATAGGATTCTATCTTAATCTGATTGCTTCCTGCGTTCAGATAAACCGGAATGGTTTTTTCGAGCCATGTTCCGGTCTGAGCGGCTGTAAATTCAACTTCAAATGAAGGATTATCATTAATCTTCAGATATTGCGTTTTCGGCGTGTCATAATGAAGATTATACCCAAAAACCAGATCATAAGATCCGGCAAACGGCACGCTTATATCCCAAGTAATGACGCCTGGCTTAGTCATGTTCAGGTATTTTCCGCCGCTTGCATTTGCAGAGGACTGCACGGAGATTGCACCGCTGTAAATCGCGTTTTCCGCCTCGTACCGGGTGATTTGCGGATTCGCGCTGCCGCCTGCAATTAGCGTGACAGCCGCAGAGATGCCCAGCAGCCCAGAACTGTTTGCGGCCTTGGCGGATAACACATAAGTTCCTTCCGGAATATCTGACCAGGTCAGTTCGTAAGGGGCTTGCGTAATTTCCCCCAGTTTTACGGTTCCCTGGAAAAACTCCACTTTTTCTATGGCTCCATATGTATCCGTTGCGTCGGCACGAATGATCAGCGTTGCATTAGCGGGAATCCGGATCTGATCCAGCGGCCATGTGATTGTGCAGACAGGCGGTACAGGGGCGCCCTCTTTATAAATCAGGATATCGTCCCGATGTGCGCTGGAAACGGCCAGGATGTGGTCCAGCATTTGAGAGTGAGGAACGGTGTCGGTCCAGGACCAGGCCAGAGCTCCGGCATATCCGTTTTGGTACAGAGTTTCATAGGAGGCAGAGGTGCAATAGGCGCAGTTGGGATAAAATTCAGCGATCACCAGCGGTTTATCCAGTCCCCAGTAAGACGCTGGATGCAGAAAGGGAGAATGGCTATCCTTGGCCCAGTCATAGTAATGAATGCAGTAGAAATCCAGGGTTCCGTCCGGATCATTGCCGGCGGCAATCAAGCGGCTGTCCGTGTAATAATTGGTATGGCCGTCTACATCGGTTCCGGCCTGCATATCCCAGCATCCGTTGGTCACCCGTACCGCCGGATCAGCGCGGTGGATGGCTCCGGCACACAGGTTGACAAACGCCTGAATATTGGTCATCGATACACGTCGGATTCCTGACCAGCCGAATTCATAGCTCATACCCTCGGGTTCGTTAAAAATCTCCCAGGCAAGGATAGCCGGATGCCCCCGCAGTGCGGTCACCATAGGAATCAACGAATTATTGATGTAAGATTGCCGATAAGAAGGGTTGGTTAAAATGGCCATTGAACGATCCGTAATCGTCGTGCCATAGGATTCTCGCAGCATATCGAAGGACCAAAGACACAGCATCAGGGCGATATTATGCTCCCATGCCAGATCCAGAATCGCTTCCAGATCCGAAATGGTATTAGTGCCGGGACCGGTGACGGTAAAGCCGTTCCAGGCGGGGGTGTGGGCGCCGTTTGTATGAAGCCACAGCCGCATGCAGTTGGCTCCATGGGCCTCCAGTTGGCTGAATACAGTCTCAAAATGTGCCAGATCCGGAGAATAAGAAGAAGGGCCGATATCATTGGCGAAATACTGCCAAGCCAGGTTCAGACCGTTAAGGAATAAATCCTGACCATTAAAATAAATACGGGAATTATCGGCATTAACCATGGGTACAGAAAAAATAATGCATCCCAAAAAAAGATGTAAAGAATATTTTACCATTTGTTTAATGCTTTCTGTAACTTTCGTGAGTCTGAAGTGTTTGAAAACCAATCCTTTACGAAAGTCGGATTCTTATTCAACCCCATACATTTTTGCAGGCAGCGTTCCACTTTAAGCAAAATAAAGAGCCGGATGGTTTTCTTTCCGATTCCGGCTCTTTATAAATTCTTCATTTCTTAAAGACTTTTGATTGGAGGTTATTTCTTCTTCCGCAACAGAGCCGCCGCACCCAAACCGAGCAGGGACAAAGTGGCCGGTTCAGGGACCAGTCGTACATTGTCAATGTAGAAGTTAACCGGTACACTATCCTCAGAATTGGCGCCTGTCCAAAGTTGGAACCACCCATCGCCGGGCTGCCAGCCAAGCGCCGAAAACGGCAGGTCAATATGCCAAGTCAGCACAGTTTGATCATCTTCGTTGTGATAGCCCTCTACAACCTTATCAAGCTGAGTCCATCCGGCAGTTCCGTCACTGTTGCCAACGAGATTGAACTGATACCAGGTTGCAACTCCTGCCGGAAAGCTGTTGCCATCAAGCCAAAGGTCAAAAGAGATTCTTGCATCCGGGTCATTTGCCAGGGCCTGCATGGCAAGCTGCTGGACGGGTTCTCCGCCGCCGGGTGTCCAAGAAAACTCTTTTGTTAGCAGCATCTGCCAGCCGCCGGCTGTATGAGTCTGTTTGACATTGCCGGATGCCTGCCAGGCAACATTTTGGAAACCTTCAACATCTGTGTCAAAGGTATAAACGAGGGCATAACTGGTAGAAAAAAGTCCCAAAACCAATAATACAAACAAGCTTTTTTTCATCTTTCCTTCTCCTTAAAAAAATGAACATTTTTGTAAAAGAACTGGAACTTACACACTCACACACTCACACACTTCTTATCACATAGAATACCATAATATGAATTGAAATGTCAAGGCAAATATTTACGGAAACAAAAAAAGTTCAAATTTATTTATATAATAAGGGATAAAATATAATGTATATATGATTTTTTATCTTTAAGTTAAACCATTTATTTTTGATAATTGTGGATGTAATATGGCGGAATATCTTAATAAATAATTAAAAGAAAGGAGATAAAAAAAGGACCTCATCCTGCAATACGAAGATGAGGCCCTTTTTCTTACCGTTCTATATGGCTGCTATTTTTTACAGAAATTCTTCCTTAGTTGCATGGCTCAAAGATATTGGAGCATCTCAGCCAGTTGATCGCGATTTCAGCCAGGTCATACATATCCACCTTGCAGTCGCGATAGGCGGCGCCGGCTCCGTCCGGTCCGGCGATATCACCATAATAGAAATAACTGCCGGCTTCAACAGACGCTGTACAGGAATTGCTGCTGAGCGTTATGGAGACTATGTCAGTGTCGCTGGCTTGTCCGTCAAAAACCGTCAATTCAAAAACATACGCGGAGGCGGCTGGATTGTTCCAGGTCTCAACGGTATTGGCCAGATCGCTGAGCGTGACAGTGGTTACTGCCTCATTGGGCGAATCAATGGTCACTTCCGGACCGGCTATTTGTTCCCAAGAGTAAGTCAGCGGTGCAATAAGGCCGTCGTCACTGGAGTTGCTTCCATCGAGGGTAGCTACAATATCCGGATTTCCGTTCAAATACAAATACTGGTCGGCTCCGGCATCGGCTGTTGGGGCTGTGTTGGGGGTGGCGGTAAATGTCCAGAACAAAACCGGAATGGTATTTGGCTCACTCTCTACACACCAGGTATATTCCATATCCTCCGTTAACGTACCGATATTTTCGTTGAGGCAGATGCTGCTGGCTCCTGGACTTATCTCTGTATAAACGAGGTTCAAGAGGTTCTTGTAAGTGTCCAGAGAGAGTACCGTATTCGGATCGTTAGGATTTTCTACGGGGGTCGGGCCAAACCAGACTCTGACAAAATCCAAAGAGTCTGTCGCATTGTTCCAACTCAGATTTGTGCTAAGACCGCCGAGTCCGCCATTAACGGGATTGGGATTAAAGGGCTCGTCCAGAAAACGTATATTATCAATATAGTAAGGCCCTTCGGTCGAGCAGTTAAATGAAAAATTGATCTGGAAATATGTGGCGTCTGTCAGGTCATAGTTGGAAATATCGATGGTGACGGTCCGGAACATATCTCCATCCCAGGCGCCCCAATCGACAGAGGCCCCTTCGCCGGTCAGCCGGTTTGTCCAGTTGGCAGTGGTGGTTGAATATTCTACCCAGCCGCCTCCTGGAGCATCGCTTTGAAGAGCGATCTTTTCACAGAAGCGAGACCAGGGTTGTGTAGGCCAATCGTCGGCAAAGCAGGTCAGGTCAATCTGAAGTTTTCCTAAACGGTCAGGCACGGAGGGAGCAACCCATCGAAGCGGCCAGAAATTTGAGGGCTTGTGGGTCACCTTCAGACACCATTGGCCGGATGTGACGGCGTTTTCTTTCTGGTCTCGCTCGAGAATTGAGGCGGGGCTGCCTGTTGGAGTAAAACCGCTCAGGTCGGTTTCAAAGTCGGCTAAAGATACGGCCCAGCTGCTTGCTGTGATGCACAAAAGCATCAAAACTACTGACAAATTTTTCATAACACTCTCCTTTCCTGAATTAATAGAACGTTGGTTTGATTGAAATTGACATATTCAAAAATGATAAGACGTCGACCTTCATTTAGAACTTCCTTTATGACCTAATTTATTCAATTTATCAGTATATCGAAAAGTCTTTATTGAGTCAAGAAAAATTTTCTAAAAACCGTTAAAAAAATATTTGCGTAAATATTTGATTGATTTTCGGACTTTTCATAAGAACAAAAGTAGATACCTTAAAGAACACCAAAATTTGAATTCTGAAGAAAATAGGCATATAAGTACAACAATATACATATTGTCCATTTATACTATATTATATTAGTAAAATTTAATAAAATTAGAAAAAAAAGTGAAAATCGAAAAAATAACACCTTGATCGGCAAGACCTGAAGGTTTGTGATGAGGCGACGTTTGCCTCTTTCTTGCAATTCACTCGTTTGTGAATCTGGATAAATCGTTTTTTAAAGCAATAGAGTAAAACTTTGATTTGTACCGTTTTATAGGACTGTCTTTACCAATCTGTTCAGATATTTGACAGTTTGTGCAAATTCCAAAGAATGAGCCAAATTGACATTTTCAAACGGGTCTTTTTGATGATCAAACAGCATTTTACTTCCACTATCCCATTCCGTGTAGAGATAGCGATCCGTTATTATGGACTTGCCCTTCCCCCATTCACTAAAAGCCGCTTCTTTCCAGGGCAGTTGCGGGTTTTTCAAAAGAGGCATAAAACTTTGCCCATCCAGTTGGTGGCTTTCGGGGAAGGGCAATCCGCACCATTCACACAATGTCGGATAGAGATCGACGAGTTCAATGATCGATTGAATTCGAACATTCGCAGGTCCGCCCGGAACGCGAATTATCAGCGGCACCCGAAGCGTTTCATGCAGCGTGTTATGCTTTCCCCAGAAATTGTGTTCCCCCAGCAGCCATCCATGGTCGCCCCAGAGAATTACAAGAGTATTTTTATCCAAGTCCAGTGATTTGAGTTCCGAGAGAACGGATCCGATCAGCGCATCGACATAACTGACACAGGCATAATAAGCGTGTCGAGCCGTCCGATGAAATTTTTCGCCGTTTGGCCAACCCTCCACCCGAGCATATTGTGTAATTTCATTCGAATTGCGGCATTCGGGAGGCCTATCGGCAATGTCAAATCGATTACTGGCCAGATCAATCTGCGATGGATCATAAAGATCATAATACTTTTTCGGCGCGTTAAACGGCAGGTGAGGTCGATGAAATCCACAGGCCAGAAAAAACGGTTGGCCGGATTTCTTCATCTGGCGGAGGTCTTCTATACATTTTGCAGCTACCTGGCCGTCTTCATAAGCATCGTCCGGCACATCGGCCGACTCCCAATAGGGCCCTCTGCCTATTTTTGAGCGATTTTTTTTTGATTCGGGATCCAGCCAAATTTTGTCAAAATGCACAGCCGCCCAGTCGCCCTGACCCTGGGTATCATAATCATACACCCTCCAGGGCGGTCGACTCCAACCGTTGGCGCTGTCGGAATTGGAATGAAAAATTTTACCGTTATTTATAGCCAGATAGCCATGTGACTTAAAGTGCCGGCCGAGTGTGACGGCATAAGGAGCGCCCCGATCGGCTCTCCACTGTCGAAAGCGATTTTTTGACGGGCGCAGACCAGTCATAAGACTGGCTCGCGATGGGCCGCAGACAGGCATCTGGCAATAGGCCCGCTCAAACAGAATGCCTTCAGCGGCCAATTGATCGATATGAGGAGAAATCGTATGAGAATGTCCATAACAACCAAGCTGCGTACGCAGGTCATCCACAGAAATAAACAGAATGTTCGGCGGCTGTGCTGATTTCGAACCGGACACGCCCTTGGATATCGGTTTGAAGCCAGGCAGGCAGCCGGCCAAAATGGAAGCGGCTCCGGCGGCCGCTGTTTGTTTTAGAAACTGCCGACGAGTAAAAGAATTTCCCATTGAAACATTCCTTTTTTCTTACCTTTATCAATTTAAAGGTCCGGATACATTGATCTGCTCTGCATTGCTTTTTTTTCCTGCCCAATCAAGCCGCGGCGGATTGAATGGAACCCCTGTTGGCTCGCCGGTTTTTCGATCATATCGATCCGGCGTCCTTTTTTCCGGATCGGGTACTGTGTCGCCTGTTTCTTGGGTCCAGCGATCAAGGATGCCGCGTAAATGCTTCAGCGCGGGCTGATGCGATGTCTGTTCCGCCAGATTGTTTAACTGCTGAGGATCCGATATTGTATCATATAGTTCTTCCTGCGGACGAGGGCAAAGCATCACATTGGCCTGGGCAGGGGTTAAGGTTCCTTCTTTCTGCAATCGCAACAGGTCCATCCAGGGAGCATAATGCCGCTCTACATTGGCCATCAGCAAATTACTTAACTCCGGCGCAGTATTCCGAATATACACATAGTTTTTCCATCGAACTGCTCGCATGTGCGAATACTGCGTGTGCCAGTTTAACTCGGAAAAAGCGTATTTTCGGATCGCTGACTTTGGATTTTTAAACAGCGACGAGATGCTTTGCCCCTGGAATGTTTCGGGGATTTTGACTCGGGCCGCCTCCAGCATCGTAGGAGCAATATCGATCACACTGAGCAAAGAGTCGCTGATTGCTCCCTTTTTTTTCAGGCCGGCCGGCCAATGCACAATAAAAGGCGTTTTAATAGCGCAATCATAAAGCCAGGCCTTATCGCGCGGAAAGGCGCGTCCGTTATCTGACAGGTAAATCAGAAGCGTATTATCCAGTTCCCCCTGAGCGTCCAATTCCTCGACAACCTGTCCCACATAATGATCCAGCCGCTGTACCTCGCCCATATAACAGGTTATATCTTTCCTTGTTTGTTCTGAATCCACCTGGTAGGGCGGTACGACGGCTTTATTTAGAGCGGGAGGTTCGGCTCCTGGTCCCTGATCCCAGTCTCGGTGGGCATCATGGGAGGCGAACCACATAAAAAAAGGTTTGTTTTTTGGGCGCTGCCGCAGGGTTTCAATCCAGCGTTCGGCGCCGCTGGGACGGCTGTCCACGATGGAGTCAAATGCGTTTCTGGCATACTTGCCCAAATGCCATTTGCCCGCTGCCGCCGTATAATAGCCGTGTTCTTTCAGGAGCGCCGGAAACATCACCTGACCGGCCGGCAGCGGCATATGCAATTCAGGCGCCCCTGTGTTATGCGGATACCGTCCTGTAAGAATAGAGCAGCGTGTAGGGCTGCAAGAAGGAGAGGTCAGATAGGCATTGTTCATCCGCAGCCCATTTCGGGCCAGTCGATCAATATTCGGTGTTTGAATGGTTGGGTGCCCATATATCCCATGGTCGCTCATCGATATGTCATCTCCGATAATCAAAACCAAATTGGGGCGTCTGGAATTCGGAGTTTCTTGTCCGAGCAAAGAAGTACCCGAAAAAGACAGTGAAATTCCCGCGGCTTTCAGAAACGCCCGCCTTGAAATCGTATTCATCTTGTTCCTTTCAAACTGTCCACAATCCGCCTTTTGCCTATCCTGCCTGCCGGGGATGGGTCTATTTACATCTGTCTCTGTAATTTTGATTGTTAAAATGCTGAATTTACCGGCAAAGAACTCCATGGAAATCCGCAGATTCGCAGTGTTGTACAGCCATAGGGAATCAGGCGGATTGTCTGAACTGAAGCATTTTTCGGAAGCTGGACAGGGCTGCGCGGCGTCGGGCCTGCCGAGTTGCGATAGAGGATCCAGTCCGGAAGCCGCACGGCCGGCACATGCAACTCAACCGGCGCATTGCTCACGGTCCATGGGTTATCTGCGATTTCCTTTGAGGTCCTGACTTCAATTTTATCCAGATTATCCAGTGTCTGTTTTAGAAGAGCAAAATTCCAGTCGCCGGCTGGTCTGCATTCACGATATCCCCGGTGCATAGCATTATTAGGGACAGTCTGCGGCGGCGATTTTTTCTGCTCGCTCCATACTTCTTCTATTCGCAGCGCATAAACCAGAGGTCCGCGTTCGATTACGGCGCTGCGTTCATGCCAGTAAGAACAATGTATCCGCATAGGCAGAAACAAAACGATTTGATCGCCCGTTTTCCACGCCCTGTTTAAGATTTCAATCCGACCTCCCTGGGATTCTGATATGACTTGTCCGTTTATCTCAATTCGGGCTTTTTCGCACCAGCCGGGGATTCGCAAATGTACTGGAAAATTAACTTCCTGAGGCGTCTTCAAAGTAAAGCGGATTGTTTCTTCGAATGGATAGACCGTATCTTCCGTGATGGTCGCGTCAATTCCGCCGCCGACTCGGGCGGTCACCTGCGACGGGCCATAAATCATTGCCGCCAGTCCGCCGTCGGCCGACGCCATCCAAAGATGCTGGACAAACTTGGGCCATCCCTGATGATAATTACAGGTACAGCAGGGGTATCCTGTAAGCAGGCCGTACACCAAACGAAGACCTCCATCATCATTGAAGCCGCGCTGGCCTTCTGTAATCATGATCTGGTTGGTCTGTTGAAAATACTGACGGCAGAAATGATCGTCCGAAACCTGGGTCGGCAGGGCATTGAAGGCAATTCGTTCCAGCCGATCAGCCCATGCTGTGTTGCCGACAATTTCCACCATCTTTTCAAGCGAGAACATCATTTCTACCGCTGTACACAACTCACTGCCTCGGTCCAACCCCGGCCCGTGAAGGAGTTCATCGGCGCCATACAATCCGTTTGGCAGTCCATGAAAGACATCCAGATCTTTCAACGCAGTCTCTATGGCCGTCAGGTGTCGTGGATCTTGATCTTGTTGAAATCGGACCAAAGGGGTCTTTAGCGCCATTGCAATATTGACACAGTGGAGCAATGGGACAGGGTCTGGATTGGCCGGTAAATCACACCGTTGTGCAAGAGCCGTCCTTTCAAGAAAAACCTGTGTCCAGGGGATTGTTTTCCGGTACAGCAGGTCTGCCAGATCCAGCAGCCAGGGCTGGCCTGTGATATTATAGAGCCACAGCACTGACATTAAATTCTCGCCGCCTCTTTGTCGAGCCCACCAACTGCCGCCTTTGCCTCCGGGAGGGGCCTGAAGAGGCGCATCGGGTAATGTTTTAAGTTGAAAGCGGAAGTACCGGGTCATCACATCAATAACCCGCTGATCTCCGGTTGCCTGATAGCGCTGCTGCAGAACTTTGAGCATTACCATTCGAGGCCACCAGTCATCCGGCTGGTCAACCTGAGCGCCCGGCGGGGGCGGTTGTTTCCTATTTTTGGGATCCAACTGGACCGGTCCGATGTATCCGTCTTCCCGCTGGTGAGTCAGAGTCCATTCAACCCATGCGTCTGCCTTTTTAATTAGCGATGCGTCATTCAATAAATAGGCCAGCGGATACAGGCCATCTATCCAATACGGGCCTCTTTCCCAGGCATCGCCGTCGCCGCCCAACCATGCATTTCGAGACCCGCAAACTTCGGGATACCATAAATCGAGATTGCCGGACATCCCCTTTGCCATTCGCAGCAGTTCATCCTGAAGCCATCCACGCGCGGAGATAGCGCCCAACGGCAATTCTGCATAGGGCTTTGAAGCCAGCGGGGGGCGATTAAAAACAAATTGCATATCCTGCACCGAATATTTGGGATAAAGGGTCGCTGCATCCTGTGCAAAGCAGACCACTGAACCAAGTAAGGTAACCACTTCCAAAATCTGTATGATCCTGCCGACAGTAGGTTTTTTTTCGGTCATCTTTGAGTATCTCATCTACTCCGATTCTTATACTCTGACATAGTCGGTCCCGAAAGGTTTTCGCTGCGGTCTGGAGCACATCGCATTGGCTTCGGAGTCGTTTTTAAATTTTTCCTGGGCAGGGTCCCAGTACAGTTTCCGATTCAGCTTCATGGCAATATGACTGACCAGACAGGCGCTGCATGAACGATGCGCCACTTCAACCGGCGCGATCGGCTCTTTGCGTGTGCGAATACATTCCAGCCAATTCAAATGCTGCTCGGGGCTGTCATACAACTGAATGGGATCGGGAGTTCCAGCTGGTTCCAGCAGTTTCTTATCGCTGACCAGGATCGGCGCTTTATTCGGATCGCCGGAGACCGGATCCGAGTCGGTCACCTGGCCGCTGCCTCGAGAGACAAAAATCCAGCCCTCGCTGCCTTCAAACCGCACCCCGTTGGGGAATTTGCTGCTGATGTGCATTGTAATTCCGCTTGCATATTTGGCAAAAACTTCAAAATCGCCGTGCACATTCCACAGACCGGATTGGGGAAACTCCGCCTGGCCTTCCACTTCCATGGGACCGGTTAATTCTGCATCCATGGCCCAGTGAGCGGTATCCAGGTGATGTGCGCCCCAGCCGGTTATCATTCCGGCGCCGAACTGTTCGCATCGCAGCCAGCCCGGCCGATCATAGTTCTTCTGCGGATGCACGCGTTTTTCAGTATAATAAACCATCGGCGTGGAACCGAGCCACATATCGTAGTTCAGGTTCTCCGGCACCGGCATTTCGGGTTCCGTTCCGCAGCCGGGATCGGTCATCAGGCCGACCTGAACATGGCGGATTTGTCCGATGCGTCCGTTGCGGACCAACTGGCAGACCTGTTTAAACTGCGGCCAAGGACGTCGCGACCGCTGCTGGCTGCCGACCTGAAAAATACAACGGCTGCGGCGGACTGCATCGCTCATCTGTCGGCCCTCAACAATAGTCAGGGACGCCGGTTTTTGCAGATAGATGTCCTTGCCTGCTATGGCCGCCTCCATTGCCGGCTGTGCATGCCAGTGGTCCGGCGTCGAAATAATTACTGCATCGATGCCCGGATCGGTCAGCATTTCATAATAATCCGCATATACTTTGACATTCACATAATCCGGTTTTCCGGTCTTTCGAGTATAATAGTCTTCAATCCATCTTTTGCCGTCGAGGGCTCGCTTGCTGTCCACATCCGCAACCGCTACAACACGGCAGATGTCGTGTTTGATCGTTTCTACCAGATCATGACTGCGGGCAATTCGACCGAATCCGATCTGGCCGATATGAATCTTATCATTGGGTCGCGCAGCTCCGGCAAAGACCGAAGATTTGATCAGCGTTGGAAACCCCAAAATGCCGCCAGTCGTCAAAAATGTATTTTTTAAAAAATCTCTTCGTTTCATAGGGCACCTCTGTAATAGAATTAAAATTCAAAAACCATTCAAATTATCATAAACCGCAGGGCCTTTCGCATGTCAGTTATCCTGTGCGGAAGAAGCGTATTCGTTCCATAAATTATCCGCCGCTTCTGGAAGCAGGGTTCCGTCATAGACGATCATCCGGTATCGCAGGGTATATTCCTTTTGGGGCTCGAGGGTCCAGCTTTTATGGCGAATCGGACAAAATTCAAAAAAGACGTCCCCTCGTCCGCCATTGGCATCCAAAGGCCAGATACGCATGGGTTCTGGATGCTGATGATTGGATGGATGGCTGAGAAAAACAATTCCGGCATTCTGGCCGTCTTCAAAACGGCCATTGACATCGCACCATCGAGCTCGAGAACTGTCTGCATCAGCTCGGCTTTTGCCTTCTGAGGTCAAAATGCGGCTGTTTTCTTTTGTCCACTGCTCAGTGGCTCGAAAACCCAGACCGCCTCCGTATCGGTAGGCGTCCACGATAATCGGAGTGTCCAGCACATTTTTCTGGCGGCTTTTTATGTCGATAATCCAGACTGGTCTGCCTTCGACTTTGCCGCAGCAGGCCTTGACTTCAAAAAATTCTTCAATGGACACTCGTCCGCCCGGGGCTGCCTTCAAATCGATATGTTCCTGCAGGACGCAAAAACCTCCCGCTCCGTTTTCCGAAAAGGATGATTTTAGTCCGGCGAAACGGACGGTTCCTTCTCCTTTATTCAGATTCCAAAAATCTATTTGACGACCATCGATATGAGTCAGCGTCCAGGGATTCCAGATGCCATAATGATGATAATGGTCCGGCGGCTGAATTCGCGTCAGGATCTTTCCGGCAGGCGACCAGAGCGGATGAATAAATGCACTTCGCCGAAACAGCGGACTGACACCTTTGGGAACATCCTGCACGGCATGCTGATAACTTAAAATGTTTTTGTCGCCCTGCCGCAGGGTAAATCGAATCGGATCTTTTACAACCTCGATTTTTGCAAGGGCCTGTTGATCCTGATCGGCCCATGAGGAACTGGCGGCGAAGATAAACGGCAACGTTACGGCAATTCCCCAAGGAAATAGTTTGTTGTGCCTCGATTCCATTTCTATATTCCCTTTCGTCTCGGGCATTCTACCCAATAATCATCCATTCCGAATGCAAGATTTCAATTTTATTCAACTCGAAGCCAGTTATCAACCAGAATAATCAGATCTTCAACATCTACGATTCCATCTCCCAAATCAGTCGCAATGTCTGCCGTCGGCGTCCCCGGCGCGCTGAGCCACTGATCCGACAAAATAGAAAAATCCTCCAAATCGACGCGGCCGGACCGATTCAGATCAGCCGGATTATACTCCCGGACAAAATCTGCATAATTCAGAAACGCCGAGGAGGATGCCATATGAAATCGAAGAATTTGTTCAGAGCCGCCGTCTAAATACACGCCGGATACCGCTGTGCTCTGCCATTTGTTCCAGCCGCCGGTTGAGGGCAGAAGGATCTGAGCTCGCTCCTGGCCCTCTTGTAAGAGTATGAGTCCTTGATCCAGGGAACTGCTGGCATGTCGAATTATAACCGTATAATATCCCGGCTGAATAGCGCAGGTGTATTCCATCCATTCAGTGGGATCCATCCATACCGCATAGGCAGGCGATCCTTCATCGGTCATAGCCATGATTTCAACGCCTTCGTCCGGACGGTAATAGCCATAGCCATTCAGAAAAGGCGAGACATCGTAATATGCGATATCCTGCCCGCCGATATCAAAATCTTCAAATTCTATTCGTCCCTCAATAACAGAAGGACTGCCCCAATAGGGCAGCTGGTTTTGAAAGGCAATCCAGTTCAGTTGAAAGCCCGTGCCGAAAAACTCGATTTTTAATTTTGTGTTTTCGCATTCCGTCAGAACTACATCCGGAATCCTGACATTCTGCCAGGTTGACAATGAGCCGGTATTGGGGATGTCCGCTGAACCGAGGACCTGTCCATCCATGCTGATGACCAGTTGCCCATGGCTTGTTTCGGATGCAACCCGGGCATAAAAATCGACGGTTCCGCCGCTGCTATTGACGGTATAAACCAGCCATTCACCGGTGGCGATACTGCTTACGGCATAATCCCGCACGCCGTCATTAATCGCGCAGATATCCACATCTTCGCGGGATCGAAACAGTCCATCTGAATTGCCCGCCGTTGTGTCATAATAAGTGACCCCCTGTCCGCCGGCGTCAAAGTGTTCGGCCTGAATTTTACCGGGAATGGAACGCGGCTGCCCTCCATACGGATAGGGGCTGATTTCCACAGCCGCCGGAGCCGAATAGTCGGTTTCATTTTTGGAATCGCTCAGGTCTCGCGCCTTGACGCGATAGACCGTATAAAGCGA
>JAKJEN010000042.1:0-4086 GCA_022705405.1 Planctomycetota bacterium | reverse complement strand
GCTTTGCCAGCCGCTGTCGCTTCCTCCGCCATGAACGCATTGAAAGTAATATTCAACGCCGCCTCCGCCTTCATCAACAGCCGCCGTTGCAGTCATGAACACTGTGCCGGGGCTGACTTCGTAGGGTTCCACCTCCCAGGTCATTGGATCGGGCTGCGGGGGAGTAAAGTCCTGGTCTGTGAATACTGCTACAGAAGGATCTCCGTAGAGAACCATCCGAACAGCGTTGGCCTTGTATAGGTCGAGCGTTTTTTTTGCCTCCGCCAGGGCAAGTCCGCAACTTTGTCGTCCGTCCGTCAGATTGGATACATAAAAATAAGCCAGAGTTCCGATGCTTTTGCCGGACGTATAATTAGTCTGGCCGGGCGTATAATAACTATTCCGGGTAGCCGCAACCGTTGTAATCCCTCCGTTTAAAAGAACTTTATACGCCAGATTGCCGGTATTTTCAGGGTGGGCGTTTTCACAAGACCCCTCATAAACGACGCTGGGATAGGCATTATTCAATTGACTGACGGCGCTGGTTGTGATGACATCTGTTGCGCTTGTTGGACTGCCGTGTGTAATCCAGGCAACCAGTCCATAGGGCTGAGAGCCCCACTCTGCGGCCGGGTAGCGGCCGGCAAGCAAATATTCCGGCGGCGGATTCAGGTCGTAATTCTTCTTATAAATGCGGGTCGAGAGAATATCGTTGGGCGATAAAAGGTTTGTTTTGATCTGCTGTCCGCACTGATAGGAAGGAGTTGTATCATCGAGGGGAACCATCGGCAGCAGGGCGTTCCATCTCCATGCGATCTGCTGCGAAGTCTCGTATGCAATAGTCTTCTGTAAAATCGCATCCAGATCCGATATCTTGCCATAATAAGGGATTCGACCCGCTATGACTTCCCAGAACTTATCCCATCCGTCGGCCGAGGACAGATCTGAGTACAACGCATCGGTCGGTGCGCCGTATATGCCGTTGGTTTCAAAGCCGTCATTGTACCAGCGCATCGGGACATCTCCGGTCTCCGGGTGCGGATTGCCGATCAGCAAAACATATAAGGCATCCAGATTGATATAATTGCTGCGAAGCCAATTTCGAATATTGATCGCCGCCGTTTCTCCGACCCCACCGCCCCATTGGGCTTCGGTGATTACCGAAACAGTCCATCCCATCGATTGCTTATGCGATATAAAATCAGCCAGTTTGGCAGATTGGGCGGCAATAGCCGAAGTGGTCAGGATGAGGTAGCCCTTTGAATTTATACCAGCTGCGCCGATCAATTCCGAAGGGGCATCTGATTCTCTTGCAGGAGCGGGTTGTGCAGCCAAATCGTAATCTCCGGCTGCTGCCGCAAAATTAATCGCTATCCGGCGTACTCGCTGCCGACCCCGGTTAGACATCACCGCCGCCGGACCCGATCCGCGTTTGCGACTATAGCGGGAATATTCGACGACCACTCGGGCCTCCAGCAGTTCCTGAATTTGCCCTGCAGCAGGATTGTACTGTATCAGGGGTACGGCCAGTTCAACAAGCTGCCATTGATGAAGTTGTCCTTTATGCGTTACCAAAACAATCCGGCCGGGCCAAAATTCATTTGCGGAATAAATGGAGACATCCCGGCCTTCTTCGATCATTGCCCCTTTGGGCCAGATCAGCGATGGATGATTCTCAATATCGCCAGTGGCTATCGGAGGCGTCGGGTCAATCTCCCAGTTGCCTGTGATGGCTGCATATTGAACATCCTCCAGCCGTGCCGAGATGCTGTCCAGATCGGCGCTGGGCGGTAAAAGAACAGTCAGTTTTTGCCAGGGAATCTCCGGCTGCCCCGGCTGGCTGGCGGCAATGGCCCCTTCTGCAGAAACCCGTATTTTTTGATCCTGCTCTTGATCGTATAGTACGGAAAGGACGCTGACAGGAACGTTGTCCTGTCCCGGAATGGATATCAATAATCGGCCTCCGAAACTCAAGGCTGCCGGCAGCAGAAGCCATGCTGTGACCGACAAAAAAACATTTTTAAGAGGTATTCGATTCATCATTTCGTTTGAAGTTTCACCCCCGTGAATATCGGGCCGGACAACCTCCTTTGGGCTGTCCGGCCCAGGGAAAATCTACCTCAAAACAGATCTACTTCTGTTTGCACTCTTGCATTTACGGCACAAGCAAGCCGCTTTCCAGCCAGCTGGCGGCAAATTCCGCAAAATCATACAGATCTACCACGCAGTCGCGTACTCCTTCAGGGCCGGTGATATCCAAGGCAGGATAGCCGTAGGCACAAGGTCGGATGTTGGTGACTTCGTAATACAGCCGAGCCACCTGTTCCCGATCCATCGCATAGTTATAAATCCGAAGGTCATCGGCCATGCCGGAGTAGGGTTCATTGACCGTGCCTCGTACATTGCGGGCCATGATGGCCATTGGATACTGCCAATCTGCAAAGTCTGGCAGCGGATAAGCATCGACATACCATCTGAAAACCCCGTCGATATAGCAGCGAACCTGCTGACTATTAAACGTAAACGCAACATGGTGCCATTGATCTTCAGTAATTTGGTCTTTGTCTGTTGTAAACTCTCGATTAGCCCCATTTTCCTGCCGAACGAGAATTCCCAGAGCTCCCTCTCCGGTCACATTGATCTGGACCGCAGTAGTGGTACCGTCATTAAAATTACCCAAAATGCGTCCGTTGCCGACATGGGATCCGCGTTTGACCCAGAATGAGTACGTGAACTCTTCCAGCCCATTGCCGTATCCGGCGCGCGGATAGGCCTTTGATGCGGGTACCAGGAAATACGTGGAGCCGTTGGGATCGGCCGCCCAATATTGCCCATCGAGGGTCACAATGCCTTCTGCATAGTTCATACTGCCCACTGCTGCGCCGTCGCTGTCGCCAACCGAGTCTTCGCAATTTTGCTCAAAGCGGTACTGGGCCAGCAGACGAGAAATCGCCAGATAAGCAGGATCTGTTGTGAAGTCGCCTCCGGCATTCAAAACGCGGCAGGTATAGGCCCCTTCATCATCCATTTGTGCTTCATTAATGTTCAGGGTACTGGATTGATCCGTTGTATCTACGGTAATTCGGCTGTCCGGCACGATGGGATCGTTGTTTTTGTACCAGGTGACCATTGCCGGAGAAATGCTGTCAAATTCAACAGTAAACTGGGCGGCCTGTCCGGCCGGAACCTTGGCGCTGACTGGCGAACCGGTGAGAATTGGAACCGATTTGAGAACCTCAAAGGACCAGACCCTGCCGACTATTGTGGCCGGATCGCTCGGACCGCTGACCACTCCGCCGACATTCACGCCTTCATCCACACGCCAATAAACAATGTCATCGTAATTTAAACTCAGCGGGCCGTACGAACCGATTGCAGACACGGGGCTGCCGGCCGAAATCGAGATCGGACTGACTCCGGCAAAAGAAGGGTCCCCGTAGGAAATATACAAATAGTGTGTTCTGATTTTTGGATTGGGCATACTGAAATCGTTTGGATCCCGACCGGTTTTCCATTCGAGGGTTGTGTTCAGGGCCTGATCCTTCGCTCCTTTGTCGGGCGTTGGATCAAAGGCCCACAGGGATTGCTCAATAACAAGGCCGTTGACAAATGCATATGCTCCATAGTTATGTGACGGCGCAGGATAGGCCTGCATAACGATTTTTCCCGTTGCGTCGCTGAATGCATATCCGCTGAAAAGATAGTTTCGGGTAGATGAGGGCACTAAGGTTGCAATAGGCACGCCGGGAATACCAAAAGAGGTGGTTAAAATCGTTTCCGTACCGACCTTCCAGTCAGCCGCGCGCGGAGTAGTTGTCTTACTGTCGATATCAAAGGTCCCAATCGAAAGTTCATACTCAATCGATGGTTTTAGACCTTCAATCGTGATGACCATGTTGCTGTTTGCATAAACAAAATCTCTCCATAACTGTTCATTGGGAATCCCGCTCAGAGCATCGGAGTTTCGGTATCGCCAGCCCGCTATTCCCGAAATAGTCACTTTGACGCCGTCAAACAAAGTGGAGCCATTGTCTGTTTCGATAAATTGCTGCCACCCGGGTTCTACAGCGCTGGATGACAAACCCATGTCCAGTTTCAACGGCGCCG
>JAKJEN010000041.1:14451-18210 GCA_022705405.1 Planctomycetota bacterium | reverse complement strand
GGCGACTGCAAATATCTTTCGCTTGCCCAGAAGTTCTACCATCGGTATGTCCTTGATCCGCTGGCTGATCAAAAAGACATCCTGGACGGTCTGCACGCCAACACTCAGGTTCCCAAGGTCGTAGGAGCTGCGCGGATCTGGGAATTGACCGGCGATAAAAAATATAAAACCATTGCAGACTTTTTCTGGGATCGCGTGGTTCATCATCATTCCTATGTCAACGGCGGCAACAGTTCCAACGAGTCTTTCGGTCCGCCCGATCGCCTCAATATCCGGCTGCACCAACCCCAAGGCCGAGTTTATGGATTATTATGAACGGGCGCTGATTAACCATATTATGGCTCATCAGCATCCGGTTACCGGCATGCTGATGTATAAGGGCTTTTTGGACATGCCGGCGCAAAAGCATTTCTGTACGCCGTTTGACGATTTCTGGTGCTGCACGGGTACGGGGATGGAAAATCATGCCAAGTACAATCAGGCCATTTACGATCGCGCCGGAGACGTGTTATATGTCAATCTGTTTATCGCCTCGCAGGCGGTCTGGCCCGAGAAGGGACTTCGACTTCGTCAAGTAAACGATTTTCCGCGATCGGAAGGCAGCCGGCTTGAATTTGCCCTCGATAAGCCAACATCGCTGGAGGTCTGCGTACGCAAGCCGTTCTGGTGTTCGGATATGAAGATTCAGCTCAATGGCAGCCCGCTGAATGTCGTCCCTGAAGTTAGCGGATATATCAGGATCAAGCGAACCTTTGCCGGCGGGGATGTTATCCAAATCGACCTGCCCAAGACGCTGCGCATTGAGACCATGCCCGACAATCCCGGCCGCATCGCCTTTTTTTACGGACCGGTTTTGCTGGCTGCCGATCTGAACGGCAATCTGCCGCTGCCGATCCTGATGGGCAAAGCGGAGGATCTGATCGACGCCCTAAAGCCCGTCGATGGCAGGCCGCTTGAATTTATCGCCAGGGGCTGCGTTCATGTTCTCGATTCAGAGAATCGAAAAGACCTGACCTTGCGGCCGCTGTATGAAATTGCCGACCAGAAATACACCGTATATATGGACCTCTTTACCCAGGAGCAATGGGCAAAACGAAAGGCCGAATATCAGGCCCAGTTGGAGCGGCAGGCGGAAATGGAGGCCCGCACCGTGGATGTTCTGCGGATTGGCGAGATGCAGCCCGAACGCGATCACAATCAGCAGGGCCAGAATACCCGCACCGGCGAGTATGGCGGCAAGCGATGGCGCGACGCCGACAATGGCGGCTGGTTCTCCTTCGATATGAAGGTTCTGCCCGATGCACCGGTTGACCTGCAAGTGACCTATTGGGGTTCCGAAAGCGGTCCTCGCCGGTTTGACATCCTCATCGATGGTCGCAAGATTGCCGAACAGACCCTCGGCCACGATAAGCCCAATGAATTTTACGATAAGATCTATCCGATTCCGCAAGAGCTGACACGGGGCAAACAAAAGGTCACTGTCCGCTTTCAGGCCCATCCGCAGCATGTTGCAGGCGGCCTCTTTGACCAGTTGCGCATCCTTCGCCGATAGAACAGCCCCAAGGTCCGTCGAGAACGGAAATGCCGTAAACTTGCGCCTAAAAAAATGTTGACATGACCGCTCCGGTCATATCAAGAAGCAGTTGCCCGGCGTTTGGATCTGTATTTTATCTTCTTCGAGCCGGACTGCGTCGAACGGATTTGTCTGTTTTGGATTTTTTAGGAGCCAGGGGGCCTTCGAGTACCTTCATTGCCTTGGCCACTTCGGCCACCTTCAGCACGCCGGTGGTCTTTCCTCCCCGTGCGCCTGCCGTGCAGTAGGCATACGAAATATTGATATGCGCATCGGCCAGTTTTCCGGTGACCTGAGCCAGGGCCCCCGCGTGGTTGGGCAGATTAACGCATAGCACATCGGTCTCGCTAAACTGGAGATTCAGCCGCTTCAGCACCGAACGCACGTTCTGCGCTCCGGAACCCACCAGCCGCATCACTCCATGCTCAAACGAATCGGTCATCGTAATCGCCACGATGTTGACCTTGGCGTTGGCGATTTCCCGAAGGATACGCGCCAAAACGCCGGGCTTATTGACCATAAAAATAGAAAATTGAGTTTCCAGATACATCGTTGGCTCCTTTCTTCGAGTCCTGTTTATCATCAGGCCGCTGCGTTCGATCCGTATTGAATCGGCCTGTCGGTTTACGTATGGTTTTTGATAGCCCTCACGGCGCTGGCCGGATCGTCCGAAAATTCAAAGATTCGGTCCAGATGGGTAATTCGAAACACTCTCATCAGTTGCGGATTGATGCCGCAGATCATCAGCCGCCCGTTGTATTCTTTCATCCGGCGCCAGGTGTCCACCAGCAGACCGAGCGTCAGGGAGGTGAGAAATCGAACCCGGGTAAAATCAATAACCAAATTCTGCGGCCGCTGTTGGAGGATGACCTCCCGAAAGACCTGAGAAACCGCGTCGATTCCCGAAATGCCGACGGCGTCCGTATCCAGCGAAGCGATCAGGACCTGGTCCTGTTCAGAAAATTCAACAAGGGTTTTTTGATCCATCTTCACCGACCCTGTTTCCGGATTCATATCAAAAGGATCCTATCATAACCGCAGAAAAATGTCAATTGATTTTAACGTTCGCCCCGGCTTTCCAGCAGGCCGCCGAGTGGCCCGGTTCCTTGTCTTCGAGAATCTGGACTTCTCTGCTGCAGCGCGGCTCGGCCAGCGGACAGCGCGGATGAAACGGACAGCCCGACGGGGGGTTGGCCGGACTGGGAACCTCGCCGCCCAGAACGATGCGCTTGCGGCGTCCGGCCGGATCCGGCTGGGGAATCGCGCTGATCAGGGCCTGTGTATAAGGATGCAGCGGCCGAGTAAATAAGGCCTCCCGATCCGCATATTCCACGATCCGGCCCAGGTACATTACCGCGACCTGTCGACTGATATGCCGAACGACAGCCAGATCATGTGCAATAAACAGATACGTTAGCCCCAGCTGATTTTGCAGATCCATCAGCAAATTGACAATCTGCGACTGAATGGATACATCCAGCGCGCTGACCGGCTCGTCGCAGACGATAAACCGGGGTCCCAGAGCCAGGGCACGGGCAATGCCGATCCGCTGCCGCTGCCCGCCGGAAAATTCATGCGGATAGCGATCCAGATACCGCCGCGACAGCCCGACCTGATCGAGCAGTTCAGCCGCCCGCTGCCTGCGCTGCATTCCGTCGCCTATGCCATGCACGATGAGCGGCTCGCTGACGATTGCTTCCACATTCATTCGCGGATTGAGCGAACCGTATGGATCCTGAAACATAATCTGCATTTGTCGGCGAAGGGGCTTTAGCCGCCGTCCCGGAATCTGCAGGACATCCTGCCCGTCAAAAATCACCCGTCCGCCTGCGGCGGGAATCAGACGCAGCATCGTGCGGCCGACGGTGGTTTTGCCGCACCCGCTTTCTCCGACCAGCCCCATCGTCCGGCCCTGCTGAATTTTAAAACTGACGCCATCGACCGCCTTAACGTGTCCGACAGGACGGCCGAAAAAGCCCGACCGGATCGGAAACCAGGTCTTCAGATCCCGCACGTCAACCAGGATTTGTTCGTTTGTCTGTGTCATTCTATTTTCATTTACGCACTCAACCGTCAACGGGTTGTCGCCGATTTCTCCTGGTCATACCCCGGGGCATACCAGCAGGCGACACGGCGGCCGGGCTGGATATCCTTCAGCGGCGGTTCAACGGTTTGACAGCGTCGAT
>JAKJEN010000041.1:0-14441 GCA_022705405.1 Planctomycetota bacterium | reverse complement strand
GACCCGCCGATAACCTCCAGCCGATCCTTTCGTTCATTCATCTTCGGCAGCGAACGAAGCAGCCCCTGTGTGTACGGATGCAGGGGTTGTGCGAACAAGGCCTCCACGGACGCAGTCTCCGCGATTTTGGAGGCGTACATCACCACAACCTGATCGGCCGTTTCGGCCACCACGCCCAGGTCATGTGTAATCAAAAGGATGCTCATCTGCTGCTGCCGCTGAAGCTGTCCAAGCAGATCAAGGATTTGCGCCTGAATCGTCACATCCAGGGCGGTGGTCGGCTCATCGGCGATCAGAAGTTTGGGCGTACACGACAGAGCCATCGCGATCATGGCGCGCTGACGCATCCCGCCGCTCATTTGGTGAGGGTATTCATCGATGCGTTTGTGCGGGTCGGCGATGCCGACTTTGCTGAGCATCTCGACCGCCGTTTGACGGGCTTCCTTGGCGGTTTTTTTCTGGTGCAGACGAATTACCTCGATTATCTGGCTGCCAACGGTGAAAACCGGATTAAGACTGGTCATCGGCTCCTGAAAGATCATGGCGATCTCATTGCCGCGGATGCTGCGCATTTGCCGAGGGCTCAGATTCAGCAGAGAGCGGCCCTCCAGCAGAATTTCTCCGGCCACGATCCTGCCGGGCGGATCGGGGATCAGCCGCAGAATCGACAGGGCTGTCACGCTCTTGCCGCAGCCGCTTTCTCCGACAAGGGCCAGCGTTTTGGCTCTCGGAATATCAAAACTGACATCCTGCACGGCTTTGGCCAGCCCCTGCTCCGTCGAAAAGTGGGTCGAAAGATGTCGTACAGAAATCAGCATTTGGCTCATGATTTAGTCCACCCGCAACTTCGGATCCAGACAGTCCCGCAGGGCGTCTCCGAACAGATTCAAAGCCAGCGACAACAGAAAAATCGCCGCCGTCGCGGCCGTCATTTCCCACCAGACATCCCGCGCCAGTTCCGCTCGGGCCGAATCGATCATCGCCCCCCAACTGGGCTTGTCGGTCTCGCCCAGCCCCAAAAAACTCAGAATCACCTCGGCGTGGATAAAGCCCACAAAACGCAGCGATAAATTAATTATAATAATATGAAACACGTTGGGCAGCAGATGCCGGAAGATGATGCGCCGATTGGAGCAGCCCGTAGCGCGGGCGGCAAGTACGTATTCGCTTTCCTTACGTTTGATGATTTCCCCGCGGATCAGCCGGCAGATGCCCACCCAACTGGTCAGCCCCATAGCCAGATAAACCGCCGTGATCCCTCTCAAATGCAGGCCAAAAACAGTCCGCTCCCGTAGAATCACCGCAAAGGCCATAATCAAGACAATATAGGGGATCGTATCGAGTGTCGAAAGAACCCAGAGTACCAGATCGTCGATCCAGCCCCGAAAATATCCGGCGATAGCCCCCAGCGGTACGCCGATCGCCAAACTGATCAGGGAAGCGCACAGGGCCACTGTTATTGATGTTTTGGCCCCATAAAGGGTTCGCCGAAAGGTCGAGCGGCCCAAAAAATCCGTGCCGAACCATTCCCGCCGGATCTGCTTGCTGCCGTCTTCTTTTATCCATTCATACGGGGCAAACGGTTTTTGGTAGGAGGGGCCTGTAATTTCATTCCAATGGGCAACGGATGCTTTCTCCCAGCCGGCCAGTTCGGCCGCAAATTCAAAGACGGCCAGCCCGCCGTAGAGAATCATAATTACAAAACAAATCATAGCCAGCGGTCGTTTGCGAAGGCGGCGAATCCCGTCCGCCCAAAGCGAGCGCCCCGGCAGAATTTCTTCGGTTATCAGATTGGTCGATTGAATCTTATTCAAATTGAATCCTTGGATCCACTAGGGCGTAGCAGATATCCGTCAAGACAGTAAAGAAGCAAATCAAAAGGGCAAAGATAAAGGTCATGGCGTTAATGATAAAATAGTCGCGCGAGGCAAAGGCCTCGATCATCAGCGATCCCAGCCCGGGGATTCCGAAAAACCGCTCCAGCAGAAACGAACCCAGCACCAGAAACGGAATTACCAGAACCACATTGGTAATAATCGGAATCATCGCATTTTTCAGGACATGCTTAAACAGTACCTTGGGAGTAGAAAGCCCTTTGGCAAAGGCCGTTCGCACATAGTCGCTTCTCATTTCATCCAGCATTACGGTTCTGTAAAAACGCAGGTTGGCGCCCAGGCCGGCGGCAATTCCGATCAGAATCGGCAGAGCCAAACTATAAGTCATGGATTGTTCGGGCATATACATAATCGGAAAGGCCCCGATCTTATAGGCGAAGAAGTATTGACCGAAGATGATAAAACTCAGATAGGGAATGCTCATTCCCGCCACGCACAAAACCACCACGGTCACATCCAGCCAGGTGCCGCGGGCAAAGGCCACCAGCAGGGACAAACTGATGGAAATCGCAAGCGTTCCGAAAAACATCGGCGCCGTCAGCGACAGGGACGGCCCAACCCCGCGCAGGATCTTTTCGCTGATCTTTTCACGATCAAGAGCCCGGCCGAAATTAAAAGTCAGCGCTTTTTTGAAATGGTCCAGAAACTGGCTGTCGAGGGACCAGAACAAGGGCTTGTCAAAGCCGTATTCATGGCGAATTTCTGCGATTGTCTGGGCGTCGGCGTTTTTTCCGGCAATCTGCTGGGAAATATCGCCCCCGACAACTGTAAACAGAAAAAAGGTCAGCAGCAGCACGCCGATGACAATCGGAATCGTATAAAGCAATCGTCGCAGGATATAAGTAATCATTTCTTTTTCTTTTTTAACTCTTTCAACAAATCCTTATACGCATTTCTTTTATCCGGGTCAACCGATCTGTATTTTAATGTATTATAAGAAAAGGCGCTGGGTTTGGCATTTCGATACCAGTCATGCACAATCGTAATGGCTACTCGGTGATTTATAAAGGCGGCCGGATAGTCCTCCAGCATTATCCGTTCGAGCTTACGACAGATCGCTGTGCGCTGAGGGCTTGGAAACATTACTTCGGCCTTGCGGAACAGGGCGTCAAATTCAGGGTTGGAATAAAAGAAATGATTGCCTCCATAGCCCCAGTTCCAGGAGCAAAAAGCCAGCAGCATATCCAGAGAATCCGGAATGCTCGGACTGGCCCCGCTGAAAAACATTTGCAGTTTTCCCTTATTTAATTCATCCAGATAAGTCGGCCAGTCCATGTACTCGATTTTCAGATCCAGCCCCACATCGGCAAGATATTTCTGCATGAATTGTCCCATCTGCCGATCCAGATTTCCGGTTCCCGGTATGGCCATCGTCAAGGAGGGAATTGAAGAGCCGTGTATCGCTTCGGCCTCCCGCAGCAGCAGTCGGGCCTCGTCCGGATCATATTTCGAGTAGTCGGTATGCACAATGCTCGGATCATATTCTTCCAGGCCGGGCGGAAGATATCCATACGCGATTTTATGAATCCCGTTAAAAAACAGATCCACAGCGGCCTGACGATTGATAGCGCGGCTGATGGCCTTTCGAAGGGGCGGATTTTTTCCAAGCGTCGGATCCTGCATATTAAAACCTACCCAAAAGATCGAAGGATCGTCATAAATGATCAGTCGAATGCCTCGGTCTTTCATCTCCGCGGTTGCCGTTAGGGTCGCCGGATCGACGGCCTGTGAAAAATTATCTTTAAAAACCTGCATTACATCCAGTTCCCCCCGCAAAAACATCAGCCACGCCGGCTGAAACTCTTCGATGACCCGATAAACCGCGCGATCTGCAAAAGGAATGGGCTTGCCCGCATCCGCCAAATATCCCTGCTCCAGATCCGCTGGTTCCCCCTCAGAAGGATAGACCTCCGTCCGCCATTTTTCATTGCGTTCCAGTTCAATGAAAAAACCCTGCTGCCAAATTTTCAGTTTGTAGGGGCCGGTGCCGACCGGATGATACATAATCTCTTTATCGTAGTATTCCACGGCCTCCCGGGCTACCGGAGAGGTCACGACCGTCGCCAGATTCCATTGCAGTTGAGGCCAGGGTTTGACCAGCTTTAGCTGAAGCGTATAATCGTTCAGGGCTTTTAGCCCTTCTACCTCAACGGAGTAGTCCACATCCAGCTCTTTGTCAAAGGACTTCGTAAATTCGCGAAATTCATCCAGCCCGACAACCCGTCCGTTCCAATCTACCCACCGCTGACTGACAAACTTGATATTCGCAATGCGCTTGATGGCGTAGACAAAATCATCGGCTTTAAGCTCTCTCCCTTTTCCTTCCGGAAAACAGGGGTCGTCCTGAAAATAGATTCCCTTTTTGATACGAATGGTATAGACCAGATGATCCTCGCTGATTTCAGGCATCCCTTCGGCTGTCAGAGGGACTATCTCATACGGACGTTTTAAATAATGATAATCATAGAGGGGTTCAAAGATCTGCGAGGCAATGCTGATCGAATAGACATCCGTCAGATTCCCGCAATCCAGAGTCTGGATTTTGGTAAGCATAGGCAGGCGTATTACTTTCTGCCTTTCCTTATCCGAATCCTGTTTTCCGCAGCTGATGCAGAAAAGCAGCCCGCCGAATCCGACAATCAGCGCCGAAACGCTCAAACAATTAAATATACGAAAAATCTTTTTCATTTGAATCGCTCCCAGTACGCCCGGCGTTTTTCCTTATCCAGGGTGTAGTATTTGGCAAAGCCGCCGCCCATACATTCGGCTTTATACGCATTGGGCTTGAAATTTCCCACCCAGTCATGGTAAAGGATATACCCGATGCGATGAAATACAAAAGCCGCCGGCAAATCCTCCATCACGATCCGTTCGGCCTGACGATACAATCGAGTGCGCTGAGGGCAATCGGGCATCAAGCGAACCTCCTCATAGATCCGGTCAAACTCAGCGCTGGCGTAATTGGTGCTGTTGGGCCAGGATGCGTTTTTACTGTAAAAGACCTGAAGAAAATTTTCCGTATCCGGATAATCGGCCATCCAGCCGCTTCCCCCGATTATCTGGAGCTGATTTTTTCTCATTTTCTCAAGAAATGTCGGCCAGTCATACAACTCAATCTCGATTTCCAGCCCCAGTTCCTGGATATTGCGCTGATAAAATTGAGCAATCTGGCGATAGGTTGTATCGGTTCCCCCAACGGCCAGACGAATCTTGGGAATCGGACCGCCGTAAATCTGCTGGGCCTCTTGCAGACAGGCCCGGGCCTTATCCAGATCCAGAAAGGAGTAGGAATGCTCGCAGATATTCGGATCGTAGTCGGCCATCGCCGGCGAGATAAAGCCATGCGCCGCAATCCCCCGGCCGTTGAATAAAAGATCGATGAACTTTTCCCGATCAATGGAATAATTGATCGCCAACCGAAGCGGTTTGTTGCCGCCCAGCAGCGGATCGGTCATGTTAAAGCCCAGGTAAAACACGTTTGGCTCGATATAGGTTTGCAGCCGAATGCCCCTTTTTTTCATATCCTCGGTCAGGGTTTGACCAAATGAGACGGCCTGTCCGAAATTGTCCTTGGGGATGGAGTTGATATCGATCCGCCCCTGCTTGAACAGCAGCCATCGCGGCTGGTCCTCTTCTACAATGCGCCAGATGATGCGGTCAATAAACGGAACCGGCTTGCCGGCGTCTGCCAGCAGTCCGGCATCGATATCTTCCGGCATTCCTTCGGATGGGTAAAAGTCCTGACGATACCGCCGATTGCGAACGGCCTCAACATGACTCCCTTTGCTCCATTCCTTCAGAATATAGGCGCCGGTACCCACAGCCCGATTTTGGATATCATCGCCGTAATAGTCCGCCGCTTCTTTGGCCATTGGCGCTGTGGAAATATAAGAGAGGATATAAACCAGCTGCGGCCAGGGATCTATCAACTGAATTCGCAGGGTATAATCATCCAGCGCGGTAAGGCCCTCTACCGGACGGGAGTAGTCCGCCTGTCCGCGCCGATAGGTTTTTGTGTACTCGCGAAACTCATTGAGTCCGCGAATACGGCCGTCCAGAATCCACCAGTTTTTGCTGACCACTTTGATGTCGGCAATCCGCTTCCAGGCGTAGATAAAATCCTCGGCGATCAGATTTCTTCCTTTGCCGTTAGGAAAACACGGATCGTCATGAAAATACACATCCCGCCGAATCGGGATAATGTACGTGCGTCCATCCTCTGAAATCTGAGGCATTTCAGCGGCCAATTGCGGAACCATCTGATAGGGCCGCTTCAAATAATGGTAATAATACAGGGTTTCAAAAAACTCGCGGGAGATTTCGTCGGTCGGCACATCGCCGACCTGGGCGGGATCCAGCGTTTGAATCTTGGCCCGGGATCGCTGCTGAAAAAGAATTTCCTCTGTATCAGGAGGAGTTTTCTTCCAGCAGCCCGAAGTCAGCAGCGCAGCGCACGATATAATAAAGAAAAACAAAACCAGCATTGTCACAAACCGATCGTTTGATTCTGTCAAGACCGGTTTGCGGGAGTTCACAGGTTTCTATCTCCTGTACGGGGAATCGAACTTTCAACTGTTTCCGACATCCGGTTTACCTGAACTTTCTCAGCCGGCGGTTTGCTGACTTGCGGAGGGCGAACACGGCGGCAGGATCGGCGGCGCTGTCAAGGTCCGTCCTTCTGCGTCTCGACCATAATCAAATTTCAAGCGGGTCGGCAGAAGAGAGGTTCGGCCGGGGGCCCCGAACAATTCATCATACATCGGCTGAAGACTGCCGCCGCGTTCAAGAGTCTTCCGGATGCCGACGGCCGTAATCTCCAGACGCGGCAAAATCCGGTCTTCGGCTTCTACCATCACGGTAACCAGCTGCGAGGCCGTGTCCACGGGAAGATCTTTTTGATCGGCGGGTTTGGCCTCATTCTGCATCCAGCGCTGCATGACCACGGCCAGCATCTGGGCGAATCTGCGGGCGGTTTTGGATTTTTCTTCAGGAAGCTTCTGCTCCAGATATTTGTCGGCCAGGGCGTTTAGGAGATGCTCATCCAGCCAGGCGTTTTGCACTTTGCAGTTTGTGTATTCGGCGATCCGACGATCTGCCAACTGCTCCAGCAGTTCCGCTGAGCGGCCGTCCTTCCAGCCGGAACCAAACTCAGCTGCCAAAACAAGAATTTCCGGAAGTTGCTCATTTTTTATCACCGTTTGCAATTTTTCATAAATCTGATTGGCCGCTTCCTGATCCCCTGTTACCTCGGAATTCAATTGCTGGAGCAAAGAAGGATTGGTCAGAGATTTAACCGCCCAGTACCGAATCACAGCATCCGGGTCCTCAACTTGAGCGGCTCCAAACTCAGTCAGCAGCAGACTTTTCAGCTCAGAAACCAGAATAATCAGATTTCGCCGTACCATCAACTTCTGAACAGGATCCTCCATACGCTGAATATCGGCATAGGCGGAGGTTTTCAACTGATCCCGGAGCAGGGTAATATAGGCCGTGGCGTATAAACTCAAATTCTTGGTTCCTTTTTGTTCAAAGATCTGCCGGCGGGTTTTGGCCATCTCTTCTGAAGTCTTGCTCAGAAAAAGGTCGTTTAACGCCGACAGGATGAATTTATTGATTTCTGCCTTATCCGCATCCGACAATTGTGCCGAACTGGCCTCCGTTCGTTCGCGCACGGCCGTGATCGCCTGAGTCGGAACTACGCCAAAAACCGGAACGATTGAAAAAAGCACAAAAAAGAATAAAGGGACCCATTTCATCTGCTTATTCCCTTGCCAATAATTTCAAGTTTATCCAAATTTCACAGGTAAGAGACGCAAAAGATAACCGTCCGTTTTGAACCTGTCAAGATTAAACGGCAAAAAGCAAACCCACAAACCCTTATAAAAAAGAGAAGTCCGATAATTTTTCTGTATATAATTATCTTAAAAAAACAAGTGGAATCTAATTTACGGACCCTTTGTTTTCGACCGAAATAGGAAGTGTCCGGCCGCTTTGCGGCAAATGATTTGAACGGTTTTATCAGAATTAGAGTATTTTATATAGTTGTTGTGGTTTTATTCCAAAAAATATCATTGAAAGACCAGAACCGTCCAGATACCGTATAACTTTTAATTTCTTAAATAACGGGCTTAATGGATGAAGAAAACGAGATTTTTTTCAATTTTTTTAATCGCAGTAATTCTCGGGGCGGTGTGGTTTGGTTCGCTCAGACAGGTTCGAGGTCACAACAATCAGACAGACCCAAATCATCCGGCCGCTGCGGAAAAAAAAGGACCCGAAGTTCTTCAGGACCCCAATTCAATAAAGGGAGACAATGAGACAGGGAATACCGAATTAGCAAATCCCCTCAAAGAAAATCCCGATTCCCGTCTGCCGGAATTTTTTGATATTTGCGATAAGATTTTTTCTTCCTATGTCACGAACGAAGGGCTGGTTCAGTACGCTGCCCTGCGCCGCAGCCGGGCCGATCTGCTGCCGGTCATGCGGCTGATGAGAGAGATTGATCCCCTGCACCTGATGTCCCTGAGTATTGAAGGAAAGACCGCCTTCTGGATCAACGTCTATAATCTCTGTATCCTCCAGTTAATCGTGGATAATTATCCCATCCAGCCCAAGTGGTATATGATCCGTTATCCAAACGACAGCATCATGCAGATCTCCAATCCCTGGACCAAAAACTACTTTTGGGTACAGGGCCTCCAATACAACCTCGAGGAGATTGAGCAGGAATTTCTGCTTAACCGAACGCAGGATCCGCGGATCTGTTTTGCCCTTTCCAACGCCAGTCTGGGCGGCGGACGACAGCGCCGCCAGGCCTACCGAGCCGAAAATCTGGATCAGCAGTTGGATAAGCAGGTCCGCCTCTATCTGGAAAATCCGATCGGCTATCAGTTGGATCAGCCGAATAAAACCATCTCTCTGTCAGTTCTGTTTCAAACCAAGCGAGCCACGTTTCTGGCCTCCGAGTTTGCGACTATCAAGAAATTTCGGGACTATCCGGATCTGCAGCGCTGCTGGCTGAATTTCCTGGCAAAATACATTCCACAAAAAGATATTGAATTTATAGAGAGCAATCCCTGTACCTTTAAAATGATTTCGTATGACTGGCATCTGGACGCTGGGCAATAATATCCTTGTGAATTGACGGCAATCCCTCTTTGCCCTTCAATATCTTCCTGTTTTATCGTTTCGTTATTTACTCGCTTCTGTAAGTCCGGCCAAAAGCCGGTCGAGGGCCTTGTCGAAACTGTCTTCCAACAGATTCGGATCCGGACTGCCGGATTGAAGTGTTTGGATTCTTTCGGAAAATCGCCGGCATTCCATCTCATACAGCGGCAGGCAATCGACCCAGTGCTTAAAAGCGCCGTCGGCGCCGTTGAAAGGAATCTTTCGGGTACCGGTCTGCAGTGAGTTCGCATAGCGGTATGTATTTTCGGTCAGCTGGGTCAATATGCGATAGGCCTCCAGACTTAGGCCAAGAAAACCTTCGGCCTCTTTTAAATCGTCTATCCTGCGGCTGTGTCCATATCGCAGGATCGACATCGCCGATCGGGCTTTGAGTACATAAAATCGGCTCATTGCGCCAATGCAGTCGATGTCATTTTTTAAACGGCCCAGTTCCTCCTTGTTTTGAGATACGCGGCCGACGGCCGATGCCATCGCGTCGGCTGCTTTCTGAGAGGCAAGCAGAACCTCCTCCATCGCCTGCACAGGCGTCTCTCCAATATGAGGCAGACCTTTCCATTCTTTTTCCGCGAAGTCCTGCAGACGTTCGCCTTCCGGACTGTCTGAATCCGTCAGGCGCGGAAAGAGATTGTAATGATTCGGACGAACAAGCTGGTCCAGCGTCATGCCCAGCGATAGAGTCTGACGATTCCCGTTGGTGATGCCGAATCGGCGGAGGAGTGCGGGGGCGCACCGGCCGGATTGATTATAGGCATCCAGAATCAGCGAGGCGGTTTCTTTCGAACAGCCGTATCTGAGGGCGATCTGATCGGTCCAATAAAGGTCTTCCTTCACAGGATCGCGGTAGGGATTCCAGGCATACCTTGCCCAGGCGGCAAACCAAATCCAGTCGCGATCGATCT
Source organism: Planctomycetota bacterium (assembly GCA_022705405.1). Taxonomy (GTDB): domain Bacteria; phylum Planctomycetota; class Phycisphaerae; order Sedimentisphaerales; family Anaerohalosphaeraceae; genus JAHDQI01. Next base: position 4,459 of record JAKJEN010000041.1, on the reverse strand, counting down.
GCCGAAGAGCCGGATCTGTTTTGTCCGGCGACAGAGGCCAGTCCCAGTAGGCCAGCGGATACAGATGAAGACCGTTGCAGCGATGGATATCGCTTATGGCCTGGGTGCAGCTTTGGATAAAGCGTACGGCGCCATAGCGGAAGGGTTCAAGATTGGCCAGGATATGGACATTGGAAATATGATTGCCGGCGATTTGACTCAGACGCTGATGGAGTTGCGCCCACGGGCCGCGCGGCTGATCGGTCGTGAGGGCCTCTCCGTTGTATTTCATCATGGTGTACAGGTTGGAGTAGGCCTCAAGACCGGCGCCGATAATCTGCTGGGCGTCGTCGTCCATCGTGTGCTGACGGATAATCAGCGGCGGCTCAGTCTTCAGGCCCGCCTGTTTCATACCCTCTCGAACGCCGGCGATGATTACATCGCGCAGCCAGAGGTCTTTGTGCCGGGTCAGGGCCTCGCCCAAACAGACAAGCAAACCGACGTTGGGGTACTCCTGAACGAAGGAGGCGATGGATTTGCGGGTATAATCGCTGAGCCGATCGTCCGGGCGGCTCTGTAAGGGCTGGATGCCGTACTTTTCTGCCAGATTTTTGGAGATATGAATATTGTAGAACATCTGCACAATCCAGACGCCTCGCTTGTCCGCCTCGGCAGTCAGAAAATGAAAGGTTTCCTGATTTTGTCTGAACGTTTCTTCACAGACATCCGGCGCCTCCGGATAGTCGGGCAGGCGAACCAGCGAAGAAAACGGATGACCGTTCCATAAGTACAGAGTGTTCATCCGATTGTCGGCCAGCATATCCAGGTACTCAATCCACTCCTTTCGATCATAAAAAAACGGGAATAACTCCGGAGTGTACGGGTAGTTATATTCCCCAAATTCTTTTAACATATAGGTCTTCTGCATACCGATGCAGGGGCCGCGAAGTTTGAAGACCGGTCCATCGGCTGCCTCAAACGAATCCGACAGACGACCCTCCGCCTGGATGCGGTCGATCAGTTCAAGACAGCCGTAGAGGAGGCCGGAGTCGTCGCTGCCGCAGATGGTCAGCGGACCGCCCGATGGTTTTTTTATCGTGAAATGTTCGGGTTTTTGCAGAGAGGAGTCCTTTTGCAATACGATCCGAAAATCCGCATTCTCTTTCAAAGCCCGGTTCAGACGCTGGACGGCATACTGAACCCGGGGGCTTTGCGGACATTGAATTTCAATCGTTGCGCCTGTTGAGCCGGACACAAGGCAGGCCAAAGCAAGATAGAGGAATAAAGCGGAGATTGTTTTTCTTGGCATTGTTTATTCCCGCAGTTTTATGAGATTTTAAGGATTGTATCAATCCGAAATAATTCGTCTGTGCTGAAGGCCGGACCCGAAAGGGCTTTTAGATTCTGAAGGATTTGCTGCGGCCGGCTGGCGCCGATCAGCGCTGAAGTGACCCGCCCATCCCGCAGAGCCCACTGAAGGGCCATCTGGGCCAGCGTCTGGCCGCGCTGGTCGGCAAGATCGTTGAGTTTAATCAGTTTGGCGCGAAGCGTCTCGGTGACGGCTTCCTTCTTGAGAAAACCGTGCGGCTTGGCCGCCCGTGAATCCGCCGGAATCGACTTGAGATATTTATCGGTCAGCAGACCCTGCGCCAGCGGACAAAAGACAATGCAGCCGACCTCCAGGCAGCCCAGCGTCTCCAGCAGTCCATTGCTTTCAATATCGCGCACAAGCATGGAATATTTGGGCTGGTGGATAACAAGCCGGTGCCCGCAGCTTTCCAGAATCCGAAAGGCCGTCCGTGTGCCCTCGGCGCTGTAGTTGGACAGGCCCGCATAAAGGGCTTTCCCCTGACGAAGGATCTGGTCAAGAGCGCCGCAGGTCTCCTCAATCGGAGTATTGGGATCCGGTCTGTGCGAATAAAAAAGATCGACATAATCCAGCCCCATTCGACGAAGGGACTGATCCAGACTCGAAATCAAATATTTTCGCGAGCCGCCGTCGCCGTAGGGGCCCGGCCGCATAAAATAGCCCGCTTTGGAAGAGATGACCAATTCATCCCGGTAAGCGGCCAGATCGGATTTAAGGATTTTGCCGAAATTAGATTCAGCCGAACCGGCCGGCGGACCGTAGTTGTTGGCCAAATCAAAATGAGTGATGCCGTTATCAAAGGCGGTGATGAGCATCTGTCGCGCCGTTTCAAAATCGTCCACACCGCCAAAGTTGTGCCACAACCCCAGCGAAATGGCGGGAAGTTTCAAACCGCTTGCGCCGCAGGCCTTGTAAGGCGTCAGGGTATATCGATTTTCAGCCGGTTGATACGCCATTGAAAAAGCCCTTTCAGTCACAGAATCAAATTTCTGCCTTTGCCCGATTGCCCCGAACCGGAAGATTGGACGACCTGTTTCTGTTTGCGCCGATTTTGCTTTTCGCCTTCGCGCCGATTTTCAATCCGCCGATATTTCCGAATTTTGCGAATCACCTGTTTTTCCAGCCAGGGATACAATCCCAGATATTTGCATGTCATGGCAAAGGCCGCATCCTTGCCGATAGTGTAATGAGCTTTGGGTTTTGGGCAGGTCATTATTTTCACGATCCGATCGACGACATGCTGCGGCTGGCCTGCACGAGGAATGATCTCATCGAACATCGCTCGCAGAAACCCCCGGTTCCATTCAAACATAGGACTGGAGCGGTCATAAAAATTCACGGACTGATTGGCGTTGGAACGAATGATCTCGGTTTTGTGATAGCCCGGCTCGACGCAGACAACCTCAATGCCGAAGGGCGCCAATTCGACGCGAATGGACTGAGTAAAACCGATAAGGGCGTGTTTGCTGGCGGCATAGGCCGAGTTAAACGGATGGCCGACCAGTCCGGCCAGCGATGCGATATTAATGATGCGGCCGCTGCGGCGCTGGATCATCCCGGCGGCCAGGGCGCGAGTCAGTCGAACAATGCCGAAATAGTTGGTCTCAAACACGCGCTGACACTCCGGCTCGGTCAAGTCAAGAAACGAACCGGCGATGAGAATCCCCGCGTTATTGACCAGAATATCAATCGGACCGAATTTTTCGCCGGCGTGTGCGGCAGACTGAGCATCCGTGATATCCAGTTGTTCGATTTGTACCGCAGCCCCTGCGTTTGCAAGGGCCTCCCTAAGCGGACCTGCCTTATCGAGATTTCGCATGGTGGCAACCACCTCAAGTCCGGTTTTCGCCGCCTCCACGGCGGTCAGCAGACCAAAACCGCTTGAGCAGCCCGTAATCAAGACCCGTTTTGGCTCTTTTATGGCTCCCTTTTGCATGGCCCTAAAGGTAGGCAATCAGGCGTTAAAATCAAGAAAAAACGGCCTTGAGAGTGAAATTAGAGGATTTTTATGAAAATTTGAATTAAACCCTTGCAAAATCGACAACTATGCCTATATTTATACGGCTTTACGTGAAGCGAAAAGAACAAAGGTTCCGTCCAGTGCGGCCGGAAAAAGCTTTTTGGGAGTTTTGTGATGGCACGAGTATGTTATTTTACAGGCAAGAAGACACGCAGCGGCCGCAGCATTGCCCGTCGCGGTAAAGCCAAGTATCTGGGCGGCGTCGGCAAGAAAGTCACCGGCATTACCAAACGAAAATTCAAACCAAACACCCAGAAGGTGCGGGCGGTTGTGGATGGAAAAGTCACCCGGCTGACGGTCAGCGCCAAGGCCATTCGAAACGGTCTTGTAGTCAAGCCGCAGCGGCGAAAATACAAACCCGCCGAGCAGGCCGCCCAGTAAGAGTTTCGGCAAGGCAAATATCCAGGGCGAGGTCGTCACAGGCCTTGCCTTTTTTTGTTTAAAGCGTCGGAAGAAAGCAGATTGCCCTACGCAATAAGCAGGGCGCGGATGATCCGGCCGTAGAGATCTTTGGCCTTTTGCAGTTGGGCGATCTCAATGGATTCATCGTTCTTGTGGCAGGCATCGGGGCTGCCGGGGCCGAAGAGAATGATATCTTTGGCCAGCGGGAGAAAATGCGGGCCGTCTGTTGTAAAGATGGCAGCGTTCGTCTCTTCAATTTCAGTTGCCCGGCAAATGGCCTGCACAAAAGGACTGTTTGGATCTGTTTCCAGCGCCCCAACGCTTCGCAGGACGGACATCTCGGCGGAAAATTGCGGATCGTCCGCTGCTTGCCGGCGGAGCAAGGTTTGCAGATCCGCAAGGATTTGTTTCGGCGCCTGGCCCGGCAATGTGCGGATGTCCAGTTGGACGCTGCAGGTATCCGGCACGATATTGGTTCCCGTCCCGCCGTGAATTTGATTAATGCTCATCGTGCAGGCGCCCAATTGCGGATGCGGCGTGTGCCGGATCGAATAGGCGAACAACCGGCCGAGCAGCGGGCTCATTTTTTCAATGGCGTTCAGCCCCAGATGCGGCATAGAGCCGTGGGCGCTCCTGCCGCGGGTGGTAATTTGCGCCCAGAGGATGCCGCGGTGTGCGGTCAGGATTTG
>JAKJEN010000040.1:10265-18267 GCA_022705405.1 Planctomycetota bacterium | reverse complement strand
TTCGGACCTCAAATGCGATAATATGATCTGTTATGTGGTTACCCATTTACCACTATATTCAACATGTACGCCTTGTGATTTCCATTGCCCGGATAGTCTGTCTTTTTGAGCAATCAGATACCATCCAAGAAATCCCCAACCGTAAATGCCTATATCGATATAGGCTGTATTCGGAACCCAAGCTCCGCATTTTACACTCCGTTGACTTTATGAATCGCCCGCTTACCCCACTTATCGAATAACCCCTACCCATTGTCGAGACAGAAAAGAGGTTCTTTTAAGGTCGACATATCGCCGGTTAATGCCGCGGTTGGAACGGAGGGAACCCGGAGGGCGACCGGTATTGCGCTTTTACAAGGTCCGTTTTAGATATTTATTTATATATTTGATAAATTGAAAAATCGGGAATAAGTCTCATACAGCGCCGTTTAGTCCTTGTATTCTAAAGATTTACATTATTTATAATCGAAAAGCATCTTTGCATATTCCTAAATTATATTTTTTTCTACAAAATTTAACCTCTTTAGTTGATCCGTCCGGAAAAGATGCCGATGCATTTTTTGTAAGTACTTTTGCAGAAGATAGTTAATTGCAGACAGGAAAACAAAGGAGTCAAATAAATGAAAACCATACTCAAGCAGTCTCACGGTCGACTCGAGGCATTCTTTTTAACATTCTTATGGATTCTCTCAGTAAACACATTCGCAGATACAACCGCGGAAACTAAGGGTCTGTTTGATTTGTCTTTGGCTCAATTGATGGATATCGAAATCATCGTTCCCGCTTCGATTACTGAAAAAGATCCGCGGAGAGTGCCGGCCAGTGTGACGGTCATTACGGCCGAAGACATCGCACGAACTCCCGCACGCAATCTGCTGGATTTGATAGAAATCTATGTCCCCGGCGCCATTTACATGAACCACAGCATAGGCCCGACCCTCGGGATACGGGGAATTATCGCCGATCGGCCTTATAAATTCCTGATCAATGTTAACGGAATAAATGTCAATATCAAATCTCATTATGGGATTCGGTTGGAACTGCTTAACTGGGATATGAATGACATCGAGCGGGTCGAGATTATTCGAGGGCCCGGCTCGGTCACCTATGGCCCCGGTGCAATTGGAGGCGTTATCAATATCACCACAAAAAAAGCCAAGGATCATCTCGGCGTCGAACTGGGCGGAACTTTCTGGAACAAATACAACAGCATCGGCAATTATATCAGTTATGGTTTGGACTCAGAAAAATATTCTCTTTATAGTTATTTCAGCGTAGTCCACACAGACGGTGTTAAACCGGATTTATTCGGCGTGGAAAACGCCACCCGAAGCGGCTATGTAGACGGAAAACCCAATTCCCCCTACCGGCCCAAGCCGCCTTTTACCTATATGAATGATTTTTTCAATGAGCCGCAGGTAAAGGCGCTGGTCGATCTTCATTTTAAAGATTCCTGGCGGTTTTGGGCTCGGTATGCAAATTCTTCTTCACAACTGGCCCAGGGTTCCGGCGGGACCAAATATCTCTTTAATGAAAAGTACAAGGATTTTCGCCAGGCCCGTTTCCGGTATTTTCAGTTTGCCCTCGAAAACCAGACCTCGCTTACCGAGGAACTCTTTTTGAAGTCTACGTTTGGAATCAGTTCGATCGATGTGCATAATATCGAAAAGTGGCACAAAGACATAGAAAACGACAAAGACAATCTGCAGAATATTAAATGGATCTGGTCCGAGTGGGAATACTTCAGCCGGTTTATGCTGAATTATGATCCCAAGGATGACTGGATGAAGGCCGCTGTTGGTTTTGAATATAGTTATGATATGATTCGACCCGCTTGGGGCAAAGATAAAAACGAAGGTTTGCGACTGGCCGACGGAATCATCAGCGGCCCTTCTTCCGATGCCTATGGAACCGGGGAAGGTATGATCGACAATACCAGCAGCAAGTATTTTGCAGTCGGCAAGGGTTGGGAAACGGGAACCTATGCGTTCCTCGGCGAGGTCAATCTCAAACACGGCCCTCAAATGAGCACTCTCTGGTCCGCCCGTATCGATAAGCATGATTATACGGATTATATGTTTTCGCCCCGTTTCGCCTGGATTTACCAGCTGCGAGACAAGGAATATCTCAAATTTATTGCGCAGCGTTCAGTTCGTATGAACACCCAGGAAGAATTGTACATGAGCCATGAGATGGGTATGTCCAACCAGCCCGAAAAACTGGACACCTATGAGTTGATCTATTCAGGCAATGCGTCAGAGAATCTGGCCTATCAGTTCTCAACATTTTTCAATAAAAACGCCGTTATTGCCTGGGACTGGAATGAACGGCGAAGCGCACCGAACGGAACGCTGACAACCATCGGACTGGAAGTAGAAGCGGATTACAAAAAAGAGAACTTAAATCTGGGAATTAATCATTCTTTTGTCAAGCAGCTGGATTGGGAGGTAGATCCGTCCATTCAGGCGTCCGGGATCAGCTATTCCGATTATTATGTGGATGCCGGTTCTGGAGTCATTATTACCGGCAAGGGCAACGATTTAAATAACTGGCCAAACCATGCCACAAAACTGTATGCAAATATAAGCTTTATGGACGGCAAACTTACCCTGCATGGGGATTTAAAAACACTCTGGGGATTTGAAGGGTGCAAGGACGGTTTGGAAGCCCTTCAAAGAGCCGGCGGAACTCCGGCTCGGATTCGGGATGTCAAGGATCATAATGCGTATGATCTTGAAATCATGGCCAACCTTTCGCTGAGTTATCATATCAGTAAATCCGCCGACTTGACCTTTTATGTGCAAAATATCCCGGTAGTTGGCGATAGCAAACGCTATTCCTATTCCTCCGGCTATAAGAAGCCCCATCCTGATAAAAGCAGCTGGATTGAGGAACCGATTGCCGTTGGAGTGCGGTATTCCATCCGTTTTTAAGATCTGTGCAAATCTGAAGAGAAATCAAAAAAGGCCGCTGATTTGCAGCGGCCTTTTTGAATGATTTAGATTACTTTACGCGAAGAGCTAAACCGCTTCTTTTTTGCGATATCCCAGAAGCAGAATTGGCGAGGCAATTGTAATGGACGAATAGGTGCCGATCAGGATTCCAAACAGCATAATAAATGTAAATCCTCGCAGCCCTGTTCCGCCCCAGATATACATGCACAAAATCGCGATCAGCGTTGTAAACGATGTCAGGATCGTTCGGGACAAAGTCTGATTGATGCTGTCGTTGATCAGTTTGGGGGTCAACTCTGTTCCCTTGCCGCGATTCTCGCGAATTCGATCGAACACCACAATCGTGTCATTAAGAGAGTATCCGATCAGGGTTAAAAAGGCGGCGATCATCTCCAGATTGATTTTATAATCGCCGATACCCAGGGCCTTTCCGATCGCCGTCGGGGCAATATACGTACAAGCGGTCACAAGCCCCAGCGTGATGCACACATCGTGCACCAGAGCGATAATCGCTGCAATGCCGAACCGAGCCGTTCCAAACCGGAATCCGATATACAGCACAATCGCAACCAGGGACAAGCCAATCGCCAGCAAAGCCCGCGCCTTGGCCTCGTCTCCGATAGAAGGATCAATTTGTGTCACCCGGGACAGCGAACTTTCAATCGAAAGGGCGCTGAGCAGACGCGTGGTTTCATTCTCTCTGTATTGTGTGCGTTCTTCTTCTGACAACGCCCGGAACGCCGCCTCCGGATGAACGCTGACATAAATAAAATCTTGGGTCGTCTGCTCATCCGGCATCTCAGTCAGATTAGATTGAAGCAGCTGGAAGGGGTATGAATGCAGCCCCTGCATGTCCCGCTTGAACTTCAAATCATCAATTCGAGTTCGTATCTCGCCGGCGGATATGGCCGAAGCCAGTTTGATGTGAATCTGGATGCCGCCGGCATAATCGGCCAGTTCGGGGATATTGGAAGAAATTTCATGACTGGAAATAATATGCGGCTTAAGATCTTCCTTGATGGCCAGCAGATCTTTGAAGGCGGCACGGATTGCCTCGCTGACAATCTCATCTACCTTTATTTCCGAAATTGTTATCTTATTTCCAAAAGCCGTTGTTAGAACTTCTTCTACCAGAGCGGTATTGACCCGACTGGTAGACAGCCGAAAACGCTGCCCGTTGATCTGAGTAATCTCCAGCGACGGCAATGACTGATGCAGATTCCTGGCGGCCGACTGGACGGCCTCTGTTACTGCCATTACGGTTTGCCCGGATTCAGCCAAATCAAATAGCGCCGCAGTTCGATTGGTTTCGGTCGTGTTTATTTCATACTGCAGGCCGCTTTCGCCGATGCTGTGCACACGGGCGGCCGCAAGAGCTCTGTTTCCGATCGATTCAGCGTATTCATGAAATTTGTCTTCCACGATTTTACGGGTGTAGGCCGTGCCCGGTCGCAAATCGATCTGGGCGCTGGTGCCGCCGGTAAATTCGATATCGTATTTACTGTTTGCGGCTTCATCGCGCGTAAAAAAGACCGTCAGGCCGCCGATGAACAGGATTCCGGATACAACCAGAAACAGCGGCCGAAGCCCCATCCAGTTTACCTGGAAACTCTGCAGCATCCCAAACATCGTCAACGGCTTATCCAGCAGACGCCGGCTGATGAGAAAGTCAAAGATAAAGCGAGTTATAAACAGGGCCGTAAACATATTCGCGATAAGGCCCAGCATCATTACGATAGCAAATCCCTTGATTTCTTCGGAAGCCACCATCAGCAGAATCAGGGCCGTGGCAAACGTCGTAAGATTGGAGTCAAAAATCGCCCGAAAGGCCCGTCCGTATCCGTTGGCGATCGCAGCCCGTACCGAAGATCCCCGTTTCTGCTCCTCCCGTATTCGCTCGTTAATCAACACATTGGCATCGACACTCATTCCAATAGTCAGGATTAAGCCCGCGATGCCGGGCAGGGTAAAGGTGGCATTCAGAGCGGCCATAGCCGCTAGGACAAAAAGAATGTTTAGGACCAGGGCAACGTCGGCGATTGCGCCGGACAACAGATAATACACAAACATAAACAGGGTCACCAGAACAAGACTGAGAAAACCGGCGCGAATCCCCTTATCCAGATTATCTCGTCCCAGCAGCGGTCCGATGGTCTTTTCGGAAATCGGCACATCCGACAATTTGGCGCGGAATGAGCCGGCATTTAATTTATTGACCATATCAGTCTGTTCGGTAGGAGAGAAAGAACCTTCGATTACGCCGGATGAACTGATGGCCGAACGGATTGTCGGGGCCGATAACGCATGATCGTCCAGAATAATGCACAGCGGCCGCTTCAAATTATTTTTTGTCAGATTGAAGAACATATTTGCAGCGACCTGGTTAAACGAGAAACCAATCGAGCGCAGCCCTTTTTCGTCCCGAGTCGGATAGGCCCGACGCAGTTTCCATTTCTTGTCCGTGGTATGGAGCATCGTTTCCTTCGGCTGGTTGCTGGCCAGGATAAACTTCTTATCTCCAAACTCTCCTACGATTCCATTTCCCGGCGGCCATGCGCCCGGATTTTCGATTTCAATCCAAATGTATCGATTGTCGGGCGCCTGTCGCGGACCTTTCAGCCGAAGGGCTTCGACATAGGCGCCAATCTCTTCCATGTTTGTCACCCCGTCTCCCGCCGTTGGGAGAATTCGAAATTCAAGCACCCCGGAGCCCTTGAGCATCCGTTTGAGATCTTCCGGGTCGTCCAGTGTGCCGGCGACCTTGCGATATTCCTCGTAGATCCCCTCAATCTGACTGATTTTATCATTTCGATCTGCAAACTGTTTTTTCAGAGAATCCAGGGCCTCTTTCCGTTTGATGGAATTGGCCGGAAGTTCCAGCAAATCCTGCAGCGTTTTCATGTTCAGATTCAGCTGGTTCAGATCCGCAACCGCCCGATTCCATTTCGCGTTCAGCCCGTTTTCCGGCTGGGTCAGTTCATTGACCGCCTCGGACCAGCGGTCATACAACCCCAGATATTCCTGCAAGGCCTTCAGCAGGGTCTGCTGGCCTTCTGTCAGGGCCTCCGCTGCCGGTTCGGCCGGGCGGGCCCATTTTACAAATCCGGTCATTGCCTCCGTACGACGTTCGGGCGTTTGGTCGGCCCAGATTGGTATATTCGAACGAATTGTGCTCAGATCGACTCCTTCTTTTTCAAACGGCGAAAGAAGGGCCTCCATCGCAGAGGCCGTTTCATCCCTCTGCTTCTGTCGGCTGGATAATTGATCATACACCTCGGCTACGGTTTTGAGAACCGCCAGGCGATCCGGATTATTTCTGGCAAACTCATTCAGTTTGGCCTCTCGCACAGCCGGTTCCATCGAGAGCGTCTTTTTAATCTGAAGCAGATTGATATTTTCCTGCTCCAGCGACTGCATGGCGTCTTCAAAGGCCTTTCGCTTTCGCTGGGATTCCGGGCTGGAAACCGGCAGTTGAATCTCGATGCGGGTGTCCTCCTGAGGGCGCATCACAACATTGGCCATGTGCGTCGGGTCAATTCGTTTGAGCAATATGGGAATCATGCTCTCGGCTAACCCTTTGCGTTCTTCCGCTGTGAGGCCTGTGGTGTCAATTTCGTACACCAAACTGGTTCCGCCGGCCAGGTCCAGGCCCAGTTTAAGTTTTTCCTGGGGCGGGTACACTACCCATACGGCCAGGATTGTCAACCCTGCGATCAAAAGCAGTTTCCAGATCAGATTTTTGTTCATAGTCGATTCCTAAGTTCGAGTTTTATACCATCTATTGAAATTATTTTTTCTCTTCCGACAGGACTGTTCCAATCGCAGACGGAATAACATGAATTTTGGTATTGTTGTTTTCGTCAATTTTCAGGATGATGTCATCCGGACGAACTTCAATTACAGTTCCGTAAATTCCTCCGATCGTCCGTACCCGATCATTTTTCTTCAGCGAGGAAACCATCTTTTGGTGCTCCTGCTGCTTACGGCGCGGACCTCTGAACAGCAGCAGATACATCACTGCGAAAATGACAACGAGGGGAAGTATTTGAACCCAGGGGTTGGGCTTGGCAGCGCCGGGTTTGTCTGCCAGATCTCCTGCCGGCGGAGAGTCCGGGGCCTGGGTCATAGTCTGGGTCTTTTGTTCGACCTGCTCCATCGTTAAAACTTCCGTGTTTTCTGAGGCCGGTTCACCGGCGGCCAGTATCCAGATTGAGTACATCGCATTTCCTTCCCATTAGGGGTTTATGAATTCCGATTTTTCCTGATTTTTATGAGTTTCGATAAATTCCTTCGACCAGTCGCCAAATGTACCGTCTCCAATTCGACGGTGAATCTGGCTTATCAGCCGCTGATAATACGTTAAATTATGGATCGTCGCAAGGATCGGCCCTAACATTTCACCGACATTAAAAAAATGACGGATCGCCGACCTTGAAAATTTTCGGCAGGCAAGGCACGGACAATCCCGTTCAATCGGCTCCGGATCGCCGATCAGTGCGTTATTTCGCAGCCGGATGGATCCGCTTTCCGTAAAAGCGTAAGCGTTCCTGCCGTTGCGGGTCGGCAGAACACAGTCAAACAGATCCACGCCGGCCCGCACCGCCGCCACGATATCCGCCGGCATTCCCACCCCCATCAGATATCGGGGCTTTCCCTCCGGCAGCTGCGGAGCCGTATATTCCACCGTTTCAATCATCGCCTCATGTCCCTCCCCGACGCTCAGTCCGCCGATGGCATATCCATCAAACTCCATCGGGATCAAGGCCTCCAAACAGCGGCTTCGAAGTTTTTGAACTACGCCTCCCTGGACAATTCCGAACAGCATCTGCTGCGGATTTGCATGGGCTTCCCTGCACTGCTGCGCCCAGCGGATTGTCCGTTCCACGGCCTGCTCGACCTTTTGAAATTCACAGGGGTAAGGCGTGCATTCATCAAAGCACATAATGATGTCTGCCCCCAGCCGATTCTGAATTCCCGTGGCGGTCTTGGCATCCAGGCGGAACGGGCTGCCGTCAATGTGGCTGGCAAATTCCACGCCGTCTTCATCC
>JAKJEN010000040.1:5830-10255 GCA_022705405.1 Planctomycetota bacterium | reverse complement strand
TCGGGCGGCGTCGAGGTAAATTTTGGCGCCATCGTAAGGGCTGTAAAACTCTGCGCCATCGTCAGTTATGGTATTTATTTCGCTTAAGGAAAAGACCTGAAAACCGCCGCTGTCGGTCAAAATCGGTCCATCCCATCCCGTAAAGCGATGCAGACCGCCCATGGCTACCACGACTTCCACGCCCGGCCTAAGCAGCAGATGGTATGTATTGGCAAGCATTATCTGGGCTCCGGTCTGCCGCAGTTGATCAGGCAAAATCCCTTTCACACACCCGCGAGTGCCCACGGGCATAAACGCCGGCGTCTGGACTGTTCCATGACCGGTTCGCAGAGCGCCCACCCGTCCCGACGATCCATTGTCGGCCGTTTTGATATCAAATGCGTTCATGGCGTTTTCGTTATCCGCACCAGACGGCTCCCCGGATAATAATACTCTAAGATTTCCTCGCAGGTCTTTCCCAGACGGGCCATTCCCTGGGCTCCGCTTTGGCAGAGGCCCACCCCATGCCCAAAGCCGCGCCCGTTTACAAATTCGTATCCTTTTGGGCTGGTCCGAAGCGAAAAAATCGCGCTTTTGATCTTTCGTCCGCTGGGATCCAGCGCCAGGCGGAAATCTTCTCCTCGGAGAAAACCGATATTTCCATTCTTGCCGATCAAACGGATCAGGGTAATGCGCTCGCCTTCAGATTGTCGGGCCGGTTCAATCCGATCGATAGTTTCCAGCGTAGCCAAAGAGGGATACCTTTCCATCAGGCGCCGATTTATCTCTTCTTTTGAGTAAAACAGCCCTGACCAGTAATAATACTCCGACCGTGTGGTTTTCCTGCAATAAGGGCAGGACACGCCTTCCAGAGCGGGAACCTGATCGCCAAACACAAACCGGCTGTTTTCGGTATGTCCGCCGCAGGAGGAACTGTAATACGCCGGAAACAATGTCTGTTTTCCATCGGCATCCGGACAGATCAACACCAGCCCCTCTGTTTGAAACACCGCCTCATTTGTGGTCGTTGTTTCCGCTGCAAGTCCTCGATAAACCTGATGGGCCTGCGTTCTTTTCAAGTCCCAGGGGCGGTTTTGACCAAACCGATTTTTAACATACAGGCAATATGTGCGGGCGGCAATCGCCTGAACCTTCAGCGCCTCCGGTTCCCAGTAGCTTTGCATCTCGGATGGGATTACCCCGCAAAGATACGATTCAAGGGGCACCTGGTTAATCGCCGAAAAAGAGGTTCCCTCTTCATTCCGCAAAAGCCGGATATGGCCGCGAAACACAGACCCATTTATGCTGAACACAAAAGGCGTTTGGGTTCGGATCAGCAGATCCCCGTTAAACAGGTGATCGCCGATTTGAAAACGACCCTCATGAAGGGCAATAGTAAGATCCTGGTCCGACTCGGGAAACCAGGCCGTCGCTCCCATGGCGCGATCCTCTACCATCAGACCGCCATAGCTGTACACGGTACATTCATTCAGGTTGCCAAAGAGCAATACTCGAATCCAGGACGATTCCGGGTCTTCTATCCCGCTGGTCACGGTCGCCTGCGGGCGCTTGGCACAGCCGGTCAACAGACCCAGGCAAACCAAACAGGCCCACAGCCGTTTCTTTCTGTTTGCCGCAGGCCTGGGTATAGTTGTACTCCGCTTGTCAGTCCGCAGAGTGATTTGCTTGGGACCGGCCAATTCGACTTTAATCAAGCTTTCGAAGACTGAGCCCGAACTGGCTGAGTTTATCCTTAATCTCATTGAGACTGGTCACGCCAAAGTTCTTGCAGCCGAGAAGTTCCGCCTCGGTCTTGTTGATCAGATCCAGAATCGTCTTGACGTTCAGCCGCGTAAGGGCTCGGCGCGCCCGAACCGACAGTTCCAGATCTTCCGCGGACTTGGCCAGCAGTTCCTGACTGGCGCCCTGCGCAATCGCAGTTTCGCCGGGGGCGGCGGCCTTATCTTCCAAAGCCATCCCCAGGCGAAGTCCTTTCGATTCGAGAATTTTCTTGATTTCCTGTAAAGAAGTTTCGCCGAAATTTTTATACGAAAGCAAATCGGACTCGGTGGTCCGAAGCAGATCGCCGATTGTTTCAATATTCATCTTTTTCAGACAGTTACGGCTTCGAACCGACAATTCAAAATCAGAAATTGGAATCTCCAGGATCTTGCTCTGTCGATCCCGCCGTTTTTCCCGTTCTTCATCATAAATCATTACTTTGGAACTTTCGATGTCTTTGAAAAACAGGAGGGCCTTGGGATGATTGGGATGCCAGCGAAGCACGGATTTGGCGCAATGGGACGCCTTTTCATAGTCTCCCCGGTCTTCGTAAAGTACCGACAGATTCAGCAGGGCGCTGACATGAGTCGGATTCATTTTGATCAGAAGATTGTAATGAGCAATAGCTGCTTCTTCATCGCCTCGCAAATCACAGGCGTACGCCAATGCGAATCGGGATTCGGCATGGGACGGATCCAGATCGACGGCTATCTGGTAGTTGGCCAGGGCCTTCTCATATTCTCCCTGCGCATCCAGCAGTTTGCCTCGCTGAAAGTGATATTCGGCGCTGACGTTTTCAAAGTTGGTATAGGGAGCCAGTTCCTTTTCAGCGGCCTCCAAATTGCCCGCCGCTCGATGCGTGGAGGCCTTTTCCATCGCGGTCATCATGGCATCGGCATTTTTCCTGGCGGCTTTGTCCAGTTCCCGCAGAGATTTGTCAAATTCTCTTAGTTGGCGGTAGGCATGTCCCAGACCAATATGTTTGACGGCACAGTCTGCGGCCTGTTCCAGTTTTTCCACGGCCTCCTTTGCCTGCCCGCAAAAAAGCAGCCCCAGTCCGGCTGCCAGAGGATCTTTATGCTGACGAGACTTTTCCAGAGTTGCTGCGCGAGTTCGTTCGCTTGAGTTGACCAGAGGCCACAATTTTTTCAGATCGTCTAAAGACGGAATCTCTTTTCCGAACAAATCAATTCCTGCGATTGCAAGGGATACCATAAAACCGCTCCTGACTGAATCATCCTGTTATTCGTAAATGCCTGCATCTTTGCAGGCGTTTCCATCTTGCTCCAGATTCCCGCAAGGGTACACCGCTCCCTGCGCCGATTGAATAAACGAAATATTATAATGGCGGGAGCAGAAAATGCAATACCATTT
Organism: Planctomycetota bacterium; assembly: GCA_022705405.1. Taxonomy (GTDB): domain Bacteria; phylum Planctomycetota; class Phycisphaerae; order Sedimentisphaerales; family Anaerohalosphaeraceae; genus JAHDQI01. Next base: position 7,120 of record JAKJEN010000040.1, on the reverse strand, counting down.
TTCAGACAATAATGGATCTGATATTACGTATATCAGAAGACCTTTTATCCTTATATTTGATCTTTTGTTGCTATTATTATTGAACTTTCTGTCAATCCTGTCTTATATTTTATATTCGTAAAAGAAAAATTAAAAAAATGCCGCGTTTTATCTTGATCCTTAGTCTGTTTTTGATCGGCGGACTGGCTATTTTGTCGGTCTATGGGGCCTTTCTGGGTGCAGATAAGGCCTCTGCGTTTTTCAACAGTTTTCCAATGACGATTTTGTGGTTAACATTCATCGGGATATTGATGGCCGGCTTTTTTTATTTTCGCAGATTGTTGACCCGGCCGTTCCTTTTTTTAATTCACGTCGGTTGCTTGTTTGTTCTACTTGGGGGGTTATGTGGTTCTCGGACGGCACTTGCCGTTCGTGGATATTTTCTGAAACCTGAATCTTTTTATAAGGGAATGATTCCTCTCTATGAAGGAGAAGGTTCTTCTATTTTGTACGATATCCGGGCCAACCCTGTCGGTAGTCTGCCGTTTGAGGTCTTTTTGGATAAATTTCAGATCCATTACTATGATAATCCACAGTTCCTTGTAAGGGATAAAACAAACCCGAAATGGTTCTTTACTGTTCCTGTCAAGCCAGAGGAGATATTTGATCTGGGCAATGGGATACAATTCTGTGCTGTTCGATTTTTTCGAAATCTCCAGATTCAAATCCAGGAAGAAAGCAGAGTGGCGGAAGAAGGGCCTTCAGGAGTAATAAATCTAGGTTATCAAGTGCAGATTTATCTTCCGGACGGCAGCCAGGAGAATCAGTACGTATTTGAACACCAGCCCATGCACAGTCTGCCCCGATATCGTTTTGAGGTGGTCTTTCAGCCCTCGCAGATGCCCAGCGCGTACATCAGTGAGTTGATTATTAATGAAAATGGACAGGAAACAGCGCGCAAACGCATTGAAGTCAACCGCCCGCTTTTTTATAAAGGATATCTGTTTTATCAGCAATCCTGGGGACAGGACTCGCATGGGCATTACAGCATTATTGGAGTGTCCAGCAATAGCGGTTTGTCTACTGTTTTTGCCGGGTACGGATTGCTGACTGCCGGACTGATTGGACAGTTGTGGATCGTTCCTGCGGCCGAACACAAACGAAAGAAGGAAGGCAGCCCGTGCTCATCGAACTGAAAGCGACTCAGCTGGGCATCTTGATTTATCTGGCGATGGCTCTGTATTTTCTCTCGGCCGGAGCGCAGCTTGCCGGCCTATGGAGGACATATCATATTTTTTTTGCGGCTGGTTT
>JAKJEN010000040.1:5556-5820 GCA_022705405.1 Planctomycetota bacterium | reverse complement strand
GCATGTTCGAGATCTTCCTGTCCTTGGGGATGGCGGTCTGGCCTGTATCGCTGGCTTGTCGGCGATTTCTTGATATTCGCGATACATTGGCCCTCACAACTGATGTCTTGCTGGGCGTTGTTATCCTTTTTCCGGCCGGTTTTATCTTTCCCGAACCGCCCCGTCCGCTTCCTCCGGCTCTGCAAAGCGTCCTGTTTGGGCCCCATGTGGCCGTTTATATACTCGCCTATATCCTTTTAGCCAAGGCCGCTTTTCAGGCAGCAG
>JAKJEN010000040.1:328-5546 GCA_022705405.1 Planctomycetota bacterium | reverse complement strand
GATGCCTATCGTCTCATTCGGATGGGTTTTCCTCTTCTGTCGGCCGGTCTTCTGCTCGGAAGCGTCTGGGGCAAACTCGCCTGGGGCGACTGGTGGGGATGGGATCCGAAAGAACTCTGGTCGCTGGCCTGCTGGCTGGTCTATGCTTTTTATTTTCACTGGCGATATCTGTACGGAAAACGATACATTCGAATTAATCTCTGGCTGGCCATTCTCGGTCTGTTCTGTATTCTTCTTACGCTGCTATGGGTCAACCTTTCACATCTCTTTTCGGGCCTTCATAATTACGCCTCCATGTAAATTTGATCTGGATTCTCATTTATGATACACTGACAAAACACAAAATGTCGACCTGAAAATTGCTGTAAACGGTTCCGGAGAAAAAAATAAAATGAAGAAACTGCGGGCGGCAACGCGAGGATCCAAACTTGCATTAGCACAGACCCATCAGGCGGTTCTGGCCCTGCAAAAAGTTCATCCAGGCCTTCAAATTGAGATTCATATCGTGCGCACTGAAGGAGATCAAAGGTCCGATCTGCCGCTTTGGAAACTGGAAGGCAGCGGATTTTTCACGGCGCAGATTGAGCGGGCCTTGCTTGAACGGCGGGCGGATCTGGCTGTTCACAGTTATAAAGACCTGCCGACGGAGGAAACAGAGGGCCTGCAAATCGCGGCAGTTCCGGAGCGGCTTTTTCCTGAAGATGTAATGGTTTGTCTAAATTCTGCAAATAGTCTGGGAGACATTTCTTCTCGAGCCAGGATCGGCACCTCAAGCGTCCGCAGAGCGGCGCAATTGCGCCGCAGCCGACCGGATTTAGAAATTCTGCCTATTCGTGGAAATGTAGAAACCCGGCTAAGAAAACTGCAAGAAAATCAGTATGAAGCGATTGTTTTGGCACGCGCGGGGCTGGAGCGGCTGGGGATTTCCAATTGGAACGGTTTTTGTTTTGATCCAGCCGATTTTCTTCCCGCTCCGGCACAAGGGGCGATCGCGATTCAAACCCGAACAGAAGATCGAGAAATCATTGATCTGGTCGGCTGTATCCATCACCAGCCCACCGGCCTTGCAACCTCTGCCGAGCGAAGGGTGCTTTTGAGACTGCATCCGGGTTGTCATGCTCCGGTAGGGGCCTTTGCGCGTCTGGACGGTTCTCGAATAATACTATCTGCGTTTGCGGCCGCTCCTTCAGGCAGACCCTTCCTCAAAGAAGAGATTTGCGGACCGGCCGCTCGGGCGTTAGAATACGCAGATCTGCTTGCTGAACGGCTTTTAAGCAAAGGGGCAGGGGACATTCTGAAACGAAATGAATAGACCGAAAGTTTATTTTGTTGGCGCGGGGCCAGGCGATCCCGGCTTGATAACACGGCGCGGCGCTCAACTTCTCCGTCGGGCGGATTGCATAATCTATGATGGGCTGGTCAATCCTGCGATTCTCGATGACTGCTCTTTAAAAGCAGAGCGTATCTGCGTCCGTAAACGTACCGGAGACCGCCCCTTTACCCAAGATCAAATAAATCAAATCATCGTGCAAAAGGCCCGTCAATATCCCTGTGTGGTTCGGCTTAAGGGAGGCGATCCAGGAATATTCGGGCGGGCTGCAGAAGAAATCCAGTCATGCCTGAAGGCCGACATCCGATATGAGATGGTCCCGGGTGTCACTGCCGCGACAGCGGCTGCCCAGTACGCCGGTTTTTTTCTTACTGACCGAGAACATAGTTCGCAGGTTATTTTTGTGACGGGCCAGGAAGCCCCGGATAAAGAACAAAGCGCAATTGACTGGGATCTATTGGCTCGATTCAACGGAACAATTGTATTTTATATGGGCATGGGTCGTCTGGACCGGATAACACAAACCCTGATCGAAAAAGGCAAAGATGCGAAAACGCCTGCGATCGCGATTCAGCATGCGAGTTTGCCCGCTCAGCGGCTTGCACAAGGGTCGCTGGAGACGATTGCTCAAAACTGCTGCCAGACAAATCTCCAGCCGCCGGCTATCGTAGTCATTGGTCCTGCGGCTGTCTATCGAAAAGAAACGGACTGGTTTACGAAGCGTCCTCTATTTGGCAAAACGGTTTTGATTACTCGCGATGCCAGGGGCAATCGCGCGTTGGCGGAACGAATCAGCGAACTTGGCGGACAGCCCATTCCTCTGGATGCCATTGCCGTTGTGGACTTGACCGATACGCCTGAGTCAAAAGCAATCGTACCCAAAATTAAACAATTTGACTGGGTGATTTTTACCAGCGGGCATGGAATTGCCTGTACGATTGATCTTCTGCGAAAACAAAATTGTGATTTACGGGCCTTCGGTTCGTGCCAGATTGTCTGCATCGGCGAGGAAACTGCACGGCGTCTGAATGATTTTGGCCTGCGAGCTGATTTTGTCCCCAGTGAATATGTCAGCAACGTTCTTGCCGATGAACTGGCCCATTATACCAATCTCAAAGGAAAAAAGATCCTTTTGCTGCGTTCGGCGATTGCCCCGGAAGATTTGCCCGATCGGCTTAAAAGCCATGGCGCTCTGGTTGAACAGATTCATGTTTATACTGTACAGCCGACCGATCGGCAAATCTCAGCCGATCAGGACATTATAAAACTCATCCAAAGTAGCCAAGTTGACTGGATTACTTTTACAAGCAGTTCGACCGTTCAATCCTTCCTGAATCGAATAGGCGCCGATATTCTCCGTCAAAATCGCGTCAAAATCGCGTCCATCGGTCCTATCACAAGCAGGCGGCTGCAGGAAAACGGTTTGAAAATTGCCGTCGAAGCCCGTCCTCACACAACCGAAGGTCTGATTGAAGCGATGGTAAATTATCATGATTAACATATCCAAACTTTATTGCGGCCAGGCAGGTCAATCTGACTCGCTTCGATATCCCGCTCAGCGGGATATCAAGCCGATCCTTGTGTTTAACTGCACAGCGCGGTGCAACCTCAAATGCCTTCACTGCTACAGCAACGCAGACAGCGGCCGCAAGGAACCTGAGCTGACAACACAGCAGGCAAAAACCCTGATCGATCAGGCGGCTGATTTCGGCTGCCCGGTTTTGCTCTTCAGCGGAGGCGAGCCCTTGATGAGGAAGGATTTATTCGACCTGATCGCTTATGCCGATCAAAAGGGCTTGCGGACGGTCCTTTCCACCAACGGAACCCTGATTAACGAACAGGTAGCGGAAAAACTCGCGTCCTTAAAGGTCAGTTATGTGGGCATCTCTTTGGATGGTCCGCAAAATCTCCACGACAGTTTTCGCGGAGTCAAGGGCAGTTTTGCAGATACAATGAAAGGGATCGAAAATTGCCGCCGAGCACAGATCCGTACGGGATTGCGATTCACGATGATAGGCGGAAATGTGGACCAGATCTCCGAAGTATTCCAGATTGCAGTCGATGCAGGTATAGGGCGCATCTGTTTTTATCACCTGATCCGCACCGGCCGGGCGGAGACTCTTTCCAATCAAATGCCCTCTGCGGATCAAACGCGAAAGGCAATAGATACCATCCTGCAAACAACTAAAAAATTGGTTTTTAAAAATCAGGTTGAAGAAGTTCTGACCGTAGGCAATCATGCCGACGGTCCCTATCTGCTGCTGCGTATGCGGCAAGAAAAATCGGATCGAATGGACGAAGCAGAGTCGCTGCTTCGGCGTTCTGCAGGGAATCGCATTGGACAGAACATAGCGTCTGTAGATTGGACAGGCCGTGTTTATCCCGATCAGTTTTGGCGAAATTATATCCTCGGAAATATACTCGAAAGGCCCTTTGGACAAATCTGGCAGGATCAATCCGATCCGGTTTTGAAAGCCCTGCGTCAGAAAAATGAATACAAGGACCCCCAATGCCGTCGCTGTCGATGGTTTGATCTGTGCGGAGGCAACTTTCGGTCTCTTAGCGGCAGCGCGGATATAAGCCGGTGGCAAAATGAGCCGCCGTGCTATTTGACCGAAGAAGAAATAAAAAACGGTATGGGCTAAGGCCCATTTTGCAGAAGAGGAAATGAAAATGGGATTTCCGCAAACAAGAATGCGTCGTCTGCGAAACAGTCCGGTGATGCGTCGGCTGCTGGCCGGAACGCAGCTTCACGTGGACAGTTTTGTCTATCCGATGTTTGTCTGTCCCGGCGAAGGGATCCAGACTCCTATTGCCTCAATGGAGGGTTGTTTCCATTATTCAGCCGACCGAATTGCTGATCCGGCCCAAGAAATCCATTCTCTGGGTATTTCGGCGATCCTGCTGTTTGGCCTGCCGGAGAAAAAGGACGCTCAGGGAAGTCAGTCCTGGTCAGAGCAGTCTGCGGTCTGTCGGGCTATCCGCCAGATCAAAAGCAAAGTTCCCGGCCTGCTGGTTATCACCGATGTATGCCTTTGCGCCTATACCGATCATGGCCACTGCGGCGTCGTCGCAGACGGAAAAATCGACAACGACCGTACAGTGCAGAATCTGGCTCAGATGGCCCTGGCCCATGCCCGAGCCGGCGCGGACATCGTGGCTCCTTCTGATATGATGGACGGCCGTGTTCAGGCAATTCGCCAGACACTCGATCAGGCCGATTTGGCCGATACCGCCATTCTCAGTTATGCCGCCAAATATGCCTCCGCTTTTTATGGTCCGTTTCGACAAGCCGCTCATAGCGCCCCTGAATTTGGCGACCGGCGGAGTTATCAGATGGACCCTGCGGCCGGCTATCAACAAGCGCTGCGTGAAATTGCTCTTGATATAGATGAGGGAGCCGACCTTGTGATGATCAAGCCGGCTCTGCCGTATCTTGATATTATCAGCGCCGCACGCCGACGTTTCGATGTGCCGCTGGCCGCCTATCAGGTTTCCGGCGAGTATATGATGCTTTGCCAGGCCGCCGCAGCGGGTCTGCTCGATCGGCAGCAGGCCATCCTGGAGACTCTGACTGCCATCAAGCGGGCAGGAGCCGACATCCTTATTACCTATTTCGCCAAAGAGGCCGCTAATCTGCTTCATGGATAAGCCAATTCCAAAACCACGCATCGCGGCGTTCGAGATTACCCGTCGATGTCCGCTGAACTGTCGACATTGTCGAGCCGCAGCCGACTGGCAAACACAGGATGTTTTATCGACACAGGAATGTATCCGCATTTTAAAGGCGCTGGCCGACTTTCATCGCTGTATAGTGATCCTGACAGGCGGAGAGCCGATGGCTCGCGAGGACTTTTATCAGATCCTTGAAGCGGGCCGCTCGGCAGG
>JAKJEN010000040.1:0-318 GCA_022705405.1 Planctomycetota bacterium | reverse complement strand
TGCGGATGGTATCTGGACCAGCCGGCCGCCGAACGCCTCAAGAAGGCAGGCCTCATGTCGCTTTCTTTTTCGCTGGACGGAGCCGATGAGCAGACACACGATGCCTTTCGCCAAAGTCCAGGCGCCTTTCAGATGACTCTAAGGGGTATTCAGTTTGCCCGGCAGGCCGAACTGCCGTTTCAGATCAATACGACAATCACCAAATTCAATATTGCTCAGATTGATCGAATAGCTCAAAAAGCCGCTGAACTTGGCGCAACCTGCTGGAACCCCTTTATCCTTGTGCCGGTAGGACGCGGCGATGCCATTGGCAATCTG
>JAKJEN010000003.1:46181-50903 GCA_022705405.1 Planctomycetota bacterium | reverse complement strand
CTGCTGCGGGAAGGGAATCGTACAGCCGCCTTCTTCCAGAGCCACTTTGAGCTTTTCATTTAAAGCAAATAAAACGCTCCAGTAATCTGTGCCTTTTACCCACGGACATACAAGAAAATTAACGCTGCTTTCAGTGAGTTGCGACACTGCCAACAGCGGGGCCGGTTCGGGAAGAATTCGCGGTTCTTCCGCAAGAACCCGCTCAATAATTCCACGAGCTGTTTTCAAATCATCCCTATAGGATACACGAATTGTCAAGTCCACCCGCCGAGTCTCATTGGCCGTATAATTGCGTATATTGCCTCCCGTAATCTGTGCGTTCGGAATAATAATTTTTGTATTATCTATGGAATTTAAGACCGTATTGAAGATCTGAATTTCCTGTACCTTACCTGATGTTCCGGCGATTTCTACAAAATCTCCAACGCGGAACGGTTTAAATAAAATCAATATGATGCCTGCAGCAAAGTTGGAGAGCGAACCCTGCAGGGCAAACCCGACGGCCAAACCGGCCGCTCCGATAACCGCCACAAACTGTTTGCTCGCGTCATCACCCAAAATCTTAGTCAGCGCCGCCACAATGACCATCAACAGCAGCGCTGAATAGAGCAAATGTTTTATAAAGGCGCGCAGGGTGGGATCAACATGCCCTTTTTCCATCACCTTGTTGACAAAAAGGGTCGCCAGTCTGGCAAGCCAACGACCGATCAAAAAGATCAAAGCCGCCGCAACCAGGTTCCACAGCAGGTCCACACCATTAACGGTCAGGTATTCTATTATTTTATCCCACATTTGTTCCATAGGAAAGGTCCCTGTATAAGCCAACAATTTACACAAAAAAAACTGTGAGGGCCGAGGCCCTCACAGTTTTTCAATATACTACGCAATGGTCTTACTTATAGAAGTGCGTCGATTCGGTTTCCTGAACATCGCGATCCAATTGATCGGCATTCATGACAACTCCAAATCGGACATCGCCTTCCTTGACGGCCTTGACGGTGACTCTCCAGGTTGCCTTGGCCTTGGCATTAAGAGATGCCAGCGGGGCAAAACTGACTTTCATGCCGGCTGCGCTGCCCTGGGTTGCTCCATCGGCAGAAATAAACTGCATTGTATCTTCGAGCGTGCAGTCAATTTTAACGTTGGTCGCGGTGGCCGTACCCTGATTGGTTACCACAATCACATAGGTTTCGTTGTGACCGACTTCGATCGGATCGGACAAGTCAACCACTTCCAACAGCAGGGCCGGAATGCCGCGAATCTCTGTGGACGCAGACTTGGAAACATCCTGTGCACAAACCGCCTTGGCAGTCGCCGTATTGGTGATCTTGCCCAGCGTGGTCGGCAGATAGGAAACAGTAAACTGCTTGGAGGCGCCAGGAGCCAGATCGCCCAGATTCCAGGTAATCAAACTGCCGGCTTGTGTGCCGCCGCCGCTGATCTGAATCTGCTCCACTCCGGCAGGAACCGTGTCGGTCAGGACTGCGCTTTTGGCCACTCCGTCGCCCTTGTTGGCCACGGTAATGGTGTATTCCACGCGTCGTCCGCCATACTCCCACTCTCGCCCGGTGGTCTTATCAACCGTCAGGATCGGCTGGGTCACCCTGGTGCGCGTGACATTGGACTCGGCCTTCAGATTGCCGTCAGCCACAGCGCTGGCCTTGTTTTCAAAGGCGCCGGTCTTGGTCGCCTTAACCTGAACGCTCTTTGTGGCCGAGCGTCCGGCAGGCAGCGAATCCACTCTCATTGCGATCTGTGAAGCGCCATCCATTGTGGTCAGCCCGGCTGGAAGCGTATCGGTAATCTGAATGTTTTTGGCTTCTCCCGATCCCTTGTTGGTCACTGTAAAGGTCAGCGTAATCGGATCGCAGATGGATACCTCAGCGGTGGCTGTCTTGGTCAGTTCAAGAGCCGGCTGGACAACCTGGGTCTTGGCGCAAGCCGGAATGATATAGGTCGCGTCTGCGCAGGTAGCAATCCAGCCCTCGCTGGTTGCCTGCCCCTTGACAACCAGAGTCTTGACCTCATTGGGCCCCATACTCTCAATCTGCCAGCTCAAAATCTGTCCGGCCAGTTTGCCCTCCGGATTGGAACTGATGTATTTGAAATTCTGAGCAAGCCGTTCTGTAATATTGACCGCATACAGATTCTTAGACGTCAGGTTGGTCGCCTTGATCGTGTATTCGAATGGCTCATTCAAAGACACGGACTTGGGCATAATCTTTTCGATTTTCAATGTGCCGCAGCAGTCATTGTTATACAACTGCGTGGCCATCCAATAGGCCTCCGGATCCGCTGCCGGAGCAGGTTTGGGAGCCGGTTCCGGGGCTGGAGCCGGAGCGGGTCTGGGAGCCGGCGCTGGCGCGGGTTTTGCCGCCTGCATACAATTACAACCGGCAGCAAAAGCAAAGGATACCAGCAGCAAAACTGTCATGAGTTTTCTCATACGTAGTCTCCTAAAAAAATGTTAAAATAGTTAATATACAAAAACATTATATTTATTTTCGACATGGAGGGGCTTTATTCAGCTCTCGTCCACGATTCTGCATACGTTTTCTCCGGTAAACTGCTTAATCTATACCAATGTTTATACTATACTGTTTTTATCTTTTTGGGTAGCATTTTCTTTTAAATTTTTTTCCTTCTTCTCGGAAGAATTTCACATTTTTCAGCCGGAAAAACTATGTGCCAATTAGGCAAGTGATTTGTCTTTTGACCCGCCTGCGAGTTCAAGATATAATTGTCCAAGAACCAATCTCGACAAAAAAGACTCCGGAGATCCGTCAATGCAAACCTCTTTGCTAATAATAGTCATTGCTATCGGGGCGCTTTTGGCCGCGGGTATCGCGGGGATATTTTCTATGGTCTCAGCTATCCGGCGTCAGGCATCCGCTCAACAGACAGCCGCCGTCCTTCTTCAGCAGCAATTGGAACAGATGCGTCAATCGCAACAAGCCCTTTCTGAGACGCTCGATAAGAATCTCCAAACCGGACAGCAGAGTATGACGGATTTCCTCAAACACAGCGGTACTACCCTGGGCCAATTGAAGGAACAACTGGGCAAACTCAAAGGAGACAGCGAGCAAATGCTTCGGATTGGACAGGATGTCCGTAAGCTGCAGGATATCCTCCGGGCTCCCAAACTGCGCGGCCAGTTGGGAGAACAGTCCCTGGGCGGGCTGCTGGGCAATATCCTGCCGGCGGAACATTTTGCGCTCCAGCATACCTTCAAAAACGGAAAAACCGTGGATGCCCTTGTCCGCCTGCCGCAGTACAGCGTATCGGTCGATTCCAAATTTCCGCTGTCCGCATTTGAAAAGACGGCCGCCGCAGATAGCGATGAAGAAAAGACGCGGCTTCGCAGACAATTTCAAAGCGACGTGCGCAAACACATCGACAAAATAGCCGACAGTTATATTTTGCCTGCGGAGAAAACGCTTGATTTTGCCCTGATGTATATTCCAGCGGAAAATGTATATTATGAAACCATCGTCAAATATGAAGACGACAAAACCGATATTCTTGAGTACGCTCTGGGCAGGAAAGTGATACCGGTCTCGCCGAATCTGCTGTATGCCTATCTGATGACAATCGTGATGGGGCTGCATGGCATGCAGATTGAAAAACAGGCGGCTCAGATTCGGGCTACTTTGGGGCGATTGGCCATCGATTTTTCCTCGTTCACTTCGACCTGGGAAATTCTCGGCAGGCATTTGCGCAACGCTCAAAGCCAGTACGATGACGGCGGCAGCAAAATCAATAAATTTGCCCTTCAACTTGAACAAATCCAACAGGCCAGGGAATCAGAACAGCCGCCTGAAAGCGCCGGATAATCGCAGAGATTGAGCCGGTTTCCTATAGCTTCGCGCGGACCTGCCTTGCGCTAAAAGTCAAACAGGGGTTATGTGACTACGCCTTTTTTCAGGATGATATTGGCATAGAGGGCCGCCTCGCTGGTAGCTGCTACTGCAAAGGCATCTTTGGCGCGCTGGTAAAAGGCATTTCGTTCGATTTGCTCAAATTCGACAAATTTTTCTCCACTGGCCTGGATAATCCTGCGGTATTCGTTCCAGATTGTCGGCTTGACTGGATCGCCCGCGACGACCTGCATTAAAATCGCCGGCCGCTGCACATATTGATCCAGAGGAAAGAATTTCAGGATCGCCTCCAGCAGGGGCGGAATCGCCAGTCCATCTGCACGAACCAGCCGTCGGGCCATCGTCGCAGCCGGAAAGTTCCCGTCCGCCAGAACCAGTTCATCGCCATGGCCCATATCCATCAAAACCTTCATCAGATCGGGCGAAAGCACACTCGGTACCCCTTTTAACATACGGCTATCCCCTTTCAATATGAGTTTTGAAGACAATTCTATCTTCTTGCGGCTGAAAAAACAAGCCGTGGACATTCTGGCCTTGCGAGTTTATATTATCCGACTGGAACCAGCCATAATTTCTCACCTGCAACGATTTAAATTGCCGATTATTATTCAGAGCAATATGGAAAAACCGATGGATCCAAAAACGAGCAAAAAACCGATCCCTCCGAAGAAGAAGGCATCCTCGTATTGGTTTACGGGAATGCTTCTTACGGCCGTGGCAATGGGTTCTGTGCTGGGCTGTTTCCTCGGACCTCGGGCCCTAACTCTCAAACCGCTTGGCGATGTATTCCTGAACCTGCTGTACTGCACGGTGACGCCGCTGGTGTTTTTCTCGATTTCTTCGG
>JAKJEN010000003.1:26885-46171 GCA_022705405.1 Planctomycetota bacterium | reverse complement strand
GGTAGCGTCCGCTCGCAATCTGCGACGGCTCGGACGTATTGCCGGATGGATGCTGCTGGTGTTTATCCTCACCGGCGCGATCTCTTCCTGCCTGATGATCGCCGCCGTAAAAATCTTTGACCCAGCCCGGGATCTGAATATTCCGATGACAGCGCCTCCGATGCCGCAGGAAGTCAGCATCGGCCAAAAGGTCGCCAATACGATCACCGTGAATAACTTTACGCTTCTGTTTAATCGCGAAAACATGCTGGCTCTGATCCTCTTTGCCGTGTTGACCGGTCTTGCGGCGCAGGCCGCCGGCGTCAAGGGCCGATCCTTTCGCGCATTTTTAACCTCCGGCTCGGCGATCATGGCGCAAATTATCAAACTGATTATGCTGTATGCGCCGTTGGGGCTTGGGGCGTATTTTGCCTATCTGGTCGGCGTGTTCGGTCCGGATTTGCTGGGCGCTTACGCTCCGGCGATACTCCTTTATTATCCGCTTTCCATTTTATATTTTCTGATCGGCTTTACCATCTATGCCTCGGCAAGCGGCGGACGGAAGGGATTAAAACGATTCTGGATTCATATTTGGCCGCCTTCGCTGACTGCCCTGGGCACCGGAAGCAGTCTGGCTGCGCTGCCGGCCAATCTGGAGGCGGCGGCTCAAATCGGCGTGCCCGACGATATACGCAAAATCGTTCTGCCGCTTGGAGCATCCATCCATATGGATGGAACATGCCTTGCGGCGATCTTAAAAATCGCCATCCTCTTTGCCCTTTTCGGACGGGATTTTTCCGGACCGTGGGTTTTAACGGAAGCCGTTGGAGCAGCCCTGCTGGCCGGGATCGTTATGAGCGGAATTCCGGGCGGAGGGTACATCGGAGAGATGATGATTGTGGCCCTGTACGGATTCGGCCCAGAGGCCCTGCCGGTCATTGCCCTGCTGGGCACGCTGGTCGATCCGCCGGCTACCATGGTAAATGCCTCCGGCGATACCGTCGCGGCCATGGTTGTAACCCGGCTGATTGAAGGCAAACAATGGCTGCTGCCCACCCCGCCCAAAACCATCATTCCAAAAGACCAGACGCTAAATCCAGAACCATCGGTTCCGCCGGAAGTCTGCCTGCAGCAGGGTTGAAAAAATATTTCCTGCCGACCTCTTCGGAAATCTGAACAAAACCAAGCGCCGAGGTTCACTCTGACGGTTTCGATATTTTCTCGAAAGAATAATGCGCCCCCTCTTCTTATCGCCCAATGAATGGGTTTTATACAAAAAAACAAAGGACTCACATTGCTGTAAGTCCTTTGTTTTCAATACTTATGAAAATAGCGGGGACAGGATTCGAACCTGCGACCTCCGGGTTATGAGCCCGACGAGCTACCAGACTGCTCTACCCCGCGATCAATTTATTTTTCTATTATACTGTAGATACACAAACGCTGCAACAAGCCATCCAAATCATTTTTTTAATTTCTGACGAATTTTTTCTGCGACCTGCAAGGCCCTGCCTTCCGGGTATTGAAAAGACGGCCAATGCTTAAATACGCCGTCTCCCGTCTTTCGAGGGATTATATGAAAATGCAGGTGCTCAACGATCTGCCCCGCCGCTCGACCGCTATTGCACAGGATATTATACCCATCTGCCTCCATCGCCCGCTGGACAGCCCCCGCCAATTGGGCCAGTCGAGCCATCAAAGGTTCCAGCGCCTGCGGCGGGCAATCCTCCAGCCGGCTGCAATGATGCTTTGGAATCAGCAGCGTATGGCCGTCCCGGATGGGTCCTATGTCCAGAAACGCCAGCACATGGTCATCTTCATAGACCTTAAAACTGCCGATCTGGCCAGCGGCGATTTTACAAAAAATACAGTCGCTCATAAATTTACCCCCGCCATCTGTTCAAATAAAAAAGGCGGACCTGAAACGATCCGCCTGCTGTCCATATTCGGGATTACTTCTTTTCCGATGCCGCTTCTTTTTCCTTGCCCTGTTCCACCAGTTGAAGCAGCACCAATTGTCCGTTGTCTCCAAGGCGCCGTTTATCCAGTTTGATAATCCGGGTATAACCGCCTTTACGATCCAGATACCGGGGGCCGATCTCGCTGAACAGTTTTCCGACCACCGTTCCGGCCTTGACCATCTGTCCGTCTTCTTCTTTATAGATCGCCCGGTTGTTGAGCAGCTGAATCGCGCGCCGCCGAGCCGCCAAGTTGCCTTTTTTGGCCAGTGTAATCAGTTTTTCTGCAAACCCGCGAACTTCTTTGGCCTTCTCAATGGTTGTAGAGATCGTCTCATGCTCAAACAGCGAGGCCGCCAGATTTCGACGCATGGCCAGACGATGTTCACTGGTTCGATTTAATTGTCTTCCCGCTACACGATGACGCATATTCAATCACCTCAATTTCTCAGTCTTTGCCGTGCCTATTGTTCGGTCATGCCCAAAGACAAACCAAAATCGGCCAGTTTTCGGCGTACTTCACGCAAACTTGTTTTTCCAAAACTGCGGATCTTCAGCAAATCCGCTTCCGTCATTTTTGCCAATTGCCCTACCGTCTGGATATTGTTGGCCTCCAGGCAGTTGCTGGAGCGGACAGTCAGTTCCAGCGACTCGATCGGCATCGCCAGTTTGGCCGCCATCTGTTCGTCGACCGCTTTGACCTCCGGTTCTTCGGTTCGAACTTCTTCGCTGACCGTTTCCTTGCCCAACTGCTCATACTGAACGATCGGGTTAATGTACTTTCGCAGGATCTTGCCCGCTTCCACCAGGGCCATTTCCGGCAAAACCGTTCCATCGGTCCAGATCTCCAGAATCAGTTTATCATAGTTGGTCCGCTGGCCGACGCGAGTATCTTCAATCTTATATCGCACACGCAGAACCGGCGAGTAAATCGCATCCACTTCAATTCGTCCCGCTTCCTGATCAAACCGGTCCGCTTCTGCGATCCGCTCGGCGGCCGGCGAATAACCCCGACCGCTGCCAACCGCCATCTCCATCTCAAACTTGACGTTGTCGGTTAATGTGGCCAGCACCAGATCCTTGTTGATGATCTCAATAGGCAGATCGCACTTGATCATACCAGCCGTTACCGGTCCAGTTTTGGAGGCGCTGACCTTGATGGTTCGCGGCTGCTCGCTCTGCATCCGAAACACGAGTTTCTTGACGTTCAATACGATGTCCGTCACGTCTTCCATCACGCCCGGAATAGAGGTAAATTCGTGATCGACGCCCGAAATCTTGATGGACTCTACGGCGCTGCCCTCCAGGGAGGACAGCAGGATGCGGCGCAGACTATTGCCGATGGTCGTGCCGAATCCGCATTCAAACGGTTCAATCACAAATCGCCCATATCGATCCGTGGATACCTCCGGGTCTTTTTGCACCCGTGTAGGCAGTTCTAAACCTCTCCAGGTTATTCTCATAAATAAGCCTCCCAAACTTCGGCGAATGTTCTCAGCGGTTTCCCTGGGTCAGGCGTAATGGAAACTCGCTATCCGGGATTCGCCTGCTTTTTGAAATAGTTCTTTACCTTGAGCAGAATTCCACAACCAGCTGCTCTTCAATCGCCAGCTGCACATCTTCCCGCGAAGGAAGCGAAACCACCGTCGCGGCCGGTTTGGACGCATCCATCTGCAGCCATCCCTGCACCTGATAATTCGGATTGGCTTCCAGCTGGGCTTTTACCAGTTTTCGCGACCGATCCGAGTTTTTCAGAACAATCTTGTCTCCGATATTGACTGTTCGGTCCGGCACATCCACGCGACGGCCGTTCAGATAGATATGGCCGTGGGCGATCAGCTGGCGGGCCGCTTTGCGCGACGGGGCAAAATTCAGTTTATAAACGACATTATCCAGCCGTCGTTCCAGCAGTTCCAGCAGATTGCGCCCGGTATTGCCTTTTCGCCGAACGGCCTCTCGAAAGAAACTCATAAACTGCTTTTCCATCAGGCCGTAATAACGTTTAACCTTTTGCTTTTCGCGAAGACGAACGCCGTAATCGCTGTATCGGCCGCGCCGCCAGCCGTGCTGACCGGGGGCCATGCTTCGCTCCCGCCGCTCAATAGCGCATTTGGCCGTCTCACAACGGGCGCCTTTGAGCATCAGTTTCATGCCTTCCCGGCGACATTGCCGACATGTGGGTTCAAGATAACGTGCCATGTTTTGTCTATTTCCTAAGATTGATTGGTTTTGGGTTCATTTCCCTTTTTATACGCGCCGACGCTTCCGAGGACGACAGCCGTTGTGAGGAATCGGCGTGACATCTTCAATAGAGGCGATCCGAAGGCCGGCCTGCTGAATTGCCGAAATGGCCGATTCGCGACCGGAACCGGGGCCTTTCACCCGGATTTCCACCTCTCGCAGGCCGTTGCGCATTGCCGTACGGGCCGCTTTTTCCGCCGCCCGCTGCGCCGCAAACGGCGTACTTTTTCGGGATCCCTTAAAGCCCACGCTGCCGCCGGAATCCTGGCTGATTGCATCGCCGTCCATATCCGTCACCGTGATCAGGGTGTTGTTGAAGGTGGCCGTAATATACACGATCCCCCGTACCACATTCTTTCTGATTTTTCGCTTTACACTTTTTGCCATCTGTCTTCACGTCCTCGACTGAATAACGTTTTCGCTTCGCTCGGGTCGCCGTTAACGCATTTCTTTTACGCTCTTCTTGCCGGCCACAGTTTTCTTCCTGCCTTTCCGGGTTCGGGCGTTGCTCTGGGTCTGCTGCCCGCGAACCGGCAGCCCCCTGCGGTGTCGAATCCCCCGATAGCAGGTAATATCCCGCAGCCGAGCGATATCCTGAGAAACCTTGCGACGCAACTGGCCTTCCACCAGGTAATCGCGGTCAATGATCTGGCTGATTCGGCTGACTTCATCTTCCGACAGTTTTCCGGCCCGCAGATTTCCATCAATCTTGGCTTCCTGCAGTATTTTACAGGCGCTGTGGCGGCCGATGCCGTGAATATACGTCAGCGCAATCCACGCCGGTTTATTATTGGGTACATCCACACCTATGATACGCGGCATATTGACTCCTGTCCTTTTACGGGTTGCTTTTCATGGGTTCTCAGCCCTGACGCTGTTTATGACGCGGATTGGCTGAGCAAATCACGCGCAAAACCCCTTTGCGCCGGACCAGTTTGCAATTCTCGCAAATTCGTTTTACAGAACTTCGTACTTTCATGCTATCACCTTCTACGCTTTGACTGTCTAACTTCGCAATACGATACGCCCTTTGGTCAGATCATACGGACTCATTTCCACGGTCACCATATCGCCCGGTAAAATCCGGATAAAATGCATACGCATCTTACCGGACACATGAGCCAGAATCTGATGCTTGTTGCTCAGCTCCACGCGAAACATCGCATTGGGCAGGGCCTCGATTACCTTCGCTTCCAGTTTAATGGCGTCTTTTTTGGCCATATTGCCTTTTTCTTACTGCTCTGATTTATCCGGCCGGATCAACCGGCCAACCGGCTTAATACCTCACATCCGCCGGCTACTACCGCTATCGTATGTTCAAAATGAGCCGAATATTTACGATCCCGAGTTACGACCGTCCAGCCGTCCTTGAGGGTGCGAACCGCCGCACGCCCCAGATTTACCATCGGCTCAACCGCAAGCACCATGCCTTCCTGAAGCACAATATCCTCTTGCAGCAGCAGGCGGCTGACAAAATTGGGCACTTTCGGGTCTTCGTGCATTTCGGCGCCAATGCCGTGTCCGACATAGTCGGTCACCACTGAACAACCCGCTTGTTTGGCACAGGCCTCCATCTGCCCGGCAATCTGACTCCATTTGACGCCCGGGGCCATATTTTCTATGGCAATGTCCAGCATCCGCTCGGTCACTTCCATCAGAACCTGATGCCTCGGGTGAATCTGGCCGATTCCGACGGTAAAGGCCGCATCTCCACAATAGCCGTTCAGTTTGACCCCAAAATCCACACTGAGCAGATCCCCGTTTTTAAGAACTACATCCGGCGAAGGGATCCCGTGCACCAGCTGCTCATTGATCGAGGCACAAATAGCGCCCGGAAACGGGCGGCCTCCATGAGGATTTGGAACTCCTTCAAACAGGGCTACCGCCCCGGCTTCCTGGGTCATCTGTCGGGCAATGCAATCCAGAAAGGCCGTATTGACTCCCGGCTGGGCTTCTCGTTTCAATTTTGAAAGAACCTTCGCCACGACCTGGCAGGCCTGACGAATCAACTCGATCTCCCGGCGGCTTTTTAACTTAATCGCCATATCCGCCTGACTCAAACAGACGCGGCCTCCAGGGCCTTAAAAACCGCCTCTGTCACCGAATCAATCGGCCGATCGGCGTCAATTTCCAGAATTCGGCTCTGTCGGCTCTGGTAATATCCGAGCACTGCCGCCGTCTGTTCATGATATGTCTTCAGCCGGTTGGAAACCACTTCCGGCGTATCATCTTTTCGCTGGACCAGCGGGCCGCAGCCCTTGTCGCACCAGCCGTCTTTTTTCGGTTTTAAGTTCACCACATGGTAAACCGCGCCGCACTGGGGGCAACTTCGCCGTCCGGTCATTCGGCCCAGGATCGCTTCATCCGGAACCTGAAGACATACAATCGCATCAATTTGTTCCCCGGCTTTTTTCAGGGCTGCATCCAGCCCTTCGGCCTGCACTATCGTTCGGGGAAATCCGTCCAGCACATAGCCGGTCGATGAGGTCTTCCTGATCGCCCCGATCATCATATCAATGATCAAATCATCCGGCACCAGTCCGCCGCTGTCCATAAACGACTGGGCCTTTTTTCCAAGATCGCTTCCGGCAGCCCTCTCGGACCGCAAAATATCTCCGCTGGACAAATGAGCCAGCCCGTACCGCTCCACAATCCGTTTGCATTGCGTGCCTTTTCCAGCGCCGGGAGGTCCAAGCAGAATCAGTTTCATGAATACGCTCCCTTGATCCGGCCGGCCGAGGAAAAGCCCTCATAATTCCGCATGAGCAAATTGGCCTCGATTCGCTGCACCAGATCCAGCGAAACGCTGACCACGATCAGCAATCCGGTTCCTCCCAGAAAGGATGCGGTGATATAATCGACTCCAAATATCTGCGTCACCACGCTGGGCACCACCGCAATAATCGCCAGAAACGCCGCTCCAAAATACGTAATTCGAATCATGACCGTTTCCAGATATTCCGCAGTGCGGTAGCCGGGCCGAAGGCCGGGAATAAAACTTCCTCGATCGCGAAGATTTTTGGCCATATCTTTGGGCTGAAACTGAACCGTAGTCCAGAAATAAGCAAATACGAAGATCAGAACGATATACACCACGTTGTAGGTATAGGCCATCGGCCGAAAGGCCTCCATAATCTTCTGCATAACGACCGATCCGCCCAGCGCTTCGATCCGAGCCAACTGCTGCAGGATAATCGGCGGAAACATCATCAGCGAGGAGGCAAAAATAATCGGCATCACGCCTCCGTGATTGACCCGCAAAGGCAGGTAGTGGCGAGCCCCCCCGTACATCCGGTGGCCGCGCATCTGTTTGGCCTGCTGAATCGGAATGCGGCGCTGACCCTGTGTGATCAGAATCGCCCCGGCCACCACGAGCACAAAGGCCGCAACCAGAAACACCAGCGTTAAGATTCCGTAGGTGCCCGGTTCGGAAGCGACCCGCAGATCGGTCTTTTCGATTACCCCGATCACGGCGGCGGGCATTCTGGCCAGAATGCCGGCCATAATAATTAAACTGATGCCGTTTCCGATTCCGTATTCATCAATCTGCTCGCCCAGCCACATCAGAAAGATCGTGCCGGCGGTCATTCCCAGCACCCCCATGATGATCGCCCGCAAGTGCATTCCCGGATAGGTATATCCATCCAGCGCCGCCATGCGCATGAACATCAGCGCCTGGATGATGCAAAGCGGAACCGTCAGATACCGCGTATATTCATTGATTTTTTTATGCCCGCTGGCGCCTTCCTGACGAAGTTTGCGAAGCGGGGGATAAATCTCGCCCAGCAGCATCAGAATAATCGAGGCCGAAATATACGGCATAATTCCAAGCCCGAACAGACTGCTGTGGCTGAGCGTGCCGCCGGTAAACATTTGCAGGGTCTCAGCCGCTCGTCCCAGCGGCGTTTCCTTGTCCCGGCTGGCCGCCTGTTTGGTAATCTGTTCCTGGTCAAAGCCCGGCACCGGAATATGATAACCAATCCGGTAAATCACCAGCAGCGCAATGGTAAACAGGATCTTGTTTCGCAGATCCGGAATCTTAAAAATATTGGCAAATGTTCCCAGCATATTCTCTGTCCTTCCGTGTTAAGGCCGTCAGGCCACAACCTGCGCTGTTCCTCCGCATCCGGAAATCTTCTGCTCTGCGCTTTTGCTGAATTTGTGTGCAGAGACAATCAGTTTTTTGGTCAGTTCGCCGTCTCCCAGGATCTTCACCCGGCTCCGCTGATTGTTGACCAGTCCGGCGCCGACCAGTTCGCCGATTCCAATGGAGGCGCCGTCCTTAAAGGTTCGCTCCAACTGGGCCACGTTGACAATCTCATACCGCACAGTAAACTGGGCGTTGTTAAAGCCCCGTTTGGCCAGCCGGCGAAACAGCGGCATCTGCCCCCCTTCAAACGCCAGATGAATCGAGAATCCGGAACGGCTTTTATAACCCTTATGGCCGCGGCCGGAGGTTTTTCCGTGACCGCTGCCTGTGCCCCGGCCCACTCGTTTGCGTTTTTTATTCGCCCCGACCCTGGCTGTAATTTCATCGTTTAGCATGATCGCACTCACCACTTTTTAACAACTTCGACATCCACCCCGCGGGCGGATTCGATGGTTTCCTGATCCCGTAACTTTCCCAACCCGTCCATGACGGCCTTGACCACGTTCTTGGCCGAACGGCTGCCGTTGATCTTGGTCAATACATTGCGAACTCCGGCATACTCCAGAACCGCCCGCGCGCTGGAACCGGCGATGACGCCCGTACCCGGACTGGCCGGCAGCATTGTAATCTGAGTAGCGCGGCATCGGCCGATCACCTCATGGGGAATCGTCTGCCCGACTACCGGAATCTGCTGCAAATTCTTCTTGGCGTCTTTGATGGCCTTTTCTACGGCCGGCGGCACCTCGTTGGCCTTGCCGTATCCGATCCCCACCGTTCCGTTGCGGTCTCCGACCACCACCAGGGCCGAAAAACTGAATCGGCGTCCGCCTTTGACTACCTTGGCATTGCGAAAAACCTTTACCACGGTATCTTCCAGCGGTTGTTCGCCCTGCATTGTCATTCTGCTTTCGTCAGCCAACTTAATTCTCCCGTTCTAAGGGTCCGTTGCTCAACGTCTGATTTACTGTTAAAAGACCAGGCCCGCTTCTCGAACCGCATCGGCCAGCGCCTTGATGCGTCCGTGATATTTATACCCGTTTCGATCAAAGCAAACGGCTTTGATCCCGATATCCATGGCCTGTTTGGCCAGGGCTGTTCCCACGCTTTTGGCCGCTTCTTTGTTGCCGCCGTATTTAATATGATCCCGCAGGGCCCGCGCCTGTGTGCTCGAAGACACCAGGATCGCTGCGGCGACATCGTCTATAATCTGAGCATAGATATGACGGCCGGAACGAAACACCGTCAATCGCGGACGCTCCGGAGTGCCGAAGATTCGCTTCCGCGAGCGGTAATTACGCCGCTGTCTGGCTCTTTCTATTCGTTCTTTCTGCATAATTTATGGTCCTTATTCTTCGATTATCCGCCGGAAGCAAAGGCCTTGCCTTCCTTGCGAATCACATGTTCATCGCTGTATCGAATCCCTTTGCCCTGATAGGGCTCCGGCGGTTTGACTTTGCGGATTTCGGCGGCAAACTGTCCCAAAGACTGCTTATCCGCGCTGGACAGCAGAAAAACCGCCGGCACTTCATTGCCTTTGGCTGCTGCGGTCTTGATCTCGACCTTGACATCCTTGGGGATTTTCAGTTCCGCCGGTTGTGCATAGCCGACTGTTAAAACCAGTTTGCCGCTTTGCTCCTTGACGTTGTAACCAGTCCCGAAAATCTGCATTTCCTGCTGAAACCCGCTCGTTACGCCGATGACCATATTGTTCAGCAGAGACCGCGTAGTCCCGTGAAAAGCCCGGTTCTGTCGATTGGCCGGATCCGGATTGACAATCTCGATCCGGTTGTTTTCTATTTTCACCTGAATCTCCGGCCGACAGGTCATCTGCAGCGTGCCTTTGGGCCCGGTAATCTTGACGGCCTGACCGGACTGCTCTACTTTGACCCCGCTGGGAATTTCAATCGCTTTTTTTCCTATTCGACTCATTTAGCTCACCGTACAAAGTAATTCGCCGCCTACATTCTCCCGACGGCAGACTCGATCGCTCATCACGCCTTTACTGGTGGAAACTATCGCAATGCCCATTCCATTCAGCACCCGGGGCAAATCCGCAGCGCCGCGATACATCCGCCGGCCGGGCTTGCTGGCCCGTTCCAGATCCTGAATCACCGGACTGCCTTCCGGCGTGTATTTGAGAAACACGCGAAGCACATCCTGCCGGGGATCTTCGATCCGGTCATATCCAAGGATATAGCCCTCTTCTTTCAGCACATCGGCAATGCCCTGACAGATCTTTGTGGCTTTCACCTTGACCTGCGGACGGCCGATCGCCGAGGCGTTTCGAATTCTTGTTAACATATCCGCAATCGGATCACTCAAGCTCATGGACAACTCCAACTCAATAAGGGTCTATCGGGCCTACCAGCTGGCTTTCTTGACGCCCGGTATCTTGCCTTCATTGGCCATCTTGCGGAAGCAAATTCGACAAATTTTGAATTTGCGATACACCGCGCGGGCCCGGCCGCAGATTTCGCAGCGAGTATAGCCGCGGCTTCGATATTTCGGCTTTTTTTTAACTTTATTTTCCAGCGCCTTGGTGGACATACAGGTCTCCCATTGGTTCTTTTTGAAACGGCTTACGAGCGGAACGGCATGCCGAACAACCGCAGCATCTCCCGTCCTTCTTCATCCGTTTTTGCGCTTGTGACAAACGTAATATTCATACCCTGGTTTATTTCGATTCGGGCCGGATCAATTTCCGGAAACGCGCTTTGCTCATCCAGACCCATGGAATAGTTTCCGTGCCCGTCAAAGCCATTCGGATTGAGGCCTCGAAAGTCTTTGACTCGCGGAATCGCCAGGTTAATCAGTCGATCCATAAATTCATACATCCGCTCCCGTCGCAGCGTCACCTTCAGTCCAGTCTTGTCGCCCTGGCGTACCTTAAAGTTGGACACGCTCTTCTTGGCCTGGCAGACCAAGGGCTTCTGTCCGGTAATGACGGTCAGATCTTTGATCGCCGTGTCCAGATATTTCTTATCCTGAGTAGCCCGGCCGATGCCCATCGAGACCACGATCTTCTGCATCCGCGGAACGGCCATGGGGCTCCGATAGCCGAACTTTTCCGTCAGCGCCGGAACAATCTTTGCCTTATAAACGCCTTTCAAACGAGCCATACTGCTTCACTTTCGTTTATGAATTTCACTGCTTGGCTTTTCGTACAATACCGATCTCAGTCCCGTCCAGGGCCTGCCGTTTCTTAACGCCCTTGCCGTCGGTCACAAAACGCACCCGGGTGCCTTTGCCGCTTTTGGGATTAACCGGCAGCAGATTGCTGATATGAATCGGCCGCTCGATCCGAATCCGACCGCCCTGCGGGTTCCGCTGAGACGGACGAACATGCTTATGGGCCAGGTTCACCCCTTCCACCAGCGCCTGCTGTTTGTCCGGAATAACCCGCATCACCCGGCCGGTGACCCCTTTCTGATCGCCCGAGATGACCTCTATCAGATCCCCTTTTTTAATATGCTGTGCCATAATTTTCACTCAACGTCCAAACGGTTATACGACTTCGCTGGCCAGCGAAATAATTTTCATGAAGTTCTTTTCACGAAGTTCACGGGCCACGGCTCCGAAAATGCGCGTTCCCACCGGATTCTTCTCACTGTCGATCATCACGGCCGCGTTGCTGTCAAAACGGACATAACTTCCGTCCGGACGCCGGATCGGATAGCGCGTCCGAATGATCACGCACTTGTGCACCTTTTTCTTGTCCAGCTGACAGGTGGGCAGGTGTTTTTTGATCGCCACACAGACAATATCTCCGATGCTCGCGGTCACCCGCCCGCGTTTGCCCCGGTGCCCGGCGCTGCTTTTGCCCAGCACCCGGATACACTGAGCGGTTTTTACGCCGCTGTTGTCAGCGATTTCCAGCATGGTTTCCTGTTGTATCACGGCTGCATCCTTTACTCTATGACCGCTTTTTGCAAAATATTCATCAGCCGCCAGCTCTTGCGCTTGCTGATCGGACGGCAGGGAACGATTTCCACAAAATCCCCGATTCCGGCCGCATTGGTCGGATCGTGCACTGCCAGTTTCGTCCGCCGGCGGATATACTTCCCGTAATACGGGTGCTTCATCGTGTAATCAATCTGCACCACGACGCTCTTGTCGCCGCTTTTGCTGACGACGGTTCCCCGTTCTTTTTTTATAACCTTCGCTGTTTCCATAAAATCTTACCGGCCCTTCAGTTCGTCTTCTCGCATTACGGTTTTGATCCGGGCGATATCCCGACGGATATTTCGGATCACATGACGATTCTGCAGATTTTCTGTCACCGCCTGGCAGCGCAGTTCAAATACCTTTCGCTGCAGATCCTGCAGTTTTTCCAGTCGCTCGTCGCTTCGCAGTTCACGGACTTCGCTGATCTTCATATAAATCCCTTGATTAGCCGAGCGAATGCCGGCGGGTTACAAAACGGCAGCGGACAGGCATCTTGTGCGCCACGCGAAGCAGAGCTTCCTTGGCCACTTCCTCTTCCACGCCGCCGATCTCAAACATTATAGTTCCCGGTTTTATGCGGGCCACCCATCCGGCCACCTCCGCCTTGCCCTTGCCCATTCGGGTTTCCAGGGGCTTGGCGCTGTAGGAATGATCCGGAAAAATCCGAATGTACACCTTGCCCTCGCGGCGCAGATAATGGGTCGCCGCCACACGGCCGGCCTCTATCTGACGGCCGGTGATCCAGTGCGCCGTCAGCGACTGAAGACCGTATTCCCCAAAAGCCACATAGTTCTTTCGGGTGGCCACCCCTTTGAGGGTGCCGCGCTGATGTTTCCGATATTTTACTCGTTTCGGCATTAACGCCATGTCTGAACTTCCTCTCTACGCAATGCGTTCTATTCCGAAGAACCGGCAATCGACTCGCTGGATTCGGCTCCGGCAGACGCCTCGTCCTGTCCGGCGGAAAATTCCCGACCGCGATCCCGCGGTCCGCGGCGGGACCGCGCAGGTCGCCTCGGTTTGCCCGGAGCCTTGGCAGAAATTTCTTCTCCGAATTTGCCTTTATAAATCCATACCTTAATACCGATCGACCCATAGGTCGTCCGGGCGGTGGCGGTTCCATAATCCACATTCGCATCCAGCGTATGCAGCGGAATGGCGCCCATTTTCTGGGTTTCGCTTCGGGCGATTTCCGCTCCCGCCAGACGTCCGCCGCAAATAATCTTCACTCCAAGCGCTCCGGCATTCATGGTATTCTCGCAGGCCATTTTCATAGCCCGTCGATACGCCGCACGCTTTTTCAGCTGCTCGCTGATCCCTTCCGCCACCAGCGTGGCGTCCAGGTTCGGCTCCTTGATCTCAATTACGTTTATGCTGACTTTTCGATCAATCAGTTCCTCCAGTTCTTCCCGGAGTTTATCCACCTCTGCCCCGCGTGGGCCAATCACCATTCCCGGGCGGGCCGTATGCAGCGTCACTTTCACTTCGTTACGGGTCCGCGCAATCTCAACTTTTGAGACCGCCGCATAAGGCGGCTGGCGATTGAATTTCTTATCAATAAAAGTCCGAAGTTTATGGTCCTCGATCAGAAATTCTCCGTAATTGGCCTTGGGAGCAAACCAGGTACTCTGCCACGGCAGTGTGATCCCTGTTCGAAAACCGGTTGGTGATGTCTTCTGACCCATAGATTCCTCAATTTCCCTCTAAGACTGTGTTACGGTCACATAAATATGACTGGCTTCTTTGCGGATCGGATGAGCGCGGCCGCGATCCTTGGGCCTCCAGGCCTTGGTTCCGATCCGACGGCCCGCCCCGTCCACACGGACCTCGCTTACAATCAGATTGTCCACATCCGCTTCCTGCTCATCGGCGCTGGCGACGGCGCTTTGCAGAACCTTTCGCACCGTCTCGGCCGCGCGCTTGTTGGTAAACTTCAGCAGATCCAGGGCATCCTGCACGCCACGGCCGGCGATCAGCTGCGTCACCAGCCGAACCTTTCGGGGCGACATAGGGGCGTACCGATAACAGGCGCTCCATTCCGAAATTTCCTGTTTTTCCACGCCCAGAGCCGCGGCCAAATGATCGATATCCGCACTGGCCGGCCGGGGAACAAACAGCCCTTTTTTCCAGTTGAAAAGGGCGGCAGCGGCCTGCTTTTCCTTGCGGCCGCCTCGAGCCAGATAAGCGGCCAGTACGCTTGAGGACGTCTTTTTCTGCCGGCAAATCTTGTTTAATTTTTTGACGCTTAACATACCTTTTTTACCTTATCTGTATTTTCTGCAGTTTCGGATTGCCTGTCTTAAATCCGCTGCCTGACGAAGGCGACTGGTTACTCTTTTTTCTTCTCGCCGGAGTGGCCCTTGAAAATCCGGGTCAACGAAAACTCGCCCAGCTTGTGACCCACCATATCTTCCGTAATAAACACCTTATGAAAAATCTTGCCGTTGTGAACCAGAAACGTATAGCCCACAAACTCCGGAATAATCGTGCAGGCCCGCGCCCAGGTCTTGATCGGGTCTTTGATGCCGGATTCAATCTGTCTTTGTACCTTTCGGTACAGTTTCTCATCAACATACGGGCCTTTTCTTTGTGATCGTCCCATTCACTTACCTCGTCTCGGATCCTCTGGTTATCCCGTTTGACTTTATACAATACCAACTGAACGCCCCGGCGGCTCCTGCGCCGGCGGATGATATGCCGACTGCTGGTCTTGCGCGGATTGCGTGTTTTGCCGCCTTTGGCCAATACGCCGGTCGGCGAGCAGGGATGCCGTCCGCCGTTGGCTCGGCCTTCGCCGCCGCCCATCGGATGGGCCACCGGGTTCATCGCCTTGCCACGGACATGCGGCCGAAGTCCCATATGACGTTTGCGACCGGCTTTTCCGATCTTGACGTGCTGAAAATCGGCATTGCTCAACTGTCCAATGGTCGCCCGGCATTCTTTGCGCACCCGCCGCATTTCTCCGCTGGGCAGAATAATCGTCGCCCAATCCCCTTCTTTGGCCATCAGCCGTGCAACGCCGCCGGCCGTACGGACCAGTTTGCCGCCCTGACCGGCGTGCATTTCAATATTATGAATCTCAACGCCCACCGGAACCGATTGAAGCGGCATCGCATTGCCGATCTTCGGTTCGACCAACTGGCCGCTCTCGACGGTCTGGTTTACGCCCAGACCCTGCGGCGCCAGAATATAGCGTTTTTCGCCGTCTTCATACTGAACCAGCGAAATAAAACAATTCCGGTTGGGATCGTACTCTATGGTCAGCACCTTGGCCGACATATCGTCCTTGTTCCGCTTAAAATCAATAATTCGATAAATCCGCCGCGCCCCGCCCCCGCGATAGCGAACCGTCGTCTGGCCCTTGTGATTACGCCCGCCGCTTTTTTTGATCCGCTTGCAAAGCCCCTTTTCCGGACGTGTTGCCGTCAGTTCTTTTTTATAATCAATCACCGAGGCGTTCCGTCGGCCCGGACTGGTCGGTTTATATATGCGTATCGCCATAAGTCACACTTCCTTTGCCTGGTTAATAGAGATCAATCCGATATTCATCCCGAAGCACCACCGTCGCCTTTTTCCAGGCCTTCGTATGGCTGAAATGCCGTCCTCGACGGCGGGGTTTGCCTTTCACATTCGCGGTGCGCACTTCCATGACTTTTACGTTGTAGATCTTCTCGACGGCTTCACGGATCTGCACCTTGTTGGCCTTTGGATGCACCTCAAACGCATACGCATTGCGGGCTTTGGCAAAGTGTAAACTTTGCTCTGTGATGATCGGCCGAACGATTATTTGATATTTGTCCACACTGCTCTCCGTCTATGGAGTTACGATTGGCGATTAAGAAGCGTCAAAAACGCCTCTTTGGTAAACAGCATCTGCTGCTTGCGGCAGATCTCTCCGGCATTCAGATCCGCCACAACCATCACATCCACCTTCGGCACATTTCGCGCCGACTTGTACAGATTCTCATTTCGCTCAGGTATCGTCACCAGGCAGCTCCGCTGAATCTTCAGATTGGTCAGAACCCGGGCAAATTCCTTGGTTTTGGGCTGTGTAAAGGCCAGCTCGTCTATGACTGTCACCTTCCCGCTTTGGAGTTTGGCCAGCACCGCAGAGTCCCTCGCCAAGCGCCGCTGTTTCTTGGGCATCTGCTGGCGAAAATCGCGTGCCGTTTTGGCAAACGTAACGCCGCCGCCTTTTCGAACCGGAGTGCGAATGGTGCCGGCGCGAGCGTTGCCGGTTCCCTTCTGGCGGTATATTTTCCGCGTGGATCCCTCGACGCGGCTTCGGTTTTTCGTGGTCGCCGTACCAACCCGCTTGTTGGCCTGATACATCACAATCGCCTGCTTGAGCAAAGAGGCGCGAACCTGGCCGCCCAAAACCCCTTCATCCACCTGAAGGGTTTCGATCTCTTTTCCATCCCGATTATAAACTGAAACATTAATCATCGTTTTGACCCGCTTTCTGGATTCCTGATGCGAGTTACTTCTTTGTTTTGGCAGTCCGAATAACCACATACCCGCCAGATGGACCGGGAACGGCGCCCTTGACCACCAGCAGATTATTCTCCTCATCGACCATCACCAGTTTATGATTGCGGCTGTTGACATTCTCTCCGCCCATCCGGCCGGCCATCCGTTTTCCTTTTTTCAGATTTCCGCCGTGGCCCCGGTCGCTTCCATAGCCGCAAAGCGAACCCGAAGTTCGGTGCTTGCGCTCCGTTCCATGCGATGACGGAAACCCTCCAAAGTGATGACGCTTCATAACCCCGGCGTTTCCCTTGCCTTTGCTGACTCCTTTAACATCTACAAATTTGACATCGGCAAACAGTTTTACATTCAGCTGACTGCCTGCGGCGTATTCCTCTGCCGCCGGCTTTTCCAATCGCCACTCTCGTACAAAGTATTTGACCGAACTATTGGCTTTCTTGGCATGCCCTTCCTGGGGCTTTTTAACGCGAGAGGGCTTCACTTCTGCAAACCCCATCTGCAAAGCGCAATATCCATCCGTTTGCGGCGCCTTGACCTGCAGGATCGTACAGGGTCCGGCCTGAAGTACCGTCACCGGCGTCATCCGGCCCGCTTCATCATAGATTTGCGTCATTCCAATTTTTTTACCCAGCAACATCGCCATCGTCAGATTCCTTTATGCTTTCCGTACAGAACGGCCCGCTTGCACGGACGTCCTTAGGCCTTAATCTTTACAAAAACGCCCGCAGGGACGACCAGCCGATTGAGGGCTTCTACCGTGCGGGCATTGGCATCATATATATCGATCAGGCGCTTATGCGTACGCATTTCAAACTGTTCACGCGATTTCTTATCCACATGGGGACTGCGAAGCACCGTGTATCGTTCAATCCGAGTCGGCAGCGGAACCGGACCGCTTACCCGCGCATTGGTGCGACGGGCCTGTTCCACGATTTCCTTGGCCGAACTGTCAAGGGCTCGATGATCGTAGGCCTCCATCCGGATTCGAATTCGTTCTGTTTCGGTCGCCATGACGCTTCCTTATTCTATACCTATAATATCCTATTTACCAAAAGCGTGACAAATTAACCGCACTGTATTTTAAAACAAGAATTTTCTTGGCAAAAAACCCGATTTTCTCATAAAAACCTGGTTTTTTACTCAATTTCAGGCAGGTAAGGCATCAGATTGCCTCCCTTCACAACTCGACGCCTTCTCTCAGGCGTTGGCCATCCGGCCGGGTTTTATATCCGTTTCCCGGCATCGGCCGCCCGCGTGGGGCTTACTATCGTCCGTGTACTTCGTTTTCCATTGATATGCCAGCCCAACTCGTCACGCATAGAGGTCCTTTTCTACGCTCGCTTGGCTGCAAAACATTTCTATATAACCTTCTTTTTCAAACTTGTCAATAACCTAAAAGAATTTTTTCAGAAATTTGTTCGGGGGCTTTTTCATAAGTCAGCGGCTCCATCGTAAAACTGCCGCGGCCGGCCGTAACGCCCCGGATTTCGCCGGAATATCCGAACATTTCCGCAAGCGGAACCCGAACATCAATTACGCGCATCGCCCCATGAATATGGCTGTCGGTGATAATCCCGCGTTTGGCAATCAGGTTGCTTTGAACCGGACCAAAATACTGGTCCGGCACAATCACCTGAACTCGCATAATAGGTTCCAGTAAAATCGGACCCGCTTTGGGTATTGCTTCCCGAATAGCCAGCAGCCCCGCCTGCTCAAAGGCCAGGTCAGAAGAATCCACAGAATGAGCCGACCCATCCAATAAACTTACTTTCACCCCAACCACCGGATAACCGGCCAGTGTGCCGCTGGCAAGCCCCCCCATAACTCCACTTTCCACAGCGGGAATATACTCTTTTGGAACTGTTCCCCCGATCACTGAATTGACAAATACATTTTCTCTCTGTTGTACACCGTTTTCATCCAGATTTGGCTCTACTTTGATAATGACATGGCCATATTGTCCTCTGCCCCCTGTTTGTCGGACAAACTTCCCTTCCGCCTCGGCCGTACTGCTGATGGTTTCTTTATAAGCCACTCGCGGCTTGCCCACCCTGACATTCACTCCCAAATCCCGCGTCAGTTTATGCTCAAGGATCTCCAGATGAAGTTCTCCCATTCCGCTGATGAGCGTTTGTCCGGTTTCTTCATTAAATGTATGTTCAAAGGTGGGGTCCTCTTTCCGCAAAATCCGCAGTGCCTCGCCCAGTTTGTTTCTCTCGGCGGCTGATTTGGGCTCGATGGACATGCTGATCACAGTCTCCGGAAATGTGATATTTTCCAGACGTACCGGATTGCGTATGTCGGTTAATGTATCGCCGGTCAGCGTCTCTCTCAATCCAACAACGGCAACAATATCGCCCGCCTCGGCCTTGTCCAGCAGCTGCCGATCATCGGCGTGCATCTGAAAGATCCGCGTGACATTTTCCTTCCGGGCCCGATTGATATTCAGAACGCGGCTTCCTTTAACAAGCGTCCCCCGATAAATGCGCAAAAAATACAAATCCCCGTGCTTATCGCTGGTGATC
>JAKJEN010000003.1:26584-26875 GCA_022705405.1 Planctomycetota bacterium | reverse complement strand
ACAAACGGTTTGCCGGCATCCGGCAAGACATCAATTTTCTGGTCTTCTTTTCCGCCTTTGTATCCAACCGCCGGCGGTCGATCCAGCGGAGAAGGCAAAAAATCACAGACGGCATTCAATAACCGACGGATCCCTATATTTCGCAGCGCCGAACCGGTCAGCACCGGACAAATTTTTCCCTCAACAGTCCCTTTTCGCAGGCATCGTCTGAGCATGTCTTCCGATACCGGCAGATCGCGCAAATAGGCGTCCATCAAGGCGTCATCGCACTCTGCAACCGCCTCGATCATG
>JAKJEN010000003.1:328-26485 GCA_022705405.1 Planctomycetota bacterium | reverse complement strand
CCCGCCAGTGTGCTCCCTCTTCTACCTGGTCAAAATAAAAGGCCTTCATCTCGATCAGGTCGATGATTCCTTCAAAACTGCTTTCGGCTCCGATGGGAATTTGGATCGGTACCGGATGAGTCAGCAGTTTATCCCGAATGCTGGCAACCGACATCTCAAAATCCGCGCCGGTTTTATCCATCTTATTAATAAAGCAAAGACACGGAATTTTGTATTTTTGCGCCTGTCGCCAGACGGTTTCGCTCTGGGCCTGAACCCCCTCGGAGGCGTCAAACACCGCCACCGCGCCATCCAGCACTCGAAGCGAACGCTCTACCTCTGCCGTAAAATCCACGTGTCCGGGCGTATCAATCAGATTAATCACATGGTCATTCCAGGCACATTTGGTTGCCGCAGAGGAAATTGTAATCCCCCGCTGCTGTTCTTCCTCCAGAAAGTCCATGACCGCTGTGCCCTCATGCACCTCGCCCATCTTATAAGTCTTGCCCGACAGGTACAGAATCCGTTCGCTGACGGTTGTCTTGCCCGCGTCAATATGCGCCATAATGCCGATATTTCTCAGATTCTGTAAATACTGATTCATTCTTACACTCTATTTATCCGCCGCATCGTTGTCGACTTGACGGCCAAATAATAATAAAAAAACTGCCGCGGTGTGGTAGAGATAACAACCGCGGCAGCAGTATTCAAAAAATTACCAGGCAAAGTGGGCAAATGCCTTGTTGGCCTCCGCCATTCGATGAACATTTTCCCGCGTAGTGATGGCTGTGCCCTCTTTTTTGAAGGCATCCATCAGTTCCGCGGCCAGCCGCAGATGCATGGGTTTGCCGGATTTTCCGCGCGCTGCGGCGATAATCCAACGAAACGCCAGCGACTGCTGGCGTTTGGGCCGAACCTGCATCGGCACCTGATAGCTGGCGCCGCCGACCCGTTTGCTGCGGACTTCCAGAAGCGGCTTGACATTGGCCACAGCCGTCTCAAACACCTCCAGCGGCGGGGTGTCCTGAATCTTGCTTTCGATCACCTTCATCGCATCGTAAAAGGCCTTGCTGGCCACGCTTTTCTTGCCGTCCCACATCAGGCAATTGATAAACTTGGCCACCAGTTTACTGTGGTAAACCCCATCCGGCTTTAACTGCTCACTTGTCGCTGTATACTTTTTCGACATACTCCCACCTTATTTTCATTCGCTCTTGCGAAAAGCCCGTGTTTGTAAAACAACAAAACCCAATCGATCCGGCTTACGCTTTTTTGGCTCCGTATTTGCTGCGTCCCTGCTTGCGGCCGCTGACGCCGGCGGTATCCAGTTTTCCCCGCACAATATGGTACCGCACGCCCGGAAGGTCCCGCACACGGCCGCCCCGTATCATCACGGTACTGTGTTCCTGGAGATTGTGATCAATTCCAGGGATGTAACAGGTCACTTCCTTGCCGTTGGTCAGCCGGACACGGGCGATCTTCCGCAAAGCCGAGTTGGGCTTTTTGGGGGTCTGGGTTCTCACAATCAGGCACACCCCCCGCTTTTGCGGGCTTCCACTGATGTCTGAGACTCTCTTTTTTCCTTTTTTACGGCGTCCTTTTCGAACTAATTGATTAATTGTCGGCATTATTACTCCATTTTTATTATTACTATACTTTTTCGCATTATTCACGCCCCAAAGCCGCTCTTGCCGCTTTATCGGCGGCGGCTTCCGCTTCCCGGGCCTCTCGCAGTTCTTCGAGGTGCTTGGGAATAGGCGGCTCGGCCAGATGCTTGATCCGAAGTTCCAGATGCCGTCTGAAGGCGGTACCCGCCGGGATTAAATGCCCGAGGATCACATTTTCCTTCAATCCGCGCAGATGGTCCACTTTACCGGCCAGAGATGCCTCTGTCAAGACCTTTGTAGTTTCCTGGAAACTGGCGGCCGAGATAAAACTTTCTGACTGCAGCGAGGCCTTGGTAATACCCAGCAGCAGCGTATTGGCAGTCGCCGGACGCGGCTTCTTGCCTTTGGCCGGTATTCCGCCCAGCATCTCCACCTTTTCATTGGCCGCTTCAAGGGCTTCCTTGGATATCAATTGCCCTTCCTGAAGATCCGTGTCCCCTTTATCTACAATCCGAAGACTTTTGCCTAACTCCGCATTGATCCGTCGAAATTCGGTCTTGTCGATCACTTCTCCCGGAAGCAGGCCGCTGTCGCCTACCGACTCAATCTCTACTTTGTTCATCATCTGGGAAATGATGATTTCAATATGCTTATCGCTGATCGTCACGCTCTGGGCGCGATAGACATTTTGAATTTCCCGCAACAGATAGCGCTGCAGGGCTTCCTCGCCTTTAATCCGCAGAATATCGTGGGGCACCAGCGGTCCATCCGTCAGGGCGTCGCCGGCCTCGACCTTATCGCCGGCATGGTAGTTCAAATTGCGATCCCGCGGCACATGGTGTTCCTTTTCCATGCCGCTTTCATTACGGATGATGATGGTCGTCTTGCCGCGGCGTTTGTCGCTTAAGAGTTCAATGGTTCCGCTGATTTCGGCCATCGCTGCCGGTTCTTTGGGCTTGCGGGCCTCAAAAATTTCCGTTACCCGCGGCAGACCGCCGGTGATATCCTGCGTACCGCCCGAACTTCTCGGCAGTCGAGCCAGCAGAGCGCCGGCCGTCACTTCCTGTCCCTCGACCACTTCAATACGGGCCTTGGCCGACAGATAGTGCACATCCAGGATTTTTCCGTCTCGGTTTTCAATAATCACCTGTGGATGCTTATCGCCTTTATGCTCGATGATTACCGGTTTGCCCGTTTGGCCTTTGCGTTCAACCTCAATTCGCATCGTTTCGCCTTCGATCACATCGACCAGCCGAACCAGACCGTTTATCTCCGCCAGGATCGGAACCCGATGCGGATCCCAGAACAGCCGCTCGCCCTTTTTGACTTTGCGGCCTTCTTCGACCAGAATCATTCCGCCGTAGGGTACCTTGAACCGCTCCAGTTCGCGATCCTTATCATCCACCAGCAGCAACTCGCCGCTGCGTTTGAGAGCAATCTGAACCTGCTGGCCTTCAATCTCAGTGGTCACCGCATTGAGTTCCAGATACTTAACGGTGCCTTCCCGCGGGGCCTTCTGATCTGTTTCCAGCAGAGAAACCGCCGCGATACCGCCTGTATGGAATGTACGCATCGTCAGCTGGGTGCCCGGTTCGCCGATGGACTGGGCGGCAATAATCCCTACCGCCAGACCCTCCTCGGCCAACTGGCCCAAACTGAGATCCCAACCATAGCATTTGGCGCAGACGCCGGTATGGCTTTCGCAAGTCAGCGGGCTTCGCACTCGAATCACTTCCAGCCCCAGCTGCTCAATCTTGCCGGCCGCCTCGGGCGTGATTACCTCATTCTCATGAACAATCATCTCGTCGGTAATCGGGTTGCGGATATTGTCACGGGCGGTGCTGCCGATAATCAACTGCTTGAGCGGAACATCCACCGCCTCACCTTTATACACCGTGGACTTGGTAATACCCTGAAGCGTGCCGCAGTCCTGCTCGCTGATAATCACATTCTGCGCCACATCCGCCAGTTTTCGCGTCAAATAACCGGAGTCGGCCGTCTTCAAGGCGGTATCGGCCAAACCTTTCCGCGCTCCGTGTGTCGAGCTGAAATACTCCAGCACGTTGAGCCCTTCGCGGAAGTTGGACTTGATCGGAGTCTCAATAATTTCTCCGCTGGGCTTGGCCATCAAGGCGCGCATTCCTGCCAGCTGCTGAATCTGGTCTACGCTGCCGCGGGCGCCGGAATGACGCATCACCCAGATCGGATTCAAGTACGCTCTTTCAACGCTGTCGCGGAAACTGCAAACCCGTTTGGAACCTCTCCCCTGAAAATGCAGACTTCCGCGCAACCCTTTTCTTTGTCTTTCACCGGCATGTCCGACAAAGACAATTTTTTTGTTCTTTTTCTCGCGGAAAAGGATAATCCCTGGTTTTTCAGGCGCTTCCTCTACACGATCCGCCTGGCGCCATTTGTTTTCATTATTGATGGACCCAACAATTTCGGAAAAGAATCCTTTCAGGGATTTCGGCGCATTTTGCCATTTGCTTTTTATTTCCTCGCTTTTGGCTTTGGGATTGTTCTCAAACTCTTTTCTTCTTACCAGTTTGCCCGGCAACTGTTGATTGAGCTTTGGCAGCGGATAACTGGAACTGTCAGGGTATTCAACCAAAATGCGTTCTTTGACAACCTCAAGCGCGTCATTCAATGTAAAGTGCTTTTCAACAGCGGCGTTTACAAATCTTGCCGCCTCTTTAATTTCAGCGTCTTCAAGCTGAGATACAACCGCCAGGAATTCCACATTCTGGCCTATTTCAGCTGTAATCTCCTGTTCTCGCTCATCATTTTTCATCGCATTCATCATCGCATTGGTCACCGCCACACGGGCATGTGTCCAGGCATCGATGACCTGATTGTACCGCTCGCCTTCCGTCAGCGCACCGGCGCTGAAATGCTTCATCACCTTATCGACTCTCTTTTGCGTCATGTCGATAATCGCCGGCTTCTCGGGGGGAATCCGAATATCCATCACGCCAAAGCTCATCCCCGCCAGCGTGGCCTGCTTAAAGCCCAGATCTTTGATGTCATCCAGCAGATGAATTGTCGCCCGGCATCCGGACAGTTCATAACAGTCTGCGATCACCCGACCCAGAAGTTTTTTATCCATGGTCATATTATAGAACGGCAACTGCTCGGGCAGCACATCGTTAAACAGGCAGCGGCCGGGCGTGGTTTCGATAATCGGCCCTTTTTCTTCGCCGCGTTCGCCTATGATCTTTTTGTCATTGGGCAGCGACACCTTGACCCGGGCATGGATATTCACGACGCCCAAATCCATCGCTGTAATCGCCTCGGCGACATCGCGAAAGCACATGCCCTGCCCTTTTTGATCCTCCGCCATATGCGTGATATAGAAGTTGCCCAGCACGATGTCCTGCGAGGGACCCAGCATCGGCGAACCGTTGGCCGGCGAGAAAATATTGTTGGTCGCCAGAATCAGGGTGTGCGCCTCAACCTGCGCTTCAACGCTCAGCGGAAGGTGCACTGCCATCTGGTCGCCGTCAAAGTCTGCGTTAAAGCCCCCGCAAACCAGCGGGTGCAGCATAATCGCATTGCCTTCCACCAGAACCGGCTCAAACGCCTGAATGCCCATTCGGTGCAGCGTAGGAGCGCGATTCAGAAGAACCGGATGCTGGTAAATGACCTCTTCCAGAATATCCCAAACCTGATCATCCCGCCGTTCGAGCATCCGTTTGGCGCTTTTGATCGTATCGGCCAGGCCCCGGTTCTTCAGTTTGCGTATGATAAACGGCTGGTAGAGTTCCAGCGCAATCTTTTTAGGAAGCCCGCACTGGTATAACTTCAAGTGCGGCCCAACCACAATCACCGATCGCGCTGAGTAGTCCACTCGCTTGCCCAGCAGGTTTTCACGGAATCGACCCTGCTTGCCCTTAATCATATCCGTCAGACTCTTCAGCGGCCGATTGTTGCTGCCCAAGACCGGCCGGCGGCACCGCCCGTTGTCCAGCAGCGAATCCACCGCCTGCTGAAGCATCCGTTTTTCATTGCGGATAATCACTTCCGGCGCGTTCAGATCGATCAGTTTTTTCAGACGGTTGTTCCGATTGATGATGCGGCGATACAGATCGTTCAGGTCGCTGGTGGCAAAGTTTCCGCTTTCCAGCATCACCAGCGGCCGAAGATCCGGCGGAATCACCGGCGTAACCTCCAGCACCATCCACTCCGGTTTGTTCTCGCTGGCCCGAATCGCGTTGACCAGTTTGAGCCGTTTGGACAGATCTTTGATCTTCTGCTTGCTGTTGGTATCGTTAATGGCAGCGCGCAGCTCTGTGCTCAGCGCCATCAAATCGATTTTGCTCAGCAGTTCTTTGATTGCCTCGGCTCCCATCGCCGCCCGGAAACAGTTGCCGTATTTGCCCAGGACATCGCGGTATTCGTCTTCCGACAGCAGTTGTTTGACCTTGAGAGGGCTTTGGCCCGCATCGGTCACCACGTAATCCTGAAAATAAACGATTTTTTCTATATCCGAGGTCTTCATCCCCAGCAGCGTGCTCAGCCGGCTGGGCATGGCCTTGAAAAACCAGATATGCACCACCGGAGCCGCCAGGTTGATATGCCCCATCCGTTTGCGGCGGACTCGGCTGTGGGTCACCTTGACCCCGCACCGGTCGCAGATGATCCCCTTGAACTTGGTTCCCTTGTATTTTCCGCAGGCGCATTCCCAGTCCCGTTCCGGACCAAAAATCCGTTCACAAAACAGACCGTCTTTCTCCGGACGATACGTTCGGTAGTTGATCGTTTCCGGTTTGCGAACCTCGCCGAACGACCAGCTCCGAATATCATTGGGGCTGGCCAGCGTAATTTTCACTGAACCGTAATCATTTATCCGATCATAAATTGTTTCTGCCATAATAGGACCCGCTCCGTATAGTGTCCTGAATTTTTTTCATCCGCCGGAGGTATCGATACCGGATAGTCTCCGTTACAGCGGCGTTGCGCCCAGCCGCTTCTTTTCCAGCTGGATATTCAGCCCCAGCCCGCGGATTTCATTGCACAGCACGTCAAAGGAAATCGGCGTACCCGCTTCCAGCGTATTGACGCCCTTGACCATAGATTCATAAATCTTGGTTCGCCCCTCGATGTCGTCGCTCTTGACCGTCAACAGTTCCTGGAGGGTATAGGCGGCGCCGTAGGCCTCCAGCGCCCAGACTTCCATTTCTCCGAACCGCTGGCCGCCCGTCCTCGCCTTGCCGCCCAGCGGCTGCTGGGTGATCAAACTGTACGGGCCTGTCGAACGGGCGTGAATCTTGTCATCCACCAGATGATGCAGTTTCATCATATAGAGATACCCGATCGTCGCTTCCTGATCGAACGGCTCGCCTGTGCGCCCGTCATAAAGCCGGGTTTTGAGCATCTTGGGCACCTGCGTAAACAACTCATGAACCGGAGGCGTCTGCTTTTTGTCCTCAATTTCCTGAATACGCCGGCGGACATGCTCGTTGGCCTCTTCGGTCACCGCCCGGATGTCGTTTTCCGTGGCTCCGTCAAATACCGGCGTGATCGCCTCAAAGCCCAGCACCTTGGCCGCCCAGCCCAGATGGGTTTCCAGAATCTGACCCACATTCATACGACTGGGTACGCCCAGCGGATTGAGGCAGATATCGATCGGCGTGCCGTCTTCCAGAAACGGCATATCCTCTACCGGCAGGATCTTGGCGATTACGCCTTTGTTTCCGTGCCGGCCGGCCATCTTGTCGCCGATAGACAGGGTTCGCTTGGTAGCCACATAAACCTTGACCATCTCCAGCACCCCGCTGGGCAACTCGTCTCCGTGCTTCATCCGGTCCAGTTCGTGCTTCTTTTTCTCCTGTAAAGCCAGCAGGTTCGGCCAGTATCGGTCGATAATTTTCTGCGCGTCTTCGCGCGCCTTGGCCGGCTTGATCCAGGAGATGTCAAAATTCTCGATCTGCTCATACAGCACATCGACATCTTCGCTGGCGCCTACCCGCTGCTTAGTCGTCGGATCCACCACATCAATGCCCAGCGACCGCTGGATTTCCTCCATCATCTGCCGGAATACCTGGCACTCTTTGCCGATCATCTCCTCTTCGTATTTTTTCATCTTCTGACGCTGAGACTTGCGCTGTTCATCGCTGCCGGCGCCGCGCCGCATGAAATGCCGCGTTTTGATAACCACGCCTTCAAAGCCGCTGGGCACTTCCAGCGAATCATTCTTGACATCCTCGCCCGACCGGCCGAATATCGCATGCAGCAGTTTTTCCTCCGGCGTCAATTCCGTCTTGCTCTTGGGCGAAACCTTGCCCGCCAGAATATCGCCCGGACCGACTCGAGTCCCTTCGCGCACAATCCCGTTTTCATCCAGGTTGCGCAGCGCCTTTTCGCTGACGTTGGGAATATCCCGCGTAAACTCCTCGCGTCCCAGTTTGGTCTCGCGCACTTCCACACTGAATTCATCGATATGAAGACTGGTGTAAACATCGTCCATCACCAGCCGCTCGCTGATCAGGATCGCGTCCTCAAAGTTGTACCCGTCAAACGGCACAAACGCCGCCAGGACATTGCGCCCCAGCGCCAGCACCCCGTTGCTGGTTCCCCCGCCGTCGGCGATGATCTGGCCCTTCTTGACCTTTTCGCCCAGATTCACTACGGGCTTCTGGTTCAGGCAGGTGCGCTCATTGAGCCCCACAAACTTAAGCAGCGGGTATTCCTCCGTATCGTTGATGACAATCCGCAGGGCATCGACCGCTGTCACCGTTCCGCTGTGTCGGGCCCGGACCACCATACTCGAGTTTTGGGCCACCGGCTCTTCCATGCCTGTGCCCACCAGCGGCGCTTCCGTCCGAAGCAGCGGAACCGACTGCCGCTGCATATTAGACCCCATCAGCGCCCGGTTGGCGTCATCGTGCTCCAAAAACGGAATCAGGGCCGCCGAAACTCCCACAATCTGCTTGGGAGAAACGTCCACATAATCCACCACAGAACTGTCATCCTGCGTCAGATCGCCTTTTTCACGCGCCAGCACCAGCCCTTCCCGCAGTTTCTGTTTGTCCGATTCCACCATGCTCGGCGGGGCAAAGATTGCCTGCATCTCCTCATCGGCCCGCAGATAAACGATTTCATCGGTCACCTTTTTGTTCTTGACCTTTCGATAGGGCGTCACCAGAAAGCCGTACTGGTCCACTTTGGCGAAAATACTCAGCGAGACAATCAGCCCGATATTGGTGCCTTCGGGCGTTTCAATCGGACAAACCCGGCCGTAGTGGCTGATATGCACGTCGCGCACCTCAAAACCGGCCCGCTTGCGGTTGAGCCCTCCCGGCCCCAGCGCACTGAGTCGCCGTTCGTGCGTCAGTTGGCTGAGGGCATTGGTCTGATCGACAACCTGGCTCAGTTCGCCTCGCCCAAAGAAAAAGTCGATGCTCGAGGAAACGCTCTTGCTGTTGACCAGGTCCGCAATCCGGCCGATATCTTCCGGCCCTTTCATGCTCATCCGTTCCTGCACCGTACGGCGCAGTTTCAGCAAGCCCTTGCGGATTTCGCCGGCCGCCAGTTCATCGATTGTACGCAGCCGCCGGTTGCCCAAATGGTCAATATCGTCCACCGTTCCCTGGTTGTCGCGAAGGGCCAGGATATACAGCATCGTATTAAGAAAATCCTCCGCCCGCAGCACCATCTCCTGCTCATTTACATCCTGATTGAACTTGCGATTCAGGCGGAAGCGGCCCACTGCGCCCAGGCGGTACCGGTTGACGTCGTAAAATTTTTCCTCAAACAGCGTTTTGGCTTTTTCCAGCTGGGCCGGATTTCCCGGTCGAAGACGGGCGTAAATCTTCATCAGCGCCTCGTCGTGGCTGTCGCAGCCGTCCTCGGCAATCGTATTGAGCAGCAGCAGATCGGAAACTTCCGCGATCACTTCCACCGAATCCAGCGAACTGGCCTGAATGCTGGTAATCGCATCCCCAATCTGCGTGCCCGCCTCTGCCAGAATCTCTCCCGTAGAGGTGTCCACAATCGGACCAACCGCCCACATCGTCGGCACCAGTTTTTTGATCTTTACCGTCTCGGTCTTGTAAAACAGACGAAGCAGATCCTCGGTCTTGCCGTATTTTTCATCCATGGCCCGCAGAAACGTCGTGGCCGGAATCTTGCTGGACTGGTCAATCCGAATTACCAGCACATCCTTCTTGGTCACCGACATCTCGATCCAGCTTCCCCGTTCGGGAATAATCCGGGCTCCGTGCTGAATCCGGTCTCCGTCCTTGCTGTCGATCACAAAATCCACGCCCGGGCTGCGATGCAGCTGATTGACAATCACTCGCTCGGCTCCGTTGATGATAAACTCGCCTCCGCCGATCATCACCGGAATCTCGCCCAGGTAGATCGCCTGCTCGGCGATGTCCCCGGTGTCTTTGCGCTTCAGTCGGCAGTGAATCTTCAGCGGATACCCGTAGGTCAGACGCAGTTCCCTGCACTGCTCAATCGTGTAGCGCGGCTTCTCCAGTTCGTACCCCAGATACTCCAGCTCCATCGTCTTGTCATAACTGACAATCGGAAAGATCTCGCGGTACAGCGCTTCCAGACCGCTGTTCTTCCGCTTGTTCATGGCGGTTTCTTTTTGCAAAAACCGCTCATAGCTGTCAATTTGTATCTCGATCAGGTTCGGAACCGGCATCGCATCGCCGATTCTTCCGAAGATCCGGACATTTCGTGATTTCATTCGATCTGTCTCCGTTTTACTTTGAAAACCGCGATTCTTCTCCCGGTTTCTTGTCGGGCTTTCCGACTCGGACAGCCGCTGGCCGCCGCATCGGAATCCCGCGATTTATTTCGCCCTCAGGAAATTCGAGCGATGAAAAAAACGTTCGCCCGCTGAAATCTGACGGCTTGTATTTTCAGAGAACTGGCCGGACCGGAATCCTCCGGCCTCCGCCTCCAGGCCCTTTTCGGCAGACCTGAGGCGGATGCCTGCAGATATTACTGGATCTCGACGGTTGCCCCGGCGGCTTCCAGCTGTTTTCGGACCGCTTCGGCTTCGTCCTTGCCGACATTTTCCTTGATGGGCTTGGGAACTCCGTCCACCAGATCCTTGGCTTCCTTCAGTCCCAGTCCGGTCAGGGCGCGTACTTCTTTGATGACCTGGATCTTCTGATCGCCAAAGGCCTTGAGAATGACCGTAAAACTGGTCTTTTCTTCGGCGGCAGGGGCTCCGGCGCCTGCGGCCGGACCGACTGCCATCACGACTCCGCCGGCTGCCGGCTCGATTCCGTGAACCTCTTTCAAATAGTCAGCCAGTTCCTTGGCCTGCAGCAGGGTCAATGCCACGATCTTGTCGCCCAGATCTTTAATTTCGCTGTTGAATGTTTTGGTTTCTTCTGACATCGGAAAACTCCTATGGATTCTGTGTTTTGCAGTAGCCGAACTCCGCCGTTCGTTTAACCCCGATCAGGGACAGCCGCAAAACGCCTTTGATCTTGTTTGCTTTTCCAGCCGTTTAAGCCGCTTTTTCTTTCTTTTCGATCAGACTTTTCAAACAGCCGGCAATGACGCCGCCCGGGCCGGCCAGCGCGGAGGCGATTTTGGCTCCGGGGCTGAGGGCTAACTGGACCACCTGGCCCTGCAGTTCTCGTCGGCTGGGCATCTGGGCCAGCGACTTGGCTCCCGCCCCGTCCAGAAGCGTCCCATCCAGATAGGCTCCCCGGAACTGAATTGCCTGACACTTATTGGCCCATTCGTTCAATTCTTTGGCCACATCGACGACGCTGTCGCCGCCGTACGCCACAGTGCACGGACCGGTCAAAAACAGATCCTTGGCCGCCGGATGTCCGAGCAATTCCATCGCTCGACGCATCAGAGAATTTTTAACCATCGTCAGCTGGATCCCTTTTTCCAGCAGGGCGCCGCGCATCCGATTATTCTCAGTGCCCCCAAGTCCTGTAGTTTGGATGACGACAAACTCTTCGACCCCCGCGAATTGGCTTTCGTATTCCTTCTGAACTAATCCTTTAATGTAATATGTCATAATTTTTCCTCTATATTATTAGCTGGTCGTTGGGCCGATTTGGGTCCGGGTTAGAGAATCTCCAACAGTACGCCGGGGCTCATGGTTGCGCTCAGGCATGCCTTTTTAATGTAGGTCCCCTTCATTGCCGAGGGACGCATCTTCTTGATATGCCCGATTAACGCGTCAATGTTCTCGATCAGTTTGGGCTCGTCAAAGCTGAGTTTGCCCACCACCGCATGAACATTGCCTCCGGCATCATTTCTAAATTCCACCTTTCCGGCCGCAAATTCTTTGACCGCCTGGGATACATCCGCAGTAACAGTACCATTCTTGGGCGAGGGCATCTTGCCCTGCGGTCCCAGGACCCGGCCCAGTTTGCCCACTTTGCCCATCACCTTGGGGGCGGCAATAGCCACATCAAAATCCGTCCATCCGTCGCTGACCTTTTTAATCAGATCGTCGGCTCCGGCCTCAATGGCGCCGGCTGCCTTGGCCGCAGAGGCGTCGGATTCTTCGCAGAAGGCAATCACCCTGCGCGCCTTGCCGATCCCGTGAGGCAAACTGATCGCCCCGCGAACCGCCTGCTCGGCCTGCTTGGTATCGATTCCCAAGTGCAAGACTACTTCTACCGTCTGATCGAACTTGGTGGAACCAAAGGATTTGACTTTTTTGACCGCCTGATCCAGAGGCAGCGCATTTTGGACTGCCTTCTTGCTTTCAGTTTGATAACGCTTGCTTCGTTTCATAAATCTCCTCGCGAAATTAAGTCTGATTTTCGCTCCCACTGCACGCCGTGGTCCGCACAAATTATTTACCTGTCATTCCCTCCCTGAGTAAAAAGCCGGATCCTTCCGGCCTGTCCGTATCTATGCATCAGTCAACTACATCAATGCCCATACTTCGGGCCGTACCTTCAATGATCTTGTCCGCCTGCTCCAGAGAAAAGGCGTTCAGATCCTTCATCTTGGTCTCCGCGATCTTGCGGATCTGCTTTCGGGTGACCTTCCCCATCTTTTCTTTATTCGGAACCCCGCTGCCTTTGGCCAGGCCGGCCTCCTGTTTCAGCAGAACCGCCGCCGGAGGACTTTTGACGATAAATTCAAAGCTGCGGTCGTTAAAGACCGTAATTTCCACCGGCACAATGGTCCCGTTGAATGCCTTGGTCCGCTCATTAAACTGAGAGACAAACTGCCCGATATTCACGCCGTGCTGACCCAGAGCAGGGCCAATCGGAGGGGCCGGAGTCGCCTGTCCGCCCGGGGCCTGCAGTTTGATAAATCCCTTGACTTC
Organism: Planctomycetota bacterium; assembly: GCA_022705405.1. Lineage (GTDB taxonomy): Bacteria > Planctomycetota > Phycisphaerae > Sedimentisphaerales > Anaerohalosphaeraceae > JAHDQI01. The sequence continues at coordinate 13,627 of JAKJEN010000003.1, read as the reverse complement.
TTTTGCCATAATGATGTTCGCTTTCCAGTCGTCTTATACTTTTTCAATCTGCCAGTATTCAATATCCAGCGGCGTGCTGCGCCCGAAGATCGTCACAATCACGCGAACCACGCCCCGCTCGCTGTCAATCGAGTCCACGGAGCCTTCAAAATTCTCAAACGCCCCCTCCCGAATTTTGACCAGATCGCCCTTTTCAAATTCCATTTTGATACTCGGCGTGTCCTCCGTCTTTTCCGCCTCCTTGAGCATCTTGGCCACATCCGTATCCCGCATCGGGGTAGGCACTCCTTCGGTCCCGATAAAATCCCCGACGCCCATCGTTTCCTTGATGATATACCACGCCTCATCCGGAATCCGGCCGTCTTCCTTGGGCTCCAGTTCCATAAACACATACCCCGGATAAAGCTTGCGCTTGTGCACCCGCTGCTTGCCCGCTCGGATCCGCTTGAGCTGCTCGGTCGGCACCAGGATCCGTCCTACGGACTGGACCCCTTCCACCCGCATCTTCCGCTCCAGGGCCTCGCGTACCTGCTCTTCCTTATTAGAAGCCACCCGCAGCACAAACCATTGCATCTATGATATCCTTTCAGGCCGTATGATGGATCCCGAATTAATACAGACCGACAAGATTTCCGAAAATCCAGTTAAACAGCAGGTCAATTGCAGCCAGCCCCACCGCCATCAGAATCACCACGCAGATTACCACGGTGGTTGAGACCCTGATTTCCCGACGGGTGGACCAACTGACCTTTTTAATCTCTCCTTCCGAAGCGATCAAAAAATCCGCCACAGAAGGTTTATTCATCAGCCAGAAAATCGCCCAGCTCAGTACAAGGCACACGCCTACAGGAATCAGAGTCTGAACCAATATGGACTGCTCCGCCAGATGCTGATACAGCGCCACACAGCCGATCACAAGAATCACAAACAGACCCGCTCCGGACCCCAGACGGGTATGGGTTCCCTGCCCGCGCTTATATATTTTGTTCAAACTCATTCCGTTTCCTTATGCTGGTCGTTTTCGAGACTTCTGTTTCCCGCATACTTTCCTGCGGAGCACCCAACAGGCCAGGAGGGATTTGAACCCCCAACCTGCGGTTTTGGAGACCGCCGCTCTGCCAATTGAGCTACTGGCCTTTCCCGACTTTCATCGGCTTATTTCCGACGGAGTTTGTGCAGCGTATGCTTGCGTTCCCGTTTGCAATACTTATTCAGTTCCAGTTTCGGAGTTCCTCCCTGTACATTGACTTCCGTCCGGTAGTTCCGGTCTCCGCACTCCTTGCATTCCAGCCACACATATTCGCGTTTAATTGCCTTTGCCATAAAACCCTCATAAACGACACAATTCCCACCCCCTTAACCCGGCCGGGAAGGAATGAAACGATGCCGCGGAACGCGTCCGCGGCGTCTATTGATTCTTCATATTATCCCAAAATCTTGGTCACAACCCCTGCGCCGACGGTACGGCCGCCTTCGCGGATCGCAAACCGAAGACCGTCTTCCATGGCGATCGGGGAGATAATTTCCACGCTCATTTCAATGTTATCGCCTGGCATGCACATCTCAACCGGCTTGCCTTCACGACTTTTGATCTCCTTGATAGCGCCGGTTACATCTGTGGTTCGGAAGAAGAACTGGGGTCGATATCCGGCAAAAAACGGCGTATGACGGCCACCTTCTTCTTTGGTCAGCACGTACACTTCCGCGTTGAACTGTGTGTGCGGCGTGATCGAACCGGGCTTGGCCAACACCTGGCCGCGTTCCAGTTCCTTCTTTTCCACGCCCCGCAGCAGCAGACCTACGTTATCGCCCGCCTGTCCCTCGTCCAGCGTCTTGTTGAACATTTCCACGCCGGTCACTGTTGTCTTGCGGGTTTCTTTGGAAAGCCCGATGATCTCCACTTCGTTGCCTACCTGCACAATGCCGCGTTCAATTCGTCCGGTTCCTACGGTCCCGCGTCCCTTGATGCTGAGGAACGGGAATATATTCATCCATCACCTTCAAAAGTTCAAGAATCGGCTGGCAGGCCGGATCATCTATGGATTCAGCTCGCATGGCCGCGTTGGCGACTCCGCGAATGATCGGCGTGTCGTCGCCCGGGAAGTTGTACTTGTTTAACAGATCCCGAAGTTCCATCTCGACCAGGTCGATCAGTTCCGGATCGTCCACCAGATCCACTTTGTTCAGGAACACCACAATCTTGGGCACATTTACCTGGCGGGCCAGAAGAATGTGTTCACGCGTCTGCGGCATGGGGCCGTCGCTGGCTGAAACCACCAGAATCGCTCCATCCATCTGGGCGGCGCCGGTAATCATATTCTTGACATAGTCGGCGTGTCCCGGACAGTCCACATGCGCATAGTGCCGCACTTCCGATTGATATTCCACATGGGCCGTGGCGATGGTCAAAATCTTTGTGTCGTCGCGACGTCCCTGAGATTCGGAGGCCTTGGCAATGTCATCATAAGATTTAAACTTTGACCACCCGCGAAGATCGGCAACCCGTGTGATCGCCGCTGTCAGCGTCGTTTTGCCATGGTCCACATGTCCGATCGTTCCGACATTAATATGAGGTTTTGTACGTTCAAATACTGCCTTGGCCATGTCTTGTCTCCTGTTCTTCCAAGTCTTCTTTCCTGCTTAAGGTAGGAAATTTTTTATCGTTTTTTCCTGTTAATAAATCCTATTTTCTCCGACCCCGCAATTGCGCTGGCTGCCGTTGACTTTTGTCCGTCCATCGTCTTTTGCAGCAACCCCGCAGGGCCCCGTCTCATTACTCAGCTGCTGATGGGATTTGAACCCATGACCTCGTCCTTACCAAGGACGCGCTCTACCAGCTGAGCTACAGCAGCGAAAAAAACTTTTTTAAACTGCCCTATGCGGTTGAATCAACAGAAAACACCATATCCCACCTGGCTCGTTTTTTTAACGATACCAACTGTTGATCAAATGAACATAGGGATTCCCTATACCACATCGTAATGCGAAACGAAGAGTATAATAAGAGAATAAACCAAGAGCAAATACAAAAAATTAAAAAATACAAATTTTTATATAGATATACTGGATCTGTATTTATTGATACGGGTAATTTATTCCTGTGATTTGGCCTTTACTACAAATTCTTATTGAGGGGTTGGTGAGTCTTTTTCTGATTTTGTTTCTTTTTGAATGTTTATTTTCTGGGTCCACGAATCCAAAATTTTAGGCCATTCTATAAGTTCTGTTTTAATTTGAACCTTTTTTAAAGAAGACAAAAGAGATCTTTTTAATTCTATGTCTATATTCGGATTTTGGATATATCCTTCTATTATCACAACTAATTCGCTTGACAAATCGAGATCTTGTTTTGAAAGTTTCTCTTTAAATATAGATTCTACCTGAGTCCATTGCTGAAGGTTTAAGGCCGCTTTCAACAAATCTGGGTGTATTGAATACAGATAGTCGGAAGATTCTGGTATTGAGCGAACTCGTTTTCCGAGTTCAAGAATCTGAGCATATTCTTTATTTTTTACATAGATTCCGATTAGATTTGTCCATATATCTCTTAAAAGAGGAATGTTGTGTTCGGCCTGGGCCTTTGTTTCGCTGATCTCCCATAATTGTCTGATTCGCTCGGACTTTTCATTTTGATGCTCCAGTTGTCTGGCTTGGGCAACACAGACAGCCGCTTCCTGCCGCTGGCAAATCTCCCGGTACGCCTGCCAGGCGCTGTCGGCCGTGCCGTTTTTCGATAGCTGCCCCTCCACCCAATCCAAATCTTCGCGGCCGCCGATCTGACCGGCCAAATCCAAAAGCACTCCCCGAATTGCCGCGCTTGAATCCTGCACCAGATTTTGCTCTTTGGAGATTTTCAGCGCTTCTGCTTTATCAATCCCGATCAAACCGGTCAGGCCAGCCAGTCGAATTTCGGGATGATCCTTGTCTGCGACGGCCTCTACAAATGCCGGCTTATATAAATGGCCGGCTGAGGCCTTGTGCTGGCCCTGGCTGGAAAGACGGGCCATAATCATCAGCAAGTCGCTGCGAAATGAGTTGGCGGATGCTGAACCGGCTGCCTGCTGGTATCGTTCCAGCAGTGCGGTTAGATAAACCGTCGCCTGATACGAATCAACCGACGTCAGTTCCAATAACTTTCGAATGACTTCCGCTCCGATCTTTGCCGTCGCCGTCTGGTCGTTGCGTAAATATTCAACCGCGATTTCCAGAACCTCCGCCGGAATCTGTTCCGGAAGCGTAATGTTTGATCCCGGAGAAAAGGCAAAATAACAGGCCTCTCCGAGCGCCTCAAACAAAGCCAGAGATACCTTCGGATCCGTCTCCTTTTTATACTGCTCCAGCAGTTTTTCCGCTGGATTCAGAGCGCTCATTGTCGTCAGCGTCTGGGCCGTCTGAAATCGAACATCCCGATCGGTATCGCTCAATAAAGCCAAAAGCCGATCGCGAAGCGCCGGATCTGTCTCTCCGGTCAAACGCACAACCTTCTGCAGCGCCCATATCCGGATCGGCTGTAAATCCGAATTTAAACGCTCCAGCAGAAATTTTCCCCGAACCGACGAATCCTGCGATTCATACTCATTATCCAGAGCCGCCAGATAAAGCCGCTGCCATCGGTTTCGCTCTTCCTGAAGTTCCCGCAGCCGCATCTCCTGTCGAAGCAGCCGTTCCCGCCGGATATCCTCCGGGCTTTTCTGACGCAGCTGCTCTAAAATCGTCGACCAGACCGCGCGCCCCGTCCCTACCGGTATGCCAAACGCCTCCTGCAGGGCCCGCTCCGCCCCCTGCTGAATCTCCGGACTCGGGTCGTCCAGCAATTGGATTAAAATCCGAAGCGCCTGCGGTTCTGTGCGGAGCTGCAATACATAAATCCCATGCAAACGCACCGAAAGGGATCGCCCGGGATCCTTGATAACCGGCGTCAGCAGGCCCTCAATCTCCGAAAACCGGTAAATCAGCAGCGCCTCAGCCGCCAGCCGGGACGCCGTTTCATCCGTTCCGCAAACAACCTGAATCAATGGATCGGCAAACTGCTCTGCCGGAACAACCGCTGAACCCAGCCCCCGACTGCGAATCAAAGCACGGCAGACCGCCGTGCGAGCACCCGGATTATCGGACCCGCTTAAGGCCTTCAAAAGGACCTGCCGACTCTCAGCATCCTGACGAACCAAAAGCCCGATGGCCGCATCCACACGCACTTCTTCCGTGCCGCCTTGATATAAGGTATCCGAATAGATTCTCAGTTGGCGGGCGGATTCATCCGGATCAGCAGGCGTTGTCGCCGCAACCGGGCTTTCAGCTGCGGCGTAAAGAGATGCCGGGCCTCCGCTAAACAGAGCAACCAAATAAAAGTAGATGAAAAAACGATTCAAAAATAGTTCCTTATCGCCAGCATGAATCGGTCTCTGATACTGTCTTCGTCAAAACAAAGTCAATCTTAACACAATTTATGACAGGATCAAACATGAACAGAAAAAAACAATTACTCTCAAGGAAATAGGCGGACTTTCCCTTTCTATTTTACTCTAAAATACGGTTTTTGTTCAATGCGTCTTGACGCCTGCTGAGAATTCGTTTGTCTTCTCTCTTGTCAGGGAAGGCGAATCAGCGCCGCGGCCGGAAAACATCCCGATGGACGCCGGCCCTCGAACATCCGCCGGTCAACCTCCGCCCATAGAATCTCCACTTGAGGACTTACCAGAATCACCTCCGCCCCATCCGTCTCCCGGCTGCTCAATCCGTCAACGACTCCCTCCAGTGCGGATGGAAGCCAGGTATCAACCAGCCCTGTCCCTTCCGCTCCGGCCGTCTGCTCAGCCCCTTGTAAAATCCGAATCAACCGGCTGTCCGCCGAATCGACAAAATCCCCAAACACAACCACCGGCTCATCCCTCTTTCCCCGGGCAATCTGGCGCAACAGCAGTTCTGCGCTTTTTTCCCTCGACCAGGCCGACCTGCGATCCATCTGCATGTTATACACAATAAATGTCCGCCCTGTCAGACGTTCGGTCAGACGCACCCAAATACACACTCGCGGCGATCCCTGTCCCCAGTGAACAGACCCGGCCGCCCATGGAGTATTGGAAAACCAGAAACTTCCGGTCTGCGCCGCTCGAAAACGGTCTTTGCGGTATAGAACCGGGCAGATCGGCCAGGTCGGATCCCAATCCGCAGACCCCGTTCCGACTGCCTCATAAACCGCCAACCCACGCTGAAGATCCTGAACCTGAACGGGGTCAGCGCCCTGCAGCCCAATCACATCGGCTCCGTGATCGGCCAGCAGATCAAGCGCCGCATTGTGCCGATAGGTCCAGGCCGGCTCTCCATCTTCCGAGGAGTTGTGGATTGGAAAACCAAGCAGTTTGATCTCCGCCCCGGCCGTTTCAAAAGCCACAATACGGCGGCCTTCTCCCAATCGCCCGCAGCCGGATTCCAATACCAGCGACAGTCCAGCCGCTGTCCACAGGCACCATACAAGACATCGTTTTCCCAACGTTTATTCCTTTCACCGGCTTAAGATCTTTCATCCTTTCTGCCGACAAAATTCAAAGAAACCGGCAGACTCAACACCAGACACGCCCCTTTCATGCCTCCGCACAAAGCCCTGTCTGGAAATTAGACTCTCTATAGCAGAATATCGCAGCCGGCTTATCTTCTCAACAGAATAAACAGTTCATATACCGCTCGGAGATTTCCGGTTTCATTTCGATCTTTTGTATGCAGACCTCTTCGGAGAACAAGATATGGACAAACTATGCATTTCTCTTTCGATCTATCTATAGGTTCTAACACCCCCCCCTGATTCAGCGCATTAAAAAACCTTCGGCAGATAAACCTGCCGAAGGTCCCGCCAAAATAAGCCAAACCTCCCTTGGCTCACCATCTCGGTGTAATAGTATATTTTATCGTATATTTTTTAAACTTTCGCCATAAGGAAAAATACCTATTTTTAAATAAAAATTTGCCTATAAAAATTAAAAAAGGAAGAATGGAAAGATATGAATGCGTCCTATTTTAACATTCCAATCTTTGAATATTTATTTTTTTTGCCTATTTTTTCATTTCCGTGGATTTGCCCGTCAAGTCCTTCAAAAACTGAATCCAGTGTGTCCACACTCTTTTATATGTTTGAAAATCTTCCATAAATCCGTCGTTATGAGATCCGCGGATCTGCGCAAAGCGTTTGGGCTGATTTGCGGATTCATATATCTTTTGCCCTAACTGAAATGGAACAATCTCATCTTCAGGACTATGGATTACCAAAACTGGGCAGTGAACAGACTGGACTGATTCGACGGTATCAAATTTAAAACGAGCAAACCATCCGATCGGAAGCCAGGGATAATAATGTTTGCCCATATCGATCACAGAGGAAAAGGAACTTTCCAGAACCAGTCCGGCCGGGTCCGGCATATTACGGCGGGACAGATAGACCGCCAGGCGGGCGGCCACACTGCCTCCCAGAGAACGCCCGAAAAGGAGAATCCGATCCGGAGGAACCTGCTGCCGCTCTGTCAGCCAGACCCATCCGGCATAGGCATCCCGATACAGTCCATGTTCGCTCGGGCGGCCTTCGCTTCGGCCGTATCCGCGGTAATCAAAGATCAGACAGCCGAGCCCCAGGTCATGAAAAATTTTGAGGGTATCCAGACGATGGCTGATGTTGCCTGCGTTGCCGTGACAGAACAAAACGGTAAAATGCGATTCCTCAGCAGGAATATACCAGGCGTCCAGACGCAATTGGTCAGAGGTCGTCAGTTGAACGGATTGATACGATAGTCCGACTTCTTCAGATCGGCCGTCGTGTTGTCGATACGGGCAAAAAATCATTCGGGGCTGAAATAGATACAGCAGTACGATCAGCCCAAAGTACACGCCGGCAACCGCCAGGAAAACGGAAAGCAGTACGCTCATCCAGCGGCCTTTCGCAAATCGTTTATACAAAAACGGGATATACGCCGCCATCACGATCAGCAGAATAAAAAAACGTTGCCGCATCGTTTGTATCTCCCTTTTGCGGTTACTGTACAGCAGGCAGATCGGAATGTAAAGGATCGGCCCTTGTCAAAAGCAAGGCGGTCAGACATGATTCTTTTGATTTGTCGAAAACAGCAGAGATACAAAAACACGGGGAAATTTCTACATCCTGCGAATCAGCCCTACAACAATCGCCTCGATACGGCACTGCCTTGAATAAATCGGTTCGAAGGCGTCATTGGAAGGCATCAGACAAACCTGCGAGGCCTCCTTAAAAAACCGTTTGATTGTCGCCTGTTCCCCCTCGACAATCGCCACCACCAATTGCCCGTTTTCCGCCGTGGGCTGCCGATGGCAGACTACATAATCCCTGTCGAGGATTCCTGCGCCGGTCATACTGTGTCCCTGTACCCGAAGCACAAACAGGGAATCCATATTACCGAATAAACCCTGAAGCGAAAACGGCTGCTTGTCTTCAAGGGCCTCAATCCCGTAGCCAGCTGCTGCGGCTCCCGCCAGAGTCAGCGTATCGGAAGCGGCTTGCCCTGCAAATGGATTCTCAGGCAGCGGAACCTTCGCGAGCAGACGCTGCCCCCGTTCGGTTAAGCGTAAAGAGCGTGCCTTGCCGGGAACCTGATAAACCAGTCTTTTTTCGCGCAGAGCGGCCAGATGTTCGTGTACGGTTGGACGGCTTGCGCCGAGGGATTGAGCCAACTCCGCGATCGTCGCTGAATAACAATGTCTGGACTGGAATTCGGCGACGGCCTGAAGAACCTCTAATTGACGCGGGGTGATCGAGACGGGAATGGGCCTGGGCATAGAGAGTTTTCTCCTTTAAAGATGATTGCGGATCGCCGGCCGAATGGGGGGCGCTGGTCCGGACAGGTTGCAGGGCGGCGGCAAGGTCTTCGGCCAGTTCCGGCTGGATGGAGGTCCCCAGCAGCCGACCAATCAGCCCCAGAATCCGCGTGATCGGGTCGGCCGAAGAATCTTCTGGAATTGGTACAGCCGGCAATGCGGGCCATGGTGTGATAAAATCTCCACCCGGGCCGAATTTGCAAATGGGAATATCCGCATTTTTGAATCGATTTACGTCCATGTTTTACCTGCCTTCCAAGAATTTCGTAAACTTCCGCTTTTGTGCTCAGGGTATATCGGCAAGGCAGGTCCTTTCTCCCGAACAAAAACCGAACAGCCAGAAAGTTTTTTATCTCTATTGGGGATAGACGGTTAGAACTGAAATGAGAGTTTTCCGCAAAATATTTTAAAAATATTGACAAAAAAACCGCCCGCACTTCGCAGAAGGAGGAGGAAGTCGGTGAACTTCCCAGGGCTACTTGAAGGTACGGGCGGCAGAAGGAGCTTTTTTACATTCTCAACAAAGATCTTTGTCTTTGACGCAATCGCTATTGCCGATAAATCTCATTTTTCAAATAACTGACAAACCACAAACAATATAATGGGGAATCTTGGAAATTGCAATAAAAAAAAATAAAAAATCTAAAAATTACTCGGAAAAATGCCTAATTTTGTTTCAGAAAAATATTAAGTTTTTTAATATCAATTAATTAGGCGCCTTAGAAAAAGGCGGGTTCGACCCTTTTTATCGAATTCTTACCAAAAGATTTTTCGGAACATCCGAGGCCGGCAGAGAAGAATATAATTCCGCAATGTAGCGCTGCCCATCCTGCCAATAACCGGCTGTGGGCTTAATATTTTTACAAATCTTTGAAAAATAAGCATTTAAGTTGTCCATCAAAACCTCTCGAATCAGTTTGCTGACCATAGAGGCCAAACTGACCGGCAGAAACTTTTCATCAGCGCCGGCAGTAAAATGCAGCCGCATCGCCCGCGATCCTGCGGCCAATTCATAGCTATTCAAATTTGCGTCGGCCTTAAGTTCCGTCAATTCCATATCCGGAAACATCCGCTGGATTTCCGGTCGATAATTCAAACGCCCCCCCTGCTGGTCTATTAAAAACTGAACCTTGTCAGATACGGTTGCCTCGGATCTGAACACAGCGTCAATCAGGCAGCACAATTCGCCGAAAAGTACACGGGACTTATTCTTAACCATCCTGATTTTTTCGTTAAAATCATTGACTTCCAGACAGCGTGCCTGAAGTTTACGGATCCGGATCCCGTTTTCCTGCATAACTCGCCCCAGCAGTCCGGCGGCAATTCGAACCTCGTCCTCAATTTTTAATGGCTGCTGCGATAAATCAGAATACCAGGAATACAGGATAGATTGAGAAGCAAAAGTCGGGCACAGGGCAAGCAGCAGTTGTTCGACGGTTTTTAGATCTTCTTTTCCCGGATCGGCTGCCAGTAAAAAGGCCAAAACCGTGCGCCGCAGGTGTTTGATTCCGGATTTTCGGGAATACACCTTTTTGCTGTCATTGACCAGAAGCCGCCCGCCAAGCCCTTTTTTCTCCATACTGACCGCACGGGACAGAATCCTCCATAAATCAGATCGAATATGGCTATCCGGAACCTCCAGAACCGCCGTACTGACCACAAGCGGCCCCAAAAGAGGCCCGTAGCCGGCTTCATCAATCCCTGCGATAATTGCCATCGTTTACGCTCCGCCCGATAAAGTTTGGCGCAGTATAATCGGCATTAAACATAAATCAAGGGACAGGAGATAAACAAAAAGAGGAAAGAAAATGCGGATAAAAAAAGCGGGGGCCAATTAGAACAGAGATATCAACCTTCTGTTCCGGGGTCGGCGGCCCCCGCATATTAACCCAGAGATTGGCTTGGTTTTGCGCCTGTTCGATATTCAATTTTATACACTTTATTGATGGCATACAACCTTATTTATTTTATGTGACACAGAAAAAGGGAATTGAGAGAAAACAGCAAGGGTTCAGGGTTTGAATATCGGCGGGGGCCGCTGCCTGTGGCCTGACCAACCAAAACGAATGGAAACAAAACACGATCTCATTTTTAACCCCCATTAATTATTAATTATGTAAGGATGATTATATATAAAAGCGAAATCTGCTTCAAGATAATTTTAAGATTTTATTAAGATTATAATAAAATTATTAATTTTCACATTAATTAACACAAAACAGGCGTTTTTATAGGACATCCAAGATATTGTTTGAAATATTTTTTCTTTTTGACGAGCTTTTTTTATCGCGCCTTTGGGGGTTTGTTGATTTGAATGCGTATTTAATATTCGTATAATGCCTTCTTTTCAGGATTATTTTGATGGTGTTTCGAAAACGAATTTTAGTTCAGGGAACGGTCCAGGGGGTGGGAGCACGACCTTTTTTATATCGTGCCGCGCGAGCTAATCACCTGACCGGATTTGTTTTCAACGATGTGGCGGGGATAATCATCGAGGCACAGGGGGAGGATTTCCATCTGAACTCTTTTGTACGCCTCCTGCATAATCCGTCGGTTTGTCCGGACTGGCCGCCGCTTATGCAGATTGAGAAATTGCAAGTGCAGGACCGCCCGCCGCAGGAGGGAGAGGCGGATTTCCAGATCCTCTCCAGTCGAGCCGATGGAAGCCCAATCTGCCAGGTCACACCCGATACGGCTGTTTGCCGACAGTGCCTTGCGGAAATGACCAATCCGACAGATTTTCGATACCGTTATCCGTTTATCGCCTGTACGCACTGCGGCCCTCGATACACTCTGACCAAATCGGTTCCGTATGACCGGCCGAATACAACAATGGATCGCTTTTTAATGTGCGACCGCTGCCATCGCCAATACACAAACCCTACAGATCGCCGCTTTCATGCTCAGCCGGTCGCCTGCCCGAAGTGCGGCCCCAAGATCCGGCTGCTGGACAACCGCAAGAAGATCCTTGAAACCGATTCAGATGAGGTCATCCGCCAAACAGCAAAAATTCTTCGGGGCGGCGGGATCGTCGCGATCAAGGGGCTTGGCGGCTTTCACCTGGCCGCTGACGCCATGCAGGAACAGGCCGTAAACGCCGACAGGCAAAACCCTTTGCAATGATGGCCCGGTCGCTGGAGATAATAGATGAAATCGCGATCCTGGATCCGCACAGCCGTCAACTTCTGGCCAGCCCTCCTTCGCCGATTGTTCTGCTGCCCAAAAAATATCCCAATCGTGCGGCCGCCTCGGTGGCCCAAGGGACCAATACCTTTGGGCTGATGCTTCCCTATACGCCGCTGCACCATTTGCTGTTTGCCGAGCCGGGCATGGATCTGCTGGTAATGACCAGCGCCAATTTCAGCCAGGAGCCGCTGATTTGCGACAACCAGGAGGCCCTCGAGCAACTGGCAAATATCGCAGATGTCTTTTTGATGCACGATCGCGATATTTTTCGACAGGTTGACGATTCGGTAATTCACAGTATTGACAGGCGGCCCGCATTCCTGCGACGGGCACGAGGATATGTGCCGACGCCCATTCGACGAGGCCGCCCTGTATCCAAAGAAATCTTCGCCGCCGGCGCGGATCTGAAAAATACCTTCTGTTTCGTGAAAGACGATCAATATCTGCTCAGCGAACACATTGGCGATCTGGCCGAGGGGCGGACATACCGGCACTATGTCTGGTCTGTCCAGCATCTGCGCGATCTGTTTGAGATCCGCCCAAGGATAATTGTCTGCGATCTGCATCCGGGCTATCTGTCCACGCAATTTGCCCAGTTGCAGGAGGCCGACCAGTTTTTTCAGGTTCAGCATCACTGGTCCCATATCGCTTCGGCTCTGGCCGAATATCGCGCCGAACCGCAAGAGCAGGTCATCGGGCTGGCGGCCGACGGAACCGGCTATGGAACAGACGGGGCGATTTGGGGATGTGAATGTCTGATCGCTTCCCTGCTGGGCTTTGAGCGGTTTGGACATCTGGCATACTATCCGCTGGCCGGAGGCGACCAGGCGGCTCAGGAAGCAATCCGGCCGCTGATCGGGCTGCTGGACGAACAAGATCTATCGGCTATTGAATCCGATCTGGTCAAGATCGAACCAAATCGAAAAAAGATTGAAACAATCCGCACCCAGATCGACAAGACAATCAACACAGTGTCCGCCTCCAGTTTGGGACGATTGTTTGACGCCGCAGCCGCATTGATCGGGCTGGGCAATAAAAACACCTATGAAGCCCAGCTGGCGATGGCTTTGGAGGCAATAGCCGACCAACAGGAAAAATCCGCTTATTCTGTCCAAATGGAAGAGAACTGGCAGGGGCCTGTGCTTTGGGATCCTCGATCCATTTTGCGCCAGCTTTTGGACGATCCGGACAGGCACACCCGGCCTCAGGCGTCCGCGGCACGATTTCATAATACCATCGCGGCGGGACTTCTGGAGTTTGCCCGCCGTGCCCGCGAAAAAA
>JAKJEN010000003.1:0-305 GCA_022705405.1 Planctomycetota bacterium | reverse complement strand
GTTTTTTAACCAACAGACTGATTGAGCAGTTGCGGCAGGAGGGATTTGAAGTATTATTCAAACAACAGGCGCCGGTCAATGACGGCGGGATTGCACTCGGACAAGCCGCCATCGCCGCTGCGAAAATAGAAAAAGGGTTATAAAACAGAAAGCCGTACACTATGTGCTTGGCGATTCCTGCCAGAATTGTAGAAATTGAAGATGACCGGGCCGTGGCCGAGGCCATGGGAACCCGCTGGAAGATTCGTACTACATTGACTCCGCAGATCGGGCTGGGAGATATCGTGCTCGTCCATGCCGGGTAC
>JAKJEN010000039.1:15861-18727 GCA_022705405.1 Planctomycetota bacterium | reverse complement strand
CAGCGCTTTTCAGTGTGCATTGCCGGAGCCGAAGTTCAGGCGTTGTCTAAATGGCACATCGGGATATGGACATCGTGCGGCGGACCTTCCAGCGCGATATCAATAATCATCTGAAGGAGCTTGGGGTAAGAGATGCCGGCCCGTTTTGCCGAACGCGCCAAACCAATATCATCCTCCAAAGAGGCGTTGCAGTTGACCTCTAATACCCGCGGGTTTCCCTCTTCATCCAACCGGATGTCAACGCGGCCGTAGCCCCAGCACCGAACGGCGCGAAAGGCGCGTGTGGCGATGTCATACAACTGCCGGCTAAGTTCCGGCTTTACTTCGGTCGGGCAGACAATAGAGGTTTTTTTATACTCGAGGGAAGTTTCAATCCATTTGGCCGCATAGGACATAATCGGGGGAATCTCCGGAGGCATATCATGATAATGGACTTCAGCCAGAGGCATCAGGTGAAGACGTTTTCCGCCGACAATGCCTACATTAAACTCACGGCCGGGCAAAAAAAGCTGAGCCAGGGCGGGTTGATTGAATTCCTGAAGGATTCTGCGCACCTGTTGGCGAAGCGCTTTCTTTGTCCGTACTACCGAGTCCCGGCCCAGGCCAATGCCCGCATGTTCTTTGCATGGCTGAACAATCAGAGGGAATTGCCATTGGCGTCGGTCCACATCGCTGACTCTTTCAAGCAATTCAGTACAGGGCGGAATGGGTATTCCCAGCCCTTGCAGGAGTTTGGCGGAGATATATTTATAACGACTCAATCCGAGGGCCAGAGCGGGCGAACCGGTCAAGGGCAGGCCCATCATCTGTACATTGGCGGCAAACAGCATCTCATAGAATGCGCCATGAATTACATCGTCGTATTGATTGAAAACGACATCGGGCTCAAGACGCAGCAGACGACGCTGAAAAGCAAAGAGATCATTAGCCAGGGGCAAGACCGTGACCTTATGTCCGAGGGTTCTGAGCGTTCGAGCCATATATCGGATCATATGACGAAGATCTGCCGTGCTGCCCCGATCTTCCGGCGTATCGGGTACAAATCCCGAAGCGGCATTGTAGACCAGCGCTACATGGAGAGACCTGCGGGAGCGCTTGCTGCGTTTTGACATACGTTTGCTCTCCTAACCAGTATCGACAATAAACTGTTTGTTGATGCAGCAATTATAGGTGAAAGCGATTGACTGTCAACAAATCTAAACAACTTATCTGGGATAGCCATAGAATATCATATCCAGCACAAACAGATGGTTTGCAGGAAAGAAAAATTATACCGACAGGACGGCGAGGGCTGCTGTCGATTCTCAACCCTTTCTCAGCAAGAGACGATCTTTGCCCGATCTTACCCGCCGATTCTTGCACGAAGAGTTTTTAGTCCAAATCGAGGATTGCCGACTGTCGTTGGTTAGTCAAATGCGCCTCAAAAAAGCCGATTTTCAAGCGTTTGACCTTATAGGAGATGATTTTTTAAAAAATATATTTTTAAGAAAATACTGGACACAATAGCCCCAAATAGTCGTATAATAAAATATAAAAAAAGTGTTGAGTCCGATTGAAAAATTTTGTACTCTTTGGCGTTTAAGATTAAACGAAACTCTGATACTTAGAAAGGAAATCAGAAAATGCCGGCAAAAGTAGATCAGGAAACCTGTACAGGTTGCGGCGCTTGTGTGGATGCCTGCCCCAGCGAGGCCATTGAAATGGTCGACGGCAAGGCGTTAGTCACACCAGACAAGTGCGTGGATTGCGGCATTTGCGTGGACGAATGTCCCGTAGAGGCCATTAGCATGGAGTAACTTCCATGACCTGCGCGGCCCCATCGTCTAGGCAGGCCTAGGACACCGGGTTTTCAACCCGGCAACAGGGGTTCGAATCCCCTTGGGGCTACGTGATTTGGGACGCTGAGTTTTTTCGGCGTCCCTTCTTTAATTTTCGGAGACGGTTTTCGCCCCAAAGCAGCCAACTATTGCCTCTTTAATCATCAATTCATCAATCAGAGATTTTTGGCTAAGATCCAGCCAGAGTCCCGGCGGACGGCTTTTGTACAAAAATAGAGAAACCAGTCCCAGATGCTCCGACAAATTCTCACAAGCCATCCGGTGAGAATTTTGAAGTTTATATGTCCTGTCCAGAAAAGTTGGGATAGAGGAGAGTGTGAAGTTTGCAACCTTCTCAATCCGGTCAAAAGAAATTAAATATCCGCTAAAGACAGTTTTTTTTTGACGCAAATTTTCGAAAGACACTGTGCTGGAACTCTGCGAAATATGAAGAATTTTCAGATTATCCATCCTTTGTGTCCAGCGGTAGGACCTGACTTTCAACTTTCCCATCTGAACAATCCGATTTTTGATGGTTTGTGCCTTTTCGAACTGCATTTTGCCTGCCTGGATTTTCATCTGGCTGTTCAGGGACTCCAAAATGTGTTCAATGGGTCCATCGGCGGCCTCGATGGCCTGTCGAACTGCCTGCCGGTAACGGTTTTCCTCTCCTGTCTGCATACATGGAGCCGCACAAATGCCCATCTGAAAATAGGTGCAGTTGTGCCCCTGGCGAATAAATCGGGGATTTCTGCAAAGTTCAAATGCCTCGTTTAATGCCTGTGCAAAAAGTTCAGCGGCCTTGCGAGTCGGCAGAGGGCCCCAGTAGACAGCCGATCCCTTCGGATAAAGCCGATTGGAAGGCGTAAAAGATGCCCAATCTTCGTCCGGATCAATCCGAACGCAATGAGGCGTTGGAAGACAGATTAAGTCGTTGGATTTGTCCGAAAATAAAATATGTACCAACCGGTTATATAACCACGTACTGTGCAGATCGCAGGGAGCCGGCGTATAGTATAAAAAACGGGCAATGGGGCGGAGATCGGCCT
>JAKJEN010000039.1:0-15851 GCA_022705405.1 Planctomycetota bacterium | reverse complement strand
GATTCGGATAATTTAGCTAAGGCAGTTCGCCGGAGATTGGCAGAGAGAAGCATTTGAATCGGTCGGCGGCTTGAATCTGCAAAAAGCAAAACGCCCCGGCCTGCTGGAATCTGCCGGAGCGTATCGTCCGTTAAATCCAAACTCAAAGAACTTTCAAACAGTTCTTCGAGAGGGGTCTCCATTTACACTCTCATTCCGCTGATAATCGTATCAAACGCCATCTTTTCATTTACGACCCCCTGTACGGTGGCCTTGAACTGTCGGCTGCGGACTTTGTCGATATGGCCGAGAAGATATAATCGATCGCCGGGAACTACAGTTTCTCGGAATTTGGTTTCCTCAATCCCAGAAAAACCGATAAAACCCGTCAGTCCATAGATCTTCTTCATAAAAAAACTGCATAATTGAGCGGCCGCCTCCACCATGATTACGCCCGGCATAATCGGGCGTCCTGGTATATGCCCGCGAACCCAGAATTCATGGTCTGTTATATCTTTATACCCAAGACACATCATTTTTGACAAATCATGCCAGACAATTGCATCCAACTGAGACATCTCAAAGGCCTGAGGATTCACTTGGGCAATGGCAGATCGATCAAAAGCAATATGTTGAAGATCCAACTCTTTGTACGGAAACAATAAACTTGGAGGCATAAAGTCCCTTTATTGCCAAATCATCTAAAAGTTCCTCCTAAATAAGAACGGAACTTTACAGATCCTGAATGTTAGACAAAAAAACTCTTAATCTTCTACGCGAAGTTCAAGTACCTTATTTCGGACAGTCTGTGCCGCCTGTTTGATGGCCTGCATTTGTTTGCGGACTCGAGTTCCGGCGGCCTTATTTCCACCTTCTGCTTTGTTCACATCCTGTTCAATTTCTGCTACAAGCGCCTTTAGATCTTCATATTCCTGCATGAAAGATCCTCCTAAGTAGATGGTTAATATCGTTATTTATACCGTTTCCAAAGTGTAGCAATCCAATATCTCAATGTCAAAGAATTTTGAAAAAAAACGCGGTTTCTGTTCCCGTAATAAAGAAGACGCTATCCAAACAGACGCTTGGCCAGGGCGGCAATCCTCTGGCCTCTTCGGCCGCATTGCTCTAAGACTCTTGGGTCGGGTTTGCTGATGGAGACCGGCCCGTAATGATCGCCCTGGGGATCGCCCTGAATGATCATACCGTGAATCAGCATCATATTGTTGATTTCGCAGATGGTGGTTTCGTTTCCGCCGCCGATGTTGGCCGAACTGCTGAAAGCTGCGCCGATTTTTCCATCCAGTTTTCCGTGTTTACTGATCGTTTCATCAAACAACTGAGCGATAGGGGCCGCGGCACGGCCATAATAGGTGGGAGAGCCGACCACAATCGCATCAACTTTTACCAAATCCTCAGCGTTGACCTCGGATACGCTTTTACAGGCGGTAGAGACCCCGCTGTTGTTCATGGCGTCAGCGATGGCCTTTGCCATGATTTTTGTGTTGCCGCTGCGAGAGTAGTAAATTACCAATCCACTGGCCATAGACAATCCCTTTCGAGTGGAGTTTATTTTTGTTCCAACGGATGCGTATTTTTACGGAAATGAGCCGGAATTTCAAGGTTAAAGATCTCTTGCGGGATTTGCTTATTGATCCGCAAATGGAGCCATTTCAGATCGTAAAAATCTCCCTGTACAGAAACTGCCGTCAGACGCTGCGGGAGCCAGTTTTTTTGATTTACCCAGACTTCGATTTTCGTATAGTCGTCTTTGTAGATAGAATCCGGTCGAACCTTCAGAATCAGATGCTGGGGCTGATTGGGCTCGGCGGGGACATCTGAAACGGAAATGACAAATTCGGTTTCCAGCTTTTTGGGGTCGGTAAAACCGACCATAGGGAAGTTATGGCTGATAAAGTCAAAGACGCCGACGGGTTTATCGGTTGGGGCTTTTTGATATAAATCAACGGTCTCCAGGGCATTATCGATCTTGGTCAGCCAGATTCCATCGAACAGATAATGCTCCGGACGGGCCTGGGGTTCTTCCTGGTCCTGCTGGACCGTTTGAAAAGAAATTCTCAGATTGGATTTATCGGCTCCTTTGGAATAATAAAGAGTACCTTTGCGTGTGGTTCTGGCCTCCAGTAATTCGGGGTCCTGAATAAACAAATATTCCAGATCCGCCTGAAGGGAGATCAGCGATTGGGCCGATTTATGCATCCGGTCAAGGATCTGTTCCACCGCTGCACTCGCCGACGAGCAGACAGATTGAGTTTGCGGTTTGTCTGGATCTGTACAACAGTCCGCCGGACAGAGTGCAGAGAAACTCCGGCAGGCGGTTAGCATAACCAGACAGACAATCCATTTTATTTGTTTTTTCATAATCTGATTCCTTGGAATAGTTAAGAAAGATTGTCGATGATTGGGAGGAGTTCGTCAAGATGGCGGATATAAAAATCCGCCTGATCGGCGAATTCCTGAGCGCGAGGGTGGCCGCTCAGAAGGACCGGAATAGATCCGGCGTTTCGAGCCGCCAGAAGATCATGCAGATAATCCCCTACGACCAGAGTGTTCCTTGCCGCAACGCCAAACTGCCGACATAAAGCCAGCACTCCAAAACCGTCCGGTTTGGCCGGACCGTCTTCTCTTGTAATGATCCCGTCAAATGTCAATCGATGTTTTTCAAGTACCCTGCGAACGCTTTGACGGGAGTTGCGCGTCAGGATTCCCGCGGGGATTTTTCGCCGACGAAGTTCTGCCAGAAGAGCCGTTGCTCCATCCCGCAGGGTTGAGTTTTTTGCGGCCTGGTCTTCATGCCGGCAAAGGATTTCCATCGCCCATTGTCGGCTATGCAGGTCCATCTCTTCAATCCCGTCCAGAATCGAAGGGCAATCCGGAGAAAGTCCGATTTCTTTTCGGATCTGGGAAAAATCAAGCAGGGGCTCTGTAATCGTCCCGTCCATATCAAAAACTACAGCATAAATCGGCATGATTTCCTATTCTTTTCGAAGCAGCCCGAGGAGATATTGGCCCGCTTTAGATTGAAATTTTTCTTTGCGGATGAGGATTCCGGTAGGCCGGATAAATGATTCGTTGGACAATTCGACGGCCTTAAGAGTTCCATTGGCCAATTCCGTCCGCATCGTGGGAGTCGGCAGGATGCTGACGCCTGAATTAATTTCAACAGCCCGCTTGATGGTTTCTGTATTGCCTATTTCCATTACAAGCCGAACAGAAACTCCGTAGCGGCTTAAAATATCGTCTATGTGTCGGCGTGTGGGTACTCCTTTGCCAAAGGCGATGAATTTTTCTCCCTGCAGTTCCTGAATATCAAGTCGAATCCTTGAGGCAAATGGGTGGGCCGGACTGCAGGCCAGGACCAACGGTTCATTCTCAAAGGGAAACATCTCGATATAGCGGTCTCGGCGCGGAACAGCGACGACTCCGATATCAATTATACCACGAAGGAGTTTGTCGTAGATTTCTTCGTCGCCGTAATAGTCCACGGAAAGATTGACATCCGGATAAATCGACATAAATTTCTGAATATAGGGCTGAAGGGTGTACATTCCAATGCTGAAAATCGCGGCCAGACGAATTTGATAAGACGATTGCTTCAGGGCAGTCAGGTCTCTGGTTAGACGGCCATAGCGTTCGAGGATTTCTTTGCTGGCCTGATAAAAGACCTGCCCGGCCGCGGTCAGTTCGATCGGTCTTTTTTTACGATCGATGAGCTGGACATTATGGCCTATCTCCAGTTGAATCAACTGCTGGGACACGGCCGACTGGCTGATCCCATGCACCTCGGCCGTGCGAGAGAAGTTTTTCAACTCGGCTAAATCGCAAAATATACGTGCCGTTTCAAGATTCATAACATCAGGTATTTGAACTATTGCTGTTTGTTTCCCTACTATTGTTTCGGATTTCTAATGCTATTATAAGAAAATATTATCCTCTGTAAATACGGAATTTATAAAAATAAAATTGGTCTTCCAGGCAACACGAAGATAATTTTATTGCCAACAGATCCGCAGCAAATATACTCAGGCCTATGGCAGAAAAACGAAACCATTCAAACTTGTACCGTCAGCACGTGGAGATGGAGGCCTTTTTTGTCGGGGATTTTACCCGACGCAGCGCTGCGGCCGATACTTCAGCCGATTCCCAGCCAAAGTTAACGCTTGAAGACATTGCCGCCAAGGTAGAGGCCTGTCGAAAATGCGATATTGGCAGTACCCGACTCCATCCCGTTGCCGGAGAGGGAAATCCGCGAGCACGGCTGGTTTTTATCGGAGAGGCGCCGGGGGCAGAAGAAGATCAGCAGGGCCGTCCTTTTGTCGGCCGAGCCGGGCAGCTTTTAACGAAGATGATTACAGCCATGGGCCTTCGTCGGGAAGACGTCTTTATCTGCAATATTCTCAAATGCCACCCTCTAGGCAACCGAGACCCTAAACTGGACGAGGCCCTTAAGTGCCTGCCTTTTTTAAAACAACAGATCGAAATCATCCAGCCCGAAGTAATTGTAGCGCTTGGCGCACACGCAGCTCATATTCTGCTGGAAACTGAAAAGCAGATCGGAAAACTGCGCGGGCAGTGGTATGATTTTTATTTTTCGGAATCTTCGCCGCCGGCCAAACTGATGCCCACCTATCATCCGGCCTATCTGTTGCGATATTACTCGTATGAAAATCGAAAACGCGTCTGGGACGATCTGCAAAAGGTCTGTGAGCGATTGGGTCTTGAGACGATCCTGACCTCTTAAAAGTTCCTGTGTTTTGCACAAAAACAACTCCAAGACATTATAGGACGTTTTTTGTCTGCGTTCTGTATGGTCTGTATGGTCCATAGGGTCTTTCGAAATTTAATTTTCAGAAATCTCAAAAAAATGCGCCTTTCAAAAGTCCCTCTATTTTGACTTCTGTGACGTTATTTTATTAAAATAATGGAGTTGAAATTTAAATCGGGGGTGTCTGCTGACCTGCAACAGCATATGAATACAAGACGCCAAAACGGAGAAGATGTCGTGTAAACGATATGGGAGAAAAGGATGAATAGAAAAAAGAAAATAAGCAGTTCGGTTGTTTGTTTGATGTTTTTATGGATGATGCTTCAGCCAGTCCTTGCGGCGCCTACCTATATCACAGAGGGCCTGATGGACTGGCAGCGCGGAGATGAGGGGAGCGCCTGGCAGGAATGGACCTTTGAACAGGGGATTGCCCCTGCGGCCCCGGATGCCGGAGATAATCCGTATGGGACGGCAATGGCGACAATCTACGGCTATGACGGAAGCGTTACATTCGGCTGGAAATCAGCGATCCTCGGACGAGAGGGCGTTTGGACGGGCGATCCGGTCTTTGTTGAACTGCTCATTCCGGACTGCCCGGATAACAATCCGGTCAAAACTGTCTGGTTTGAAATGGACTACCGAGCCGTGACAATGCTCAATCCGACGATTCAGGTCGGTGATGGATTTGAGGCGGAGATGTTTTATTATGACAGCGGTCTTCGCAGGGATCAGAATGGGTTTGTGATCGATGACTGGAGAACGATGGTTATCGGCTGGAACATTTATCCAAATCCTTCTCAGGAGATCATTGCTTTTGCGCTGGCCGGAACGGGCGGTTTTGTGGATCGGATCAGCGTGGATACGATGTGCAGACCCATCCCGGAACCCAGCGCCTTCCTGCTGAGCGGGATCGGCGTTTACATGGCATCTTTAGTGAAAAGAAAAAAGCAATTCAATCAATAAAAACATCCTGAGAGATGAGGAGAGCGAAGATGAAATATTCGACTTTTGTTTTGGGTCTTTGCCTGGCGCTGTCTTCGGTCAGCCGGGCTGGTTTGGCTGAGTTTGCTGGCGCGACAGTTACCTATCAGGAATGGCATTTTACGACCAATACCAATCCGGCGGCTCCGGAGGTGGATGACAATCCGATCGGGGATTTTCCGGAATTAAACGCCCGGCTGCAAGGGGCGTTCTTTGCTCCGAATTTGACATGGGAAGACGGGATCTGGAGAGACTCTGCTCTGACGATTACAATAGACATTCCCAACAATCAGGTTCCGAATCCATATAAAAGGGTTCTCGTACAGATGCTGATCCAGGGAGATCTTGTGCTGTCCTGGATCCGGGACGGGGAGGGAAACGATTTTGAACGTATCAGTCGTCAGATGGAACCTGCCGAAAACGATCCGAGCTGGCTTCTGGTAACGGATGAATGGAGGATAGAGCCGAATCCATTCTTTGAGCGTTTGTGTTATGGCCTTAGCGGAGTCGACGGAACGGAGGCAATGATCGACTGGATTAAGATTCAAACGGTGTGTGTTCCGGAACCGGCATCAATCGGATTGCTTGTGATCGGGGGGGTCAGTTTGACTTTCCTGAAAAGGAGACGTTAGTTTTTTCCTTTCCGATCATACAAGCAGGCCTTTGGCGAGACTGACACTTTTCCGAAATCAACTTAAATACGCAACCAGTTTCTGAAGGACTTTTTCTGTGCGCCTATTTGGGGCGGGGGAGACGGCTTATAGGGGGCGTGTGGCCGCAGCGGTTTTCAAGGAAATCATGGAAAAGACATTGGCTTATATTGATTCAAAATAAAAATTCCGCATCAATCATAAAGATTATAAACATTTTAATAACAAATACTTGTATTAATATCTGCCAGTTAAATGAAGAATTTTCCAATTTTTTTACTTGCATCTCAGTATACTGTATTATAGTATAATATTATGTAATTAATGGTTATTTCTGTCGGGAACAAAATTATGGAATTACAAAACTGGCAGACTCAATTGCGAAAGGGGCTTTTGGATATTGTGGTCCTGAATTATCTGGCCCGCTGCCGCTGTCACGGCTACGAGATGGTTCAGGAACTCAAAAAATGCAGGGGCCTGACACTGCGCGAGGGGAATATTTATCCGATCCTGGCTCGTTTGCAAACCGACGGACTGGCCGAAACCAGCGTTGAGCCGGGACCAGACGGGCCGCCGAGGAAGTATTTTACGATCACCTCACAAGGCAGACGGATGTTGGAGGAAATGAATCAGCACTGGGATATGATCGTCGCCAGTGTAAATCAGGTACGCAAAGGAGACAATCCATGAGTGATGCGGAAAAAAAGTGGCGGGAAATACGGGATGAGTATCTGCGGCAGATCGAGGCGGAACTGACGGCCGTGCGGCGCCCGCGTAAAAAAGAATTGCTGGCCGATGTGCGGGATCACCTCGAACTCCGGTTTGAGGAATTAGAGCCGTCGCAGCGTACGGACCGGCGGTTTAAGGAAATCCTCGAAGAAATGGGTCCGGCGGAGGAGTATGCCGAATTGCTCAAACAGCCGGCCGCGAAGAAGACGGAGATCGAATTGTCGCCGAGGTATCAATTTCTGAGTCATCTTTTCACAGGCATCTTCGTAATCGTGCTGTTTTCCGTTGTCGGTTATAAACTCTATACGGCTGACATCAAAGCAAGGCAGGATCCGATGCAGGATTTTATCCTGAGTTATCAGCTGGATCCGCGGGCGATGGGCCGATGGGTGACGGTGGACTTTGTGGAAACCATCGAGCAGTTTGTCCCGGGGCGAAGACAATCACCGCGGGATTTCTTTTTGACGGATCTTGAGTTTTACAACGACATGAAGACTTCCAAGTCGTGGCTCTGGTCGAAAGGAAAATTCTTTGATCCTACGGATCAGAAGCAAGGCGAATATCAAATACATGCAATCGAGGGAAAAGAGTACCTGTTTTTGGAGTGGCTGCCGGGTCAGAACTCCCAGACAGGCAGATCCCCGTATTATGTACTGGAAAAGGAGAATTCAAGATGAAGATACGAACGATGACGGTACTGATCTGGGTGACAGTGGCGGCCGCTTTTGTTATCAGCGGGATCTTTTACCCGAGGATGCCCCTGATCATGGCCTCGCACTGGAACGCCAGCGGACAGGTCGATGGCTACATGAACAAGTCCGTCCTGATGTTTCTGATGCCGGGGATCATGGCGGCCGAGGCGTTGTTTTTTTATGTCATCCTGCTGATCGATCCGTTGCGGAAAAACATCTTCAAGTTCCGCGTTTATTATGAAGGGTTTATCCTGATGCTGACGGTTTTTCTGCTGGCCATACATCTGTTCACGATTGCCTGGAGTCTGGGAATTCAGATCTCCATGAATATCTTTATGCCGCTGACGATGGGGACCTTGTTTTTTGTCTTGGGTGCGATCATGCCTCGCCTGAAACCCAACTGGTTCATAGGCATTCGCACCCCCTGGACGCTGAGCAACGAGACCGTCTGGGACAGGACCCATCAGGCGGGAGGCATGTTCTTTAAAATCGCTGCGATCCTGGTGTTGTTCGGGGCCGCCTGGCCGCAGTATGCCGTCGTGTTTGTTCTGGCGCCGGCGCTGGCCGCCTCGCTGATTACGGTGCTGTATTCCCTGGTGGTCTATTTCCGGTTGAAGTGACAGAGGATGGTTACCATACAACTTGTTCATATGGAAATGTTTGTATGATAACTTCAGATTGGGTTGCCGTTTACCGCGGGCGGGGGCGCTCGATGACGGGCGTGCGTAGTTCGATGTATTTGACTTTGCCAAGCAGAGTGTTTCCGTTTTGCGCATAAAAGTTATAAAGCATGGTCAGTTTTTCGGCTTCATCGGCCTCCAGATAGACAGCGGCCTTGCCCCAGGCGGCTCCCCAGTAAATCGGTGTTTGGTCTTTGGCGAACAGGATAATATGCGGCTTTGATGTATTTTTCCTTTTCGCAAGATTACTCATATCTATAGAATCAATTTCCGAAAGCAATGGTTTATCCGGACAGCATCTCTGGTCCATCTGTTCGAGTTTTTTCAGGATCTGGATGGCGGCGTCGGCTTCCTCGGCATGGCAAAGACCGCCAGGCGGAGGTATGCTTTCCGCGGCTATCCCTCGGATTTCCGCAAGCGTCAGCGACTCCAGCGGCAGCGGATCGAGAACCGCTCTTTCGGCGTCCAGATAAACCCAACGGTTTTCGCGAATTTTGACGCGTGCGACGGGTTTGCGGAAAACGGCTTGCACCTGCAGGACGGTTGGAGTCGCTTTGACCCGGATCTGTTCCATCCACGAAAGATTCTTAAGTTTTTCCGCTACAATGCGAGCAGACTGCTCATCCAGATGAAATTGTCGTCCGCCTGCTGTTTGCGTGATCGTCTCGATCCATTTGGGCTCCAGCCAGTCAGGTACGCCGATCAGTTCCATTGGGCCGGTTTTTTGGGCGGAAGGTCCCTGCGTACGAATGTAACGTTCCAGATAAATAAAACCCATTGTAATCCCTGCACCGACACAGGCCCAGACCAGAATCGCAAAGGCCACCTTCAAACGAACAACCCACGGCGAGCCGGCAACGCCTGCGCGGGAGCGGGCGGTTTCTTTCCGCCGGCTAAACCAGCCGAAGAATCCGCTCAATTTTTCGGATTGTCTGGAATCGCGTTTTTTCACTTTGCTGTGCGTTTTGTTTTTGTGTGAAAGTCTTCCCATGCGGCCTGCAGAATCTTCAGACAGAGCTGATCGGCGCTGAGGCCGATCTTTGCCGCGGCCATCGGAACCAGAGAATGACTGGTAAAGCCCGGCAGGGTGTTGACCTCCAGCACATACGGAATTCCGTCGGGGTTTACAATAAAATCAACGCGTCCCCAATGTCTGCACTCAAGCGTTCGGAAGCAGGACAGGGCCTGGCGGTCCAGTGTTGCAATCAGATTTTTGTTTTTGATGGTATCGAATAAATACTGTGTCTTATCGCTTATATACTTGGCGTGGTAATCGTAGAATTTTTCCTGACTGCAAATCTCGAGGATCGGCAGGGTTTTCTCGCCGAGGATGCCTACAGTGACCTCTTGTCCGGGTATATATTCCTCAATCATGCATTCGTGATAAGTCTGAAAACAATCGCGTGCGGCCTTTTTCGTTTCCTCACGGGTGTCGACGATCTGTACCCCGACGCTGCTGCCGTGGCGAATGGGCTTGACGACCCGCTTGCCGTCAATTTCCGGAAGGCATTGATTTAACCAATGTTCATCGAGGGTTTGATCAAAAGAGGCATAGCATTTCGGGACGGCAACCCCGGCCCTGGCAAACAGGAGTTTGGCGGCAACTTTATCCATTGCCAGCCGACTGGCTTTGGAACCTGAACCGGTAAAACAAAGTTTTCGTTTTTC
Source organism: Planctomycetota bacterium (assembly GCA_022705405.1). GTDB lineage: Bacteria > Planctomycetota > Phycisphaerae > Sedimentisphaerales > Anaerohalosphaeraceae > JAHDQI01. Next base: position 5,689 of record JAKJEN010000039.1, on the reverse strand, counting down.
CAGTTCGGCCTGCAGCCGTCCGTCTTCGCCAAACTGGCCGTGGAGAATCAGAAAGAAAATATCTATGGATTGGTCATCCAGAATTGACATATCATCCGGGGTGATATCAAAATAAACGACATCTAAACCGGTTTTTTGAAGCGATTGATAAACATTTTGGCCGCTGAGAAGACTGATCGGCCGTTCGGTGCCGACTCCGCCTGTCAAAACAGCGACTTTTTCAAATACATCCTTTTGTTTTACCATATTCTCTATATCGGAAAGACAGAGAGCTTTTCCTCAGCGAAACCCTTTCCGGACGGCTGTTTACCAAATTTCGATTTCCAGTTCGAGAGTCACATCGAATTTATCTCGGACTTTGGTGCGGATCAGATCAATCAGCTGCCGGATATCGGAGCTTTTGCAGCCCTTTTCCGCGATGATGAAATTGGCGTGTTTTTCGCTGATGACTGCTCCGCCGATCTGGGTTCCTTTCAAGCCGGCTCGGTCGATGAGCGCCCCGGCCGACAGCCCTCGCGGGTTTTTGAAAATGCAGCCGGCGTTGTGTGCATCCAGCGGTTGGGTGTTTTTTTTGTAGATCCAGACTTCTTTGACCATGTGCAGCAGGGTGTCCGGATCAGATTCGGTCAGTTCAATGACAGCTCCCAGAATCACCTTGGCGGTGATGTTTGTGGCGCGGTAGTCGAAGATCAGTTCGGGTTTGGCTTTTTCGAAAACTGTGCCCTGCGCATCCATTACCGTGACGCTTTGGATGACCGATCCGATATCCCCAAACCGTCCGCCCGCGTTCATTCGTGCGGCCCCTCCGATAGAACCGGGGATTCCGGTCAGGGATTCCAATCCTCCCAGGCCTTTGCGGACGGATTCAAGTACCAGATTATTGAGATTGGCTCCGGCTCCGGCTGTTAATGTGGTCTGTTCAAATTTGGATTGGCAAAAAGAGGGATTTTCCAGTCGGATGACTACTCCTTTTACGCCCTCATCGCTGATCAGCAGGTTGGAGCCAAACCCCAGCACCCGAACAGACAGATTATTTTCCTGACATCGCTTCATGATCTCCTGAAGCTGCTGGATCGATTGAGGCGCGACCAGATAATCGGCCGCTCCGCCCAGACCGTATTTGGTATAGTTCGCCAAGGGGCAGTGTTCTTTAACGATGCTCTCGAAGCCACTGAATATACTCATCGGCTACCTTCCAGATTGCTCCGGCGCCCATCGTGACGACCAGGTCGCCGGATTGTACGTTTTCTTTCAAATGATCCACAATTCCGGAAAAATCCCGGATATATTCCGCCTGGCAGTGGCTCTGGCGGATCCGCTCTACCAGAATTTCGGCATTGACTGTCCTGCGGCTTTCAGCGGTATCCCGGACAAAATAAATATCCGGCACAATCGTATTATCGGCAAGCTTAAAACTTTCTGCGAAATCATCAAGCAAAAAACGGGTTCGGCTGTACTGATGGGGTTGAAAAACACACCATAGGCGCCGGGGTTGATAGTGTTGACGAATGGCCGCCAAAGAGGCCCGAATTTCCGTGGGGTGGTGGGCATAGTCATCGAGGATTGTGATGCCATGGATGCAGGATTTGAACATCAGTCGGCGATCAATTCCGGTAAAGCCGCCCAGATGGCTGAGAACTGTATCCGGGCTAAGACCGGCGGCGATAGCAGTTGCAGAGGCCGCCAATGCATTGTCGATATTGTGTAGGCCGGGTATCGAGATCTTGGTCCGGCCCAGGCAACTTCCCCCTCGGCAGAGATCAAATTCGTACAGGCCGTTGATCAATTCGATTCTTACGGCTGAAAACTCACAGGCCTCGGTACGGCCGAAGGTGTGGATCTGTATCCCGTTATGAAGTCGGCGCATTAGCCGAGCTGTGTTTTTGTCTTGTCCGCTTGTGATCAAGATTCCGCCTCTGCGAATGCCGCGGGCAAAGTCCGTAAAGGCATCGACAATCTCTTCTTCATCTCGGTAATAATCCAGATGATCCAGTTCAATGTTTAAGATTACCCCGATTTTTGGATGCAAGTTCAGGAAACTTCGGTCGTATTCACAGGCCTCGGCAACAAAGACGCGGCCGGTTCCCACTCCGCTGGAGCCCTCCAGTTGGGCAGCGCTGGCGCCGATGATGAAACTGGGCGACAAGCCGCCTTTTTCGAGCAGGTAGGCAATCCATGCGCTGGTGGTACTTTTACCATGCGTGCCGGCAATGGCTATGCCTTCGTACTGGTCTATGAGCCGGCCCAGCATCTCAGCGTATTTAAGGATTTTGTGGCCAAGTTCTCCGGCCCGTGCCAGTTCCGGATTCCCTGCGGTAATGGCAGCGCTGATGACGACGGCGTCGAGCTTGGCGGGGATGTTATCCGGACTGTGCCCTATGATAATCTTAGCCCCCAGCGCCTCCAACTCGCGGAGGATCTGACTATCGGTCATATCGGAACCGGAGACCTGCGCGCCATGCTTGATTAGCAGTTTTGCCTGTCCGCTGGTTCCGATGCCGCCGATTCCGATAAAATGGTATTTCCTGCCTGAGAATACTTCCATGCTTTTTTCGCGAAAATTCCTTTTTTAGGGAGTATTTATAAATTGCCATTCTCGATTCTTCAAGCTTAATCTGCCGGTTGCAGAACCTGCCGTAAAATCGTGTAATCCGGCAGGGGGATCGGCAGAAGAAGATGACTTTCACTTTGTGCAAAATCGACAGTTTTCCCCTCCGTCGTTTGCAATGGCGAGGGCAGGGTGATTTCAAAAAGGTTTTTACCCGGCTGGAGAACCTCCAGCTTCTGACCTGAGCGGATTGTATTGCGAACACGGATGGTGCAGCTGTGGGCGGCGGATTCGATGACGTTGGCAGCAAACCGGGAGGTTCCCGCCGAGACGCTCTTGTCCCAGGAATAATCCTGGGGCAGGAAGGCGCCTTTGATAAATCCGGATGTGTAGCCGCGGTTGGGGACGCGGTTAAGCCAGGCCAGGGCCTGCTGAGCAGAGATGGACTGGCCTTCGAGAATTCGACGATATAAGGAAATGGTTGCGGCCAGGTAATGGATCGATTTCATTCGTCCCTCGATCTTAAAGGCCGTGATGCCCGCTTCTGTAAGCGCCGGGATATACTCAAATAAGGCCAAATCTTTGCTGTTAAAGAAATATAGGCCTCGATTATCTTCTAAAACCGGCATGTATTTGCCGGGTCGTTTTTCTTCAACCAGGTAATATAAATAGCGGCAGGGGTGTTTGCACTGGCCGCGGTTTGCCCCAAAGCCGGTCATATAGTCGCTGATTGCACACCTTCCGGAATAAGAAAAACAAAGCGCACCGTGTATGAAAACCTCGGTTTCTATGTGTCCATTTAAGTTTTGCTGGATCTCCTTGATTTGGCGAAGAGACAGTTCCCGAGCCAGATTTACTCGAGAAGCCCCCAGATCCTTATAGGCCAATGCGCTTTGCCAACTGGTCGTATTGGCCTGTGTACTTATATGCAGGGCTGCTTTTAGATTTTTCTTTTTCAAAGCCGCCAATAAACCCAGGTCGGAGACAATTAATCCATCGGCTTGCATATCATCCAACAGGCATCCTGTTTGAATCAGTCGATCATATTCATCTGAAAACGGGTAAATATTGAGGGTTACATAGGCCTTTTTTCCTCTTGTATGGAGATAGCGGATGCCTTCTTCAGCATTTTCGAGGGTAAAATTGTCAGCAAAGTTTCGTAAAGAACCGAATTCCAGCCCAAAGTAAACAGAGTCTGCCCCGTATGCGACAGCCCATCTCAGTTTCTCAAGATTTCCGGCCGGAGCCATTAATTCAGTCACTTACACATCCTTTAATAGGGATTAACTATATATAGTGTCTTGTAGGAAATTATACCACAACCGAGACATTCTTGCTCGAATTAGAAAAAAATTTAAAAAAAATTAAAATTTTTTTATAAATTTATTGACCAAAAAGTCAGATATGACTATATAGTCATTATCATGGTTAGTCATACTGAAAACTTAGTTCGGACACGTTCTGATAAAAGAGCGGAAAGAACCAGAAAGAAACTGGAGTTGGCAGCTCTTGAAGTTTTTACAGAATATGGACTTGATGCCGCTACAATCGAGGACATCACCCAACGAGCGGATCTCGGGAAAGGGACATTTTATCGTCACTTTAAGGATAAATACGAAGTAGCGACAAATCTTGTCGGCTTTGCCATTGATGAACTGGTTTTACGCTTGCGGAAAAATGAAAAACAGCCGACGACGCTTACCGATGTACTCGGACACCTTTTGGATGCCCATTATCATTTTTTTGTAGAAGAAAACGAAAAATTTATGCTTTTATTTCAGGGTCGGCTACTGGTCAAGATGGAACGCAGAATTTCCGAACAGATGGAGCAGCCGTATAACCGGTATCTGGAAGAAATGGAGCATATGTTGTCTCCATTTGTAGGAGAAAAAATTGATCCGATGAAGATTCGTCGGCTGGCCGGGGCAGTGGCCGGGTTTGTTTTCGGTTTCTTTTCATTTGCCATGATCGGTATGGAATTCGGCGAAGTTGAATCGAGCATCCAGCCGCTCCGCCAGAGTTTTGTGCGCAGTTTGTCGTCGTTTTTAGGGCATTTGCCTGAACATAAAGGATCACTATGACTTGTAAAGGAATCCACACTATGCAGCAGCACGTTGTTTCCCTGATTGCGGAACGCGAAGAAGAACAGGCCGCTGAACCTCCGAGTACCTTGAGGGCCGATGAGCCGCCCTCCCTATCTGTACTGGAATCTGCCGGCAAATCGAAAGCAGCGATTCAATGGAGTGACTGGCGCTGGCAGATTCGCAACCGGATCCGAACTCTCGAACAATTATCGGGTTATCTGCCCGGCCTGAGCGGGCGTGCGGATCTGATGGCAGTGATCGCCAAGTACCCCATGGCTATTACGCCGTACTATGCCTCGCTGATTCGACGGGCGGATCTGTCCGATCCGGTCTTTCGCATGAGCGTACCTAATCCGCAGGAGATGTGCGATCCGCCGTGCCTGAGCGAGGACCCTCTGGAAGAGCATATCGATATGCCGGTACCGGGTCTGATTCATCGGTATCGGGATCGTGCGCTGTTGATCGCCACAACCACCTGTTCGATGTACTGTCGCCACTGCACGCGAAAGCGCATTGCCGGCACGCGAGAAAGTTCCATCTCTGCCCGGCGCCTTCGACAGGTGGTCGAATATCTCCAGGTTCATCCGGAGATCAGCGATGTGATTGTCTCGGGAGGCGACCCGCTGACGATGGCCGATGCGCAGATCGAATCGGTTTTGTCGGCGCTTCGCTCGGTGCCCAGCGTTCAGGTTATCCGAATCGGGACCCGTGTGCCGGTGGTTCTGCCGATGCGAATTACCGATGAACTGGTCCAGATGCTGCGCAAGTATCATCCGTTGTGGATCAATACACATTTTAATCACCCCAATGAACTGACGGCCGAGTCGGCGGCTGCCTGTACCAAACTGGCCGACGCCGGTATTCCGCTGGGCAACCAGTCGGTTCTTCTGAGGGGGGTCAACGATCAGCCGCAGATCCTTGAGGAGCTTTGCCGTGCGCTGGTGCGGATTCGGGTTCGCCCGTACTACCTGTATCAATGCGATCTGGTTCGCGGCGTGGAACATTTCCGCACGTCGGTGCGGGCGGGAATCGAGATTATGGAATATCTGCGGGGTCG